>DASSBK010000158.1:0-15498 GCA_035698825.1 Gemmatimonadota bacterium
CGCGCCATCCGCCGACGGCGGCGCGCTTCCCGCTCGTGGTGGCCGACGTGCCCTGCTCCGGGACCGGAGTGCTGCGGCGCCGGGTCGACGCCCGCTGGCGGCGGCGACCGGAGGATCTCGCGCGGTTCGCCGCGGTCCAGCGCGAGATCCTGGAAGGGCTCGCCGATCGCGTGGAGGTCGGTGGAGCGCTGGTGTACGCGACGTGCTCGCTCGAGCCGGAGGAGAACGAAGGAGTGGTGCAGGCGTTTCTCGACGATCACGCCGAGTATCATGCGGACCCCGTGGCCGGGCGTGTCCCCGCGGCCCTCGCAGATGGGCCGTGGCTCGTCACGCTTCCGTGGCGGGACGACGCCGACGGCATGTTCGCCGCGCGCCTCGTGAGGGATCGATGAAAGACTTTCACGATCGTCGAGAGATGGTCGAGCGGAGCCGGAGCGCGGTCTGGCGGGTTCCGATCGCCCTCATCGTGGCCACCGTCGGCGCCGGCGCACTCGGCTATCTCGGCGTCCAGCTCTTCCTCCTCCCCGAGACGCTCGCCGAGAGCCGCCTCCATCGCGTGCCGGACCTGACCGGCGAGTCGATCGAGGGCGCCATGGACGATGGCCGTTCGGCGGGCTACGAGGTGGTCGCCACCGGCAGGCAATACTCGGACCGGGTGGACCGTGGCGACGTCATCTACCAGATCCCGCCGCCCGGGAGCTACCTGGCCGCGGGCGACACCCTGTTCGTGCTCGTGAGCCTGGGAGAGCCGCAGACCCGGATCCCCGACCTCCTCGGGCTCGACCTCGAAGCTGCCCGCGCCGTCCTGCGTCAGCTCGACATCGACGTCGCGAGCATCCAGCGGGCGCCGAGCGAGCTCGTCGCGCAGAACCTGGTCATCGCGTCCGACCCGCCGGCCGGGACGCTGGTCGAAGAGGACACGGCGGTCGTGGTCACGCTGAGCCGGGGCGGGGCGATGGTCGACATGCCGGACGTGCGCGGCCTGCCGCAGGCCGCCGCGCGCGACACGCTGGAGATCTTCGGTTTGACGGTCGGAGAGGTGACGGCCGTCGGGGCGGACACGCTGGGCATCGCGGGAAGCGCGCTCGTGGTCGTGACCGGCCAGGAGCCGGCGGCCGGCCACCGGATCGCGACCGGGTCGGCGGTGCGCCTGCATCTCGGCGTCGAAGAGGAGACGGCGGTGCGGGGGCGGGTGACGGGTGGAGCTCCGTCCGGGAACAGGGCGGCCGAGGAGCCGGTCGACGGTTCCGCCCAGGAGACGCCGGAGAACGAGCGGATCCGCCCGCAGGGCGTACCGGACGCGGGAGCCGGCGACGCGGCGCCCGCCGACGGAGCGCCGCTCGACGAGAGGCCGGCCGACGAGGGCCCGGCCGAGATCCCCGTGCCGGATCCGCAGTCCCCGGAAGACGAGCCCTTCTGAGCACGCGTCGGTCCCCCGTTCTCATCGCCCCTTCGATCCTGGCGGCCGATCTCGGTCGCCTGGCCGAGGCCGTGTCGGCCGCCGAGGAAGGAGGCGCCGACTGGATCCACGTCGACGTCATGGACGGGCAATTCGTCCCCAACCTCACGTTCGGCGCCGACGTCATCCGCGCCGTGCGCCGCGTGACCGCGCTTCCGATCGACGCGCACCTCATGGTGGTGCGGCCCGAGCAGTACTTCGACGAGTACGTGGAGGCGGGGGCGACCGGCATCACGATCCACGTGGAGGCCGCGCCGCACCTCCACCGCCAGATCCAGCGGCTCGGCGAGCTCGGGGTGGTGCCGGGCGTGGCGGTGAACCCGGGCACTCCCCTGGCCGCTCTCGACGCGATCTGGGAAGTGGCGGGCCTGGTCCTCGTGATGAGCGTCAATCCCGGCTGGGCGGGACAGGCCTTCCTGCCGGCCTCTCTCGAGCGCCTGCGGACAGCGCGCGCCCGCATCGAAGGCCTTCCCGCCGGATCATCGCGGCCCTGGCTCCAGGTCGACGGGGGGATCACCGCGGGGAACGCGGCTGCCGCCGTCCGGGCGGGAGCGGACGTCCTCGTGAGCGGATCGGGCGTCTACGGCGGCGATCCCGGGTCGCGGATCGAGGCCATCCGCGCGGCCGCGGAGCAGCCCGGACCTTCCGGTACCTAGTCGCTGAAACATCCTGCGGGGGCCGCTCGTTCTAAGCAGAGAGGGGCGGGCCGGGCATGCACCGGCGTTGACATACCTAGCACTTCAATGTATAGTACATCTATGCATGACCCGGGGTCCAGCGAAAAAAAGAGGATCGCGGTGCTGTTTCAACGTTCCGGGCCGTTCGAGCGTCATACGAGGGACTCCGGGGGAGCGCGGCGGGTCGCATGTCCGCTTCCGGGCATTCCACATTTTCTCCACGAGTGAGCCATCCATGATTCGCACAGCGTTCGTCACACTCGGTTTGTTCCTCTTCGCGGTCGCGATCGTTCACGCCCAGGTGCCGACAGGCCAGGGCGCTCCCGCGGCCCAGCCGGGCGGCGAGATCCACGGCAGCGTGCTCGATCCGGACGGTGGCCCGATCTACGGGGCCTCGGTCGCGGTCCACAACAAGGCCGATTCGGCGCTGATCTCGGGAGCGATCGCCGGCCGGGACGGGGCGTTCCGCGTCCCGGGCCTGCCGCCCGGCACGTATTACCTCCAGATCACGTCGATCGGGTACGACCCCTTGCGGAGCGGCGACCTGACGGTCGGCCCCGGCTCTCCGAGCGCGGACGCCGGGACGATCCGGATGGTGCCGTCTCCGGTCGCGGTGGAAGGGATCGACGTGACGGTCGAGCGCCCGACGGTCGCCATCGAGCCCGACCGCAACAGCTACAGCGCGAAGGACGTGGCGCCAGCGGCCTCGACGGCGAGCGAAGTTCTGGTCGCGGTGCCCTCGGTGAACGTCGACCCCGAAGGCAAGGTCAGCCTGCGCGGCAACGAGAACGTGGCGGTCCAGATCAACGGCCGGCCCGCTCCGGTGAGTGGCGATCAACTGGGCGCCTACCTCGAGCAGCTTCCGGCCAACGTCATCGAGCGGGTCGAGGTCGTGCCCACGCCGTCCGCGCGCTACGATCCGGAAGGCATGGCGGGCATCATCAACATCGTGCTCAAGCAGAACACCGATCTCGGAACCAGCGGCGGGCTCACGCTCGGCGCCTCGCCGTCGAACCGCTACAACGTGTCGGGCAACCTCGGATATCAGAGCGGCGCCTGGACGACGTTCACTACATACGGCTTCAATTTCGGGCAGCGCGACATCGACGGGATCAACGACCGGCTGCGGTTCGATCCGCTGGACGTCCTCCTGTCCACCACCGAGCAGGACGTGCTGGGGGAGAACACCTTCGCCGGCCACAACCTCAGCAGCACGATCGACTACAAGCTGAACGATCGGGACGTGCTCACGAACATCCTGTCGTTCAACCTGCGCGGCCGCGACGAAAATTCGCGGAACGCCTACACCGAGCTCGACGCCGACGGGGTGGCCTTCGATCACTACGCCCGCGTCCAGGACGGCGAGAGCGATGGCCGGGTTCTGGACTACACGCTGGCGTTCAAGCGCACCATCGAGCCCCGCGCGCACGAGCTCGGCGCGGAGCTGCGCCTCAATCTGGACGACGACGACAACTCCACTCTGCTCTGGCGCGAGCCGACGGACGGCGCCGAGCCGGTGGCCCAGACGGAGCGCGAGCTGCGCGAGGTGGACGCCCTGACGCGGGAGCTGACGGCCCAGGTCGACTACACGCGCCAGCTGGGGCAGAACACGAAGCTGGAGGCGGGCTACAAGGGCGAAGGGCGCTGGACGGACCGCGACTACCACGTGCTCGAGGACGAGCTGGGAACGGGCGAATGGGTGGAGAGCGATCTCAGCAATGCATTCGACTTCGACGAGCAGGTACAGGCCGCCTACGGCGTGCTCAGCCGCACGATCGGGAAGCTCCAGCTTCAGGCCGGCCTGCGAGGGGAGTATGCCTGGCGCGACTTCGTCCTGGCCGACGAAGGCGACAACTTCCCGTTCAGCTACGGGAGCGTCTTCCCGAGCGGCGTGATGAGCTACAACCTGACCGAAGCGGACGAGGCCAAGATCAGCTACTCACGCCGCATCCGCCGGCCGGATAGCCAGGAGCTGAATCCATTCCCGTTCTTCTTCGACGTGCAGAACGTCTTCATCGGCAATCCCGAGCTCGATCCCGAGTACACCGATGCGATCGAGCTGGGCTTCACGCACCAGGCGGACTGGGGGTCGCTGCAGCTCTCGCCCTTCTACCGCCACACGTCGGACGTGATCCGGTTCATCGTGGACACCGACGACGTCGTCGACGGCAGGGAGGTGACGTCGGTCAGCTTCGAGAACCTGGACAGCGGCGACTCGTGGGGGACCGATCTCAACGCGTCCTACGAGTACGGCGGCTGGCTGAACGGGATGGCGAACTTCAACGTGTTCAAGATGGTCACCGAAGGCGGCTCGGAGTCGAGCTTGGCGTCGAACGCGGTGACGTGGTCCACGCGCCTGAACGCGACCGCGAAGCTCACGCCCACACTCGATCTCCAGGGGATGGTCATGTACCGCGCGCCGATGGAGTTCGAACGGGGGAAGTTCTCGAGCTTCAAGATGACGAGCCTGACGCTGAAGCAGAAGCTGGCCGGTGACCGGGCGTCGCTCAGTCTGCGTGTGGTCGACCCCTTCGATCAGATGGGCTTCCGGGTCGAGGCGAGCGACGACAACATCCTGCAGATCACCGAGCGGAGCTTCGACGCGCGCTCCGTGCACCTGACGTTCCAGTACACCTTCGGCAAGCCGCCGCGGGTCCGTCAGCCCCGCCCCGAGGCGGGCGCCGACCAGGGCGGCGCTCCAGGCTTCCCGCAGTAGACCCGCAGCCCGGGCAACCCGGTTCCGGCCCCCATCCCGGGGGCCGGACCGGAATCCCGACCCTCAGGGAATGTCGTCGTAATCCGGAACGTGCATCGTGAGCCCGCCGTCGGTGCGCATCTTGGCGTAGCCGGCGGCGAGCTGCTGGTCCATGCTGTCGGCGAAGAAATCGAACCGGTCGGCCGGATCTGCGTCGAGGATCCGCAGATCGGCATCGGTCTGCGTCATGCGCCCGATCCGGATCGTGCCGCCGCGAAACCAGAGGTGGTTGGCGTTGCCTGCGGCGGGTGCGGCGTCCGGATCTCCGATCACGATCGACATCCCCCCTTCCTCGACGGTCACGGAGCGCACCTTTCCACTCATCCGCGGCGGCGGGAAGGCGCGGCTGGCGTCCAGGATCAGGTCGTCCCCTTCAAAGTCGAGCCCTCGATCCTCGAGGTTCCCCATGAGGTCCGCGGCGTCCAGGCCGAGGGCGTGCATGAGGCCCTCGACGGGAATGTCGAGGGCCTGGACCGAGGTCGTGCGAATCCGGATCCTGCCGTCGGGTGTGACCTCTGGACGGCCCTCAATCTCGAAGCGCAAGCCGAGCACGCCTTCGAGGTCGCCCTTGAGCTCCACCTGGTCGCGCTGATCCTCGTCCTCCTCGCGCTCGATCGACAGGTCGTCGACGGGCGCGCCGTCGAAGGCGAACGTGTACTCGTTGAGGATCGCGGAGAGATCCGGCCAGCCGACCCACGTCTCGGCTCCGTCGACGTCGATCGTGTACCCGTTCTTGTCGTCGAGCGGGACGGGTTGGCCCGGCCGGACGCTGGACGCCGTTCCGGCGAGTCGAAGCACGTGGATTCGCGCATCCGCGAACACGCGCAGATCGACGTCCACGATCTCGACTCGCGTGGGCGCACCCCCCTCGGGCGCCGCGGCCATGGTGTCGACTTCCGCCGGCGCGCTCCGGTTCGCGGGCGAGGAGGGCCCGCGGCATCCCAGGGCCAGCACGAGGCACGCGAGTCGAGCGTCGGATCGAAGGAACGTAATCAGCATCGAGTCCTTGACAAAGTCAGCGCTCGAAAGTATCGAACGTGTCCACTCCTGCCCAAATGTCGGTCCTTACAATCCCGAGAGGCAATCATGAAGGCCGCGGTCATGGAAGCGTTCGGCGCGCCCCTGAAGATCGACAGCGATTGGCCGGACCCGGAATGCGGCCCGCGCGACGCCGTGATCGAGCTCGAGGCATGCGGGATCTGCCGGTCGGACTACACGATCTGGAATGGCGGGATGGAGTGGGTGGGGGTCGTTCCCACGCTGCCGTGCGTCATGGGCCACGAATACTGCGGCACCGTGGTCGAGGTGGGCCGCGAGGTCCATGGGTTCCAGCGGGGAGACCGCGTCGTGGCCCCATTCTGCCAGGGCTGCGGGACGTGCGAGTTCTGCCGATCGGGGCACCAGAACGTGTGCGCCTCGCTTCAGCTCCCGAGCATGCACTTCAGCGGCGGGTACGCGAGCCTGACGAAGGTCGCCAACGCGGACGTCAACCTGGTACCCCTGCCCGATTCGATTCCCTCCGAGGCGGCCGCGGGGCTGGGGTGCCGGTTCATGACCGCCTACCACGGGATCGTCGACCAGGCCGCGGTGAGGCCCGGCGAGTGGGTCGCGGTCTTCGCCTGCGGGGGCGTGGGCCTGGCGGCGGTCAACATCGCGTCGGCTCTCGGGGCCCACGTGATCGCCGTGTCGCGCAGCGACGAGAAGCTGGCGCTCGCGCGGAAGCTCGGCGCGACCCACACGGTCACCGCCGGACCGGACGCGCCCGCGGAAGTCGTGGAGCTGACCGGTGGCGGAGCGCACGTGTCGGTGGACGCGCTTGGCGCCGCGGAGACCGCGCTGCCGGCTCTGTTCAGCCTCCGGACGAGAGGGCGCCACCTGCGGCTCGGCGTGTCGAACAAGAAGGACCAGGGGCAGATCAGCATCCCCGTCGATCTGATCGCGTTCCGCGAGCTCAGCGTGATCGGCTCGTTCGGGATGCAGGCCGCCCGCTACCCCGAGATGCTGGGCATGGTCGAATCCGGGAAGCTGGCCCCCGAGGACATGGTCGGAGACACCGTCGATCTCGAGCAGGCCGGCGACGTGCTGGCGTCCATGGGGGGGTACGAGACCGTCGCCATGTCGGTGATTACGAGCTTCTAACCGGGTTCGGCCGCCCGCCGGGTTTCACGCGCGCCGCCGGCCCCCCCCCCGCGTGACCGACGTCCCTCGACGGGACTCTGCCGCCGCGGTATCTTCTTCCGCCTATTCGCTTCCCCCGCTCTCCGGGCAGGACCTGGACCAGGGGGCGCCGGCACGCGCCGGCCGATCCGCGGGACGCTTCACCAGGGACACGATGTTCGACGAGCTCAGCGCCAAGCTGGACAGCGCCTTTGCGCGCTTTCGCGGCCGGGGGATCCTCGACGACGCGATGATCGCCGAGGGCATGCGCGAGGTGCGCCGCGCGCTGCTCGAGGCCGACGTCCACTTCAAGGTCGCGAAGGAGTTCTGCGCGAAAGTCGAGGAGAAGGCGCGCGGCCAGGAGGTCGCCCCGTCGGTCACGCCGGCCCAGCAGGTCATCAAGATCGTCCACGACGAGCTGGTGGAGCTCCTGGGCGGCGCGCACGCGCCGCTCGCGGAGGCGAAGCAGCCTCCCACGGTGATCGTGCTTGCCGGGCTCCAGGGATCGGGGAAGACGACGACCGCGGGCAAGCTCGCCCGCGCGCTCCAGAAGCGGAATCGCCGCCCGCTCCTCGTGGCCGCCGACATCTACCGGCCGGCGGCGATCGACCAGCTGGAGACGCTGGGAAGGCAGCTCGACGTCCCGGTCCTGGCCGACCGCGGCGAGAAGAAGGTGGAGCGACTCGCCGAGCGCGGCATCGCGCGCGCGCGCGAGGAGCGGCGGAACGTCGTGATCGTCGACACCGCGGGCCGCCTACACGTGGACGACGACATGATGGCCGAGCTCGAGCGCGTCTTCGCCGTCGCCGAGCCCGACGAGGCGCTCCTCGTCGCCGACGGCATGACCGGCCAGGACGCGGTCCGGATCGCCGAGACGTTCCACGCCCGGCTCCCGCTGACCGGCGTCATCCTGACCAAGCTCGACGGCGACGCGCGCGGCGGCGCGGCGCTCTCCATCCACGCCGTGACCGGCCTGCCGATCAAGTTCGTCGGGACGGGCGAGCGGCTGGACGCGCTCGAGGCCTTCCATCCGGACCGCATGGCCGGCCGCATTCTCGACCGCGGCGACGTGGTGACGCTGGTGGAGCGCGCCCAGGAGTCGATCGACGAGGCGGAGGCGGCCAGGCTCGAGGACAAGGTCGGGCGGCGCGGCCAGTTCGACCTCGACGACTTCCTGACCGCCATGCGGCAGCTCAAGAAGATGGGGCCGCTGGAGGGACTCCTGGGGATGATCCCGGGCGTCGGCAAGCAGCTCAAGGGGGCGAAGGTCGACCCCGATCGCATGAAGCGAACGGAGGCGATCGTCCTGTCCATGACCGCCGCCGAACGGCGCAACCCGAAGATCCTCAACGGCAGCCGGCGCAAGCGGATCGCGCGCGGCAGCGGCACGACCGTCCAGGAAGTCAACCAGCTCCTCAAGCAGTTCGCGGAGATGAACAAGATGATGAAGCAGCTCAAGGGAGCGTTCGGACCCAAACTCCTCAGGAGGTAGGAAGACGTGAGCGTACGCATCCGACTGCGGCGCATGGGCGCCAAGAAGCAGCCGTTCTACCGGGTGGTGGTGGCGGACTCGCGGAGCCCCCGCGACGGCCGGTTCCTCGACACGATCGGAACCTACGACCCGCGCACGGAGCCGGTGGCGATCCACATCGATCGCGAGAAGACCCTGAAGTGGCTGGCGGAAGGCGCGATGCCGACCGACAGCGCGCGTTCGCTCCTGTCGCAGGCGGGGATCTGGCAGGAGTTCCGTGGTCACGGCGCGATCCAGTTGGGGCCCGCGCCAGAGCGCGTTGCGACGGACGCACCCGCTTCCGAGGAAACGGTGGACGAGCCGACAGAGGACGCCGCGGGAGAGTAGCGTGGCCGAACCGGAGCACCTCGCGGTCGGCCGCATCGTCAAGGCGCACGGGATTCGCGGGGAGGTTGCGGTGTTCCCGCTCACCGAGAACGAAGAGCGGTTCGAACCCGGCAGCCGGCTGTTTCTGAGCTCCACGGCCGTGGGCCACGGAGCCCTCCGGGCCGTGACGGTCGAGAGCGCGCGACCGCACCAGGGCCGCTGGCTCCTGACCCTGGACTGGATCGGAGATCGCACGCACGCCGAGCAGCACGTGGGATCGTACCTGCTCGTGCCGCGGGAAGAGGCCGAGGCGGCGCGCGGGGAGGGCGAGTGGTTCCTCCACTCGCTGGTCGGTCGCAGCGTGGTCGACGAAGCGGGCGCCTCGCTGGGGGCGGTGCTCGAGGTGCTCGAGACCCCCGGCGCGGTGATGCTGGAGATCGGGGAACCGGGCGGCGTCCGACGGCTCCTGCCGTTCGTCCGGGAGTTCGTCGCGCGAGTCGAGGAAGAGGGGATCGTCGTCACCCCACCCGCGGGGTGGCTGGAGCTCTAGCGATCGGAAGGCAAGCGCGTGCACGTCAACGTCCTGACCCTGTTTCCGGGCTACTTCGCCGAGCCGCTCGAGCAGTCGATGACCGGGCGCGCGAAGCGGCGGGGCCTGTTCTCCTGGGATCTGATCGATCTGCGGTCGTTCGTCCGCGAGGGAGAGCAGGTCGACGATTACCCGTACGGCGGCGGGGGAGGGATGGTGCTCAAGCCCGAACCCGTGTTCCGGGCGTACGAGGGGCTTCGAGAGCCGCGGCCCTTCGTGCTGCTCTCGGCACGCGGCCGACCGTTCACGCACCGGGTCGCGGTCGAGCTGTCGGTGGAGCCCCAGCTGACGTTCCTATGCGGCCATTACAAGGACGTCGACGAGCGGGTGCGGGAAAAGCTGGTGACGGACGAGATCTCGCTCGGGGACTTCGTCCTCTCGGGGGGAGAGATCGCCGCCCTTGCCGTGATCGACGCCGTCGTCCGGTTGCTGCCGGGCGTGCTCGGCGACTTCGACTCCGCGCAGGGCGATTCGTATCACGATGATTGGGTGCTCGGACCGCCGTCGTACACGCGGCCGGCCGAATACAACGGGATGAAGGTCCCGGAGGTGCTGCTGTCGGGCGATCACGCCGCAGTCGCCAGATGGCGGGCCGAGCAGGCGGAGCGCCTCACCCGCGAACGCCGGCCGGACCTGATCGAGCGCAAGAATCGGGAAGAAGAAAGGCCTTGAACCCTCCAACTTCAGGGGATAGCTTATGATTTCCATGTCGAATCGCATCGATCAGGACCAGCTCCGCGAGGGCCTCCCCGCGTTCCGCCCGGGCGACACCGTGCGCGTAAACGTGCGCGTGCGCGAAGGCGAGAAGGAACGCCTGCAGGCCTTCGAGGGCGTGGTGATCCGCCGCAAGGGCGGCGGTGTCAACGAGACGTTCACGGTCCGGAAGGTCTCCAACGGCGTCGGCGTCGAGCGGATCTTCCCGCTCCACTCGCCGGTCATCGCCGACATCGAGGTCGTGCGCGAAGGGCAGGTCCGCCGGGCGAAGCTGTACTATCTGCGGAACCTCTCCGGCAAGGCCGCCCGCATCCGGGAACGGCAACACACCTGATCGGGTGACCGGACTCGACGCGCGCCTCGCTCGTCTCTCCGTTTCCGAAATCCAAGCGACTCTGAGCCGCCGCCAGTCGGTCGGGCGTCAGACCGCGCTGTACCTGCTCAGCGATCCGCGAGCCGGCGTGCGCGCGCTCGGGGAGCGCTACCTGGAGCGCATTCGCGCCGCCGAGCGCGAGCGCGCCCGGGTGCGACGACTGCTCGACAACGAGCGCGAGCTGCTGGAGGCGGAGGCGCGCCTGAGGGGCGAGCGCGTGGCCGTCGTGGCGGGTGTCGACGAGGCGGGAATGGCCCCCATCGCAGGTCCCGTGGTCGCGGCGGCGGTCATCCTCCCCGACGGCTGGATCGTCTCCGAGCTCGACGACTCCAAGCAGGTCGATTCCGCGACCCGCGAGGCGCTGGACCGCGAGATCCGGGGCGTGGCCCTCGCCGTGGGAGTGGGCGTCGTCTCCGAGCGGGTCATCGACCGGATCAACATCTACCAGGCGAGCCTCCTCGCCATGCGGATCGCGCTGTCGCGCCTCGCGCCACACTTCGATCTCGCGCTCCTCGACGGCCGCTCGCCGCGCACGTTTCCCGTGCCCCACCGGGCCGTCATCGGCGGCGACGCGCGGGTGCGCTCGATCGCCGCGGCGTCGATCATCGCGAAGGTCGCTCGCGACCGCCTCCTGGTGGACTGCCACCGTCGCTGGCCGGACTACGGCTTCGACTCCCACAAGGGGTACATGACGCCGCAGCACATCGGAGCCCTGCGCGAGCATGGGCTGTCGCCGATCCACCGGCTGTCGTTTCCGCGGGTGTGGGAGGTGGCCGATGCCATGGGGCCGCTGTACCGGGAGCTCTGCGATCGCCTGGCGTCCGCCGATTCCCCGGCCACGCTGGAGTCGGCCGAATTCGCGTTCGACTCGGCCCGGGCGTCCCTCCACGCGAGCGAGGAGAAGCTGCTCGACCGGCTGCTCGAATCGCGACGTGAGGCGCTGGCGGAGCTGGGCGCCGCCCTGTAGGTTCGGCGAGACCGTCATGAAGCTTCCGATCTACCTCGACTACCACGCCACAACGCCGTGCGACCCTCGGGTCGTCGACGCGATGCTGCCCTGCTTCCGGGAGAGGTTCGGAAACCCTTCCAGCCGCAGCCACACGTTCGGCCGCGAGGCCGAGGAGATGGTGGAGCGCGCTCGCGGGCAGGTGGCGGATCTCCTCGGCGCCACACCCGAGGAGATCGTATTCACCTCCTGCGCCACCGAGGCCAACAACCTGGCCCTCAAGGGCGCCGCATGCGCCCGCCGGGCGGCGGGCGACGGCGACCACATCATCAGCGCGCGCATCGAACACAAGTCCGTGCTCGAGCCCCTCGCCACGCTCGAGGAGGAGGGGTTTCGCGTGACGTGGCTCGAAGTGGATGGGCGGGGCCGGGTGGATCCGGACGATGTGGCGAGGGCGGTCGGCGACGGAACGATCCTCGTGAGCATCATGTCGGCGAACAACGAGATCGGCACGATCGAGCCCATCGCAGAGATCGCCGCCATCGCGCACGAAGCCGGCGCCTGGATGCATACCGACGCCGTGCAGGCGGTAGGCAAAGTGCCCTTCGACATCGAAGAGCTGGACGTGGATCTGGCCGCGATCAGCGGGCACAAGTTCTACGGGCCGAAGGGAATCGGCGCGCTCTACGTGCGACGCCGCGCGCGCCGGATGAAGCTCGCACCGTCGCTCTGCGGCGGGGGGCAGGAACGGGGGCTCCGATCGGGAACCCACAACGTTCCCGGCATCGTCGGCATCGGCGTGGCATGCGAGGTCGCGGGTCGGGAGCGCACCGCCGAGTCGGCGCGGCTCGCGGTCCTGCGCGACCGGCTTCAGGAGGGACTCGAGCGCGAGATCGAGGAGCTGGTCGTCAACGGCGACGTCGACAACCGGCTGCCCCACAACCTCAGCGTCTCGATCCCGCACGTCGACGGCGAGGCGCTGCTCCTCTCGCTAGAGGACGTCGCCGTCTCGAGCGGGTCGGCCTGCCGTTCCTCGGCGCCGGGCGGCTCGCACGTCATGAAGGCCATCGGCCGGGACGACGATCTCGCCAGGAGCACGATCCGGTTCGGCCTCGGGCGGTGGACAACCGAGGAAGAGATCGACTACGCGATCGGCCGGGTCGGCGAGACCGTGGCCAGGCTGCGGTCCATGACGTCGATGGCGTGATCCGGATCCCCGGAGACCTTCCGATATTCCCGCATCCGCATCTCCACGAGGAAACGATTCCGCCACCGTCTCGGTGACGCAGACGGGGGCGCGCCGCGCGCGGCGCCGCCACCCGTGGATCTACCGGTCCGACGTCCTCGTCCTCCCCGACACGCTCGAGAACGGGACGATCGTGCGCGTGGTGGATCCCGCCGGGCGGCCACTGGGGCGCGCGGAGTGGTCGCAGGAGTCCCTGATCTCGCTGCGGTTCGTGCGCTGGGAGGACGTACCGGTCGACGAGGAGTTCTGGGCCTCGCGTCTGGAAGTTGCGCTCGCGCGGCGGGAGCGTGCCGGCTCGATGGGCCCGGCCAGGCGGATCGTGTTCGGCGAGGCCGACGAGTGGCCGGGCCTGATCGTCGACCAGTACGCCGACTGCCTGAGCGTGCAGACGCTGACCCCGGCCGCCGAGCGATGGGCCGCCGTCTGGACGCGGCTACTGGTCCAGCGGCTGGCGCCGCGCGCGGTCGTGGCCCGGAACGACGTCTCCGTCCGGCGCCTAGAGGGACTGGAGACCGGTGTGCAGGTCTGGCACGGAGCGGCGCCGGAGCCCTTCCCGGTGACGATCGGCGACCGGACCTTCTTCGTGGATCTCCTCCACGGCCAGAAGACAGGCGCATTCCTCGACCAGCAGGAGAACTATCGCGCCGCGGCCCGCTGGGCGGCCGGCGCCGAGCGTGCGCTGGACGCGTTCGCCGGCGAGGGCGGATTCGCCCTCCATCTCGCGCCGCACGTGGGGCGGGTCGACGCCATCGAGAGCTCGGAGGACGCGGCGACCCGCGGGCGGGCGAACGCCGCCGCCAACGGCGCGCACAATCTGACCTGGACGGTGGCCAACGTCTTCGATCGGCTGCACGAGCTGGACGCCGCCGGCGAGCGGTTCGGCGCCATCGTCCTCGATCCGCCGGCCTTCGCCAAGAACAAGAAGTCGCTGCCCGGCGCCCGCCGGGGCTACAAGGAGATCAACCTGCGGGCGATCAAGTGCCTCGAGCCGGGTGGTATCCTCGTCACCTGCTCGTGCTCCTACCACGTGACGCGCGAGATGCTGCTCGAGATCGTGGTCGAGGCCGCGGGCGACGCGGGCCGCACGGTGGAGCTCCTCGAGATGCGGACGCAGTCGCCCGACCACCCGATCCTCCTCAACGTGCCGGAGACCGAGTACCTCAAGTGTCTTGTTCTCCGGACCCGATGACAATTGCGGGGTCTTCTGGGTTTTGAGCGGGTTCGAGGTTGAGCCGCGCCCCTCTGCGAGGGCAGGCTACACGTTTCCGCGTAGACGCGCGCACAATCTATACCTTGTTATTTGGCGGCCTCGAAGGTATCCTGAGAGTATGGATTTTGCGGAAGCGGCGGGTTTGGACCCGGGCCCCGAAAGGACGGCTGCTCTCGTCGCGTGGTTCCAGTCGGGGTTCGAGGATCGCTCGCTCACCCCCATCCTGGTAGGTGGGGGAGCGGTCGAGCTCTTCACCGGGGGAGCGTATACGACGGGGGACCTCGACTTCGTAGGCGAGTTGAACGAAGCCGCGAGAGATCTGCTCGAGGAGGCAGGCTTCCGGAAGACAGGACGCCACTGGAAGCACGAAGGGGCGCAGATATTCATTGAATTCCCGGGACGGTCGCTCGAGCCCGGGGTCGAGACGGTCGAGCTCGATGCGTTCGCGAACGTCGTGCTAGTCATCAGCCCGGAGGACGCCCTCGTCGACCGGCTGGCGGCATGGAAGTTCTGGAAGTCCGAAGCACATGGAATTAACGCGTACCTCTTGTATCTCGCTACGGAAAGCAGGCTGGATCGTCCGCGGCTGGAGAACCGAGCCCGGGCAGAACATGTGACGGATGCGCTGCTGGAGGTGACCCGCCTCGCGGAATGTGGAGCGCAGCCGACGGAGACGGAGCTCAGAGAATGGGCAAGACGAGACCCATGAGGCGTTTCTCGGCGCCACCGCCGCGTGCGCTGCCACCGCTACCGCGTGGGTTGAAGAGCAGGAAGCCGCGGGACTTCCTCGAATGGTCCACGCTGCGGCGGTGGGGCATGCTCCCCGATTGGGAGGAGCTCCCCCCGGGATACCTTCTGCGGGAGACACGCGAGAAGGCGGGCCTCACGCAGCGCGAACTGGCGCGACGGCTCCGCATCAGCCAGCAGGCCGTGAGCCAGGCGGAGGCCTGGGAATCCAACCCCACAGTGGCGTTCATCCGAAGATGGGCCGCGGCCTGCGGATCGACCCTCGAGCTCGAGATCGATCGGTCCTGAGGTCGACCTCCGGGCGCGCTTCAGATCCGCTCGACGTCGCCCGATCCGCTGACGTCCGCCTGGACCACGGGCTGGCCGCGATAGCGGACATCGCCGGAGCCGCTGACCTTGGCATCGAGCCGCTCGGAGACCTGGACCGTGGCGCCGCCGCTTCCCGACACGTCGATGCGCGCCGAACGGGCCCGGACCTCCAGCAGGTCCAGCTCGCCGGAGCCCGAGATGTCGCCGTCGATCCCATCGGCGGTCCCGGTCATGTGGATCTCTCCGGAACCGGAGATCGAGGCCGAGAGGTCGCCGAAGTCGCCGTCCGCCGTCAGCTCGCTCGAGCCGGAGACGTGGGCGTCGAACGCCTCGGAGCGCACGTCCCGGACGGCGACGTCCGAGCTGCCGGCGGAATGGACGCCGTCCAGGTCGGGGACCCCGATCGCGATCCGAATCGGCTCGCGCGAGTGCAGGTCCTCCTCGCTGTCGATGTGGAGGATGCCGCCCTCGACCTCGGT
>DASSBK010000159.1:0-2982 GCA_035698825.1 Gemmatimonadota bacterium
CGGCTGTCGTCGCCGCCCCCGCCGGCCCCGCCGCCCCCGTCGAGGCGCCCGCGGAGAAGACCGAGTTCGACGTGATCCTGGAGAGCTTCGGCGCCAACAAGATCAACGTGATCAAGGTCGTCCGCGCGGCCACCGCCCTGGGCCTGAAGGAGGCCAAGGACCTGGTCGACAGCGCGCCGAGCACGGTGAAGTCCGGCGTCTCGAAGGAAGAGGCCAGCCAGCTCAAGGCCAAGCTCGAGGAGCAGGGCGCGACCGTGGAGGTCAAGTAGGCTCGGGAAGCGGGAAGCGGCCGCCGCCCTTGGCGGCGGCCTGCGGGAAGCGGGAGGCGGAACGGCGCGTGGGGCATGGTCCTCACTGCCTGGGATGCTTCGCTTCCCGGTTCCCGCGGCGAAGCGCTTCCCGCTTCCCGAGTCTGGAACCGCCGGGCGGCCAGCCGTGTATAACATCGGCTCCGGCTGCCGGCTGTCTCTTGATCCCGGCGCGAATGGTTTCAAAACCAGAGTCGCACACACAACTGAAGGCATATCGGTGCTTCACCCCCAGCCGCGACATTTCGCGTGGCGAGGGGGGTGGGGCCGTTTTTCGTCTGCGCGCGGGTGATCCATGCCAGAAATGCTGAAGCAACTGTCGTTCAACAAGCTCGAGCAGGGGATGGAGATGCCCCATCTCCTCGACATCCAGACGCGCGCCTTCGAGGCGCTGCTGCAACTGGACGCGGCCGCCCATGACCGGGAGGACGTGGGGCTCGAGCGCGTGTTCAAGGACCTCTTTCCCATCACGGACGTCCACGAGAACTACTCGCTGGAGTTCGTCCGCTACTCCCTCGGCGAGCCCAAGTACAGCGTCGAGGAGTGCATCGAGCGCGACATGACCTACTCCGCCCCCCTCAAGGCGACGCTCCAGCTCGTCGTCAACGAGGAGGTCAATGGGGTCAAGCGGCCGCGCAACATCATCGAGAAGGAAGTCTACCTCGGCGAGCTGCCGTTGCTCACTCCCCTGGGCACCTTCGTCATCAATGGTGCCGAGCGGGTGATCGTCAGCCAGCTGCACCGCTCGCCGGGTGTCGTCTTCGAGGAATCGACGCACCCGAACGGGCAGCGGCTGATCTCCGCCCGGATCATCCCGTTCCGCGGTTCGTGGGTCGAGTTCACGGTCGACATCCACGACGTGATCTACGTCCACATCGACAAGAAGAAGAAGTTCCCGGCCACCGCGCTGCTGCGCGCCCTCGGCTACGGAAGCAACTCGGACATCCTCCGTCTCTTCTTCGCCGTTCGCGACCTCGACCTCACCCGGAAGCTCGAGAGCCGCGTTGACCAGCGCGAGGTGCTCGGCGCCATCATCGCCGAGGACATCACGCTGGCCGGCGAGGAGACCGACCCGGACGCGCCCAAGGCCAAGACGAAGAAGGCGCGCGCCGAGCGCGAGCGCGCCGAGGCCGATCTGGTCGTGAAGGAGGGGGATGAGCTGACCCCCGAGGTGTACAACCGCCTGCGCCGGCTCGGCATCGATTCGGTGAAGGTCTTCGCGTCCTACATGACCATCGACCTGCGCGACGAGGCGGACGCGATCGAGCGCGGCGAGCGCGTGGTGCGCCGCACGCTCGCGGTGGATGTGGTGGATCCCGACACGGGCGAAGTGCTGGCCGACGCCGGGCAGCAGCTCACCGACACCCTGATCAGGAAGCTGCGCAAGGGCGGCGTCAACAAGGTGCAGGTGTTCGTCGCCTCGGGACGCGCGGAGAGCACGCTGATCAAGAACACGCTGGCGAAGGATCCCACGCAGCGTCCCTCGAAGACGCCGCCGCCCAAGGACTGGACGCCGGAGGGGGAGGCGCTCACGCAGATCTACTCCCTGCTGCGCCCGGGGGATGCGCCCAACCTCGAGACGGCGCGCGTCGCCCTCGAGCGGCTCTTCTTCTCGCCCAAGCGCTACGACCTCGGCCGCGTGGGGCGCTACAAGATCAACCAGCGGCTGGGCCTCAAGACGCCGGCGAACGAGACGGTGCTCACCAAGGACGACTTCGTCGCGATCATCCGCTACCTCGTGGAGCTGCACGAGGGGAGGGGATACACCGACGACATCGACCACCTGGGCAACCGCCGCATCCGCTCGGTGGGCGAGCTGATCGCCAATCAGTTCTCCGTCGGCCTCTCGCGCATGGCGCGTCTGGTCAAGGAGCGTATGTCGATCAATACCGACCCGGAGAAGATCACGCTCGACGACCTGGTGAACGCGCGGACGGTGAGCGCGGTGATCCAGGCCTTCTTCGGCTCGTCGCAGCTCTCGCAGTTCATGGACCAGACGAACCCGCTGGCCGAGCTGACGCACAAGCGCCGCCTCTCGGCGCTGGGCCCTGGCGGGCTCACGCGCGAGCGCGCCGGCTTCGAGGTGCGCGACGTCCACTACTCGCAGTACGGGCGGATGTGCCCGATCGAGACGCCGGAAGGGCCGAACATCGGGCTCATCACGTCGCTCGCCTGCTACGCGCGCGTGAACGATCTCGGCTTCGTCGAGACGCCGTATCGCGTGGTCAGGGATGGCCGGGTGACCGGCGAGATCGAGTGGCTCGATGCCAACCGCGAGGAGGACGCGACGATCGCGCAGGCGAACGCGCGCCTCCACGAGGATGGTACCTTCGTCAACGACCTGGTGCTGTGCCGCCAGCAGGGCGATGTCCCGCTCGTGCCGCCCGACCGGATCGACTACATGGACGTGGCGCCCGAGCAGCTCGTCTCGATCGCGGCGGCGCTGATCCCGTTCCTCGAGCACGATGACGCGAACCGCGCGCTCATGGGCTCGAACATGCAGCGGCAGTCCGTGCCGCTCCTGAATCCGCGGACGCCGCTCGTCGGCACCGGACTCGAGGAGAAGGTCGCTCGCGACTCCGGCGCCGTGGTGATCGCTCGCCGTTCGGGCGTGGTCCCGCGCGGGACGGCCGACGAGATCGTGGTGGACGCGGGTCCGGCCGAGCGTGGTCGC
>DASSBK010000160.1:0-47460 GCA_035698825.1 Gemmatimonadota bacterium
CGGCCGGCCGGGAGTCGAGAACCGTTCCGCCTCCGCCCGCGCGATCCTGGCCGCCTCCCGGTTGAGCTCCACGACCCTCTCCGACAGACCATATTCCTCGATGGCGAACCTGTTGGCCCTGAACGAGTTGGTCTCTATGACGTCACATCCCACCTCAAGGAACGAGGCATGGATGGCGGCGATCACGTCGGGGCGTGTGAGCGAGAGATTGTCGTTGCATCCCTCGAGGGCAGGCCCGCCGAAGTCGGCAGCCGTGAGGTCCAGCGCCTGGATGCTGGTCCCCATGGCCCCGTCGAAGACGAGCACGCGCTCCGCGAGCAGATCGAGGTAGGGATGCGACATGAAGGAGTCGAAGCTAGCGGGAATCGCGAGGGCGGGGCACCGCCGCGGACGGGGGCCCCGTCACCGGCGGCCTCGCTTCCGCCTCGCGCGCCTCCTCGGCGGTGATCGCGGCGCGCACGAACGCCAGGATCGTCAGGTTGAAGATGAGCTCGACCAGCGCCGCGAACTGCTCGCTGTAGAAGCTGAACACCTGCACGAGCAGGATCGAGGTGACGATCGCGCGCTCGAACATGCGGAACGCGGCGACGCGCGAGACGCCGATCCGCACCACCCCCATCAGGACGAACCAGCCCGCCAGGCCGGACGCCGCGAGCTGCGCCACCTCCAGCGGCGAGAGCTCGACCATCCGCTCGGCCACGCGGCCCACGAAGCGGATGTCCAACACCTGCCGCCAACCGAGACCGACGACGAAGATCAGCATCGCGCCGTAGGCGAGCTTGAGCAGCAGCTGTCCGACGAAGAACGCGATGACCGCGGCGTCGAAGCCCCGCGCCGAGGCCAGGCGATGATAGCTTTCGCTCACGCGGCTCCGGGCGCGCCGCCAGACCGGAAACCCCAGCCACGGCAACGGCTCGATCCGTTCGAGCGTGCTCCTGAGCGGCGCCACCAGCGGATGCGCGGGATCGCTGCGCAACAGGTACTCCTGCGCGCGCTCCATCTCGCGCTTGTCGAGGTCGCCGCGTGCCAGCTCCTGGAGCTCCTTCAGCGCGTTCAGCAGGTATTCCTCGGACGTGCTCGTCCGCGGCCGGTGGATCGTGTGAACGATCAGGAACACGACGACGAACACGACGTAGATGATCGCGACCGCGGGCTGGAAGAAATAGTCGTTCGAGCGCGTGACGAACTTGCCGATCTCGTCGACGAAGAGTCCGAAACCGATGCCCCCGACGACCGCCGCGATCTGCATCGCGGGCCGGTCCAGGAACGAGAGCGCCGTGATCAGAGCGGCGAGCATGAGGAGGCCGCCCCACAGGACGTGCGCGAAGTGGAGGAGGTCTCCTCCCACCGAGGGGTACCCCGCCAGGTGGAGCGCCAGGCGCACGATCAGGACCGTGGACACAGAAGCCACGAGGAACAGCTCGAACAGGTCGGGTGCTTCGAACGCCCGGACGAAGAGGCGCCGCTTGGGCCTCACGTCAGTGCGTAGAAGGCCTGCGCGTTTGCGCGCGTCGCGGCCGCGAGAACGGCGTCGGGCACCCCGCGGCGATCCGCCAGCGCCGACACGGTAGCCGGAAGGAAGGCCGGCTCGTTGCGGCGCCCGCGGTGCGGGACGGGGGCGAGGTAGGGAGCATCGGTCTCGACCAGCAGACGGTCCACGGGTACGGGGGGCACGAGCGCCGCGGCGTCGAAGGAACCGAAGGTGGCGATGCCCGAGAAGGAGACGTAGAACCCCCGTTCCACCGCTTCCCCGAGCATGTACGCGGAGCCCGTGAAGCAGTGGAGCACGACCCTGGCGGGGGATATCCCCGAGTTGTCCAGGATCTTCAGCGTGTCCTCCTCGGCGTCCCGCGAATGGACTACCGCCGGCAGGTCACGCTCGCGCGCGATGGCGAGCTGGTCGGCGAAGGCGATGCGCTGAATGGCGCGGGGGCTGTTGTCGTAGTGATGGTCGAGGCCGATCTCGCCGACCGCTATCGCTCCGCGATCGAGCTCCGCCACCACGGCGCGGCGGGTTTCCGGCGACCACCGCGAGGCCTCGTGCGGGTGCAGCCCGGCGGTGAACCAGAGCCGGGGCCGCATTTCCTGGTCCGCGGAAGCCGTCGCCAGAGCGCGGGCCTGTGCCGCGCTCTCGGGATCGGATCCGATGACGACGATCTCCCGCACCCCCGCCTCCCACGCACGCGCGATCGCTTCGTGCCGGTCGGGATCGAAGCGCGCGTCCTGCAGGTGGCAGTGCGAATCGAAATAGAGGCTGACCGACATGCGCGGCGATACCAGGCGCTCGCCGAGACCGGTTCAGGTCACCGGCGCGCGCCGACCTTCGTCTTGCGGGCGCCGGTCGCCGGGGCGCGCCCCTCTTCGAACCGGCGATGCCACTCGAGGACCAGCGGGGCGGCGATGAAGATCGACGAGTACGTACCGATCAGGATGCCGATCAGCAGCGCGAAGGCGAAGTCGTGGATCACCGAGCCGCCCATGAAGAAGAGGAAGAGCAACACGATGAGCGTGGCGCCGCCGGTGATGATCGTGCGGGAGAGTGTCTGGTTCACGGAGGTATTCACGACCTCGGCATACGACTCCCGACGCATCGAGCGCAGGTTCTCCCGGATGCGGTCGAACACGACGATGGTGTCGTTCAGGCTGTAGCCGACGATGGTGAGGAACGCGGCCACGACGGCCAGGGAGATCTCCTTGCCCACGAGCGCGAAGATCCCCACCGACATGACGATGTCGTGAAACGTCGCGATGATGGCCGCAAGGCCGAACTTGAAGTCGAACCGGAACGCGACGTAGATCATGATGAGCGCCATGGCATAGAGGATCGCCCGGAGGGCCTGCCCCTTGAGCTCGTCGCCGATCTTTGGACCCACCGCCTCCGCGCGGACCACCCGGAAGTTCTTCCCCTCCAGCTGCGGAGCCCCCCGGAGCTGGGCCTCGATCCGGTCGCGAAAGGCATTCTCCTGACCGGGCGGCACCTGGGCCCGGATCACGAAGTCGTTTATGTCGCCGAAGCGCTGGACCTCGCTCGACTTCAGCTCCTCCATGTCCGCCAGGGCCTCGCGCAGCGCCTGGCTCTCGACGGGCTCATCGAACTCGAGCTGCATCAGGGTGCCGCCCGTGAAGTCGATCGAGTACTTCAAGCCGCCGCGCACCACGACCACGGCAACGGCCAGGAGAGTCAAGCCGATCGAGATCGCGTAGCCCCAGTTCTTGAATCGGAGGAACGGATAGTTCGCGTCCTTGAACAGCCACATCATATGCTCAACCTCGTAGGCGAGAACTTGTTCAACCAGGTCATGAAGATCGTTCGCGTCACGAACACCGCCGTGAAGATCGAGGAGACGATGCCGATCGTCAGGACCACCGCGAAGCCCTTGATCGGGCCCGTGCCGAACTGAAAGAGAACGGCGCCCGCGATGAGGGTCGTGATCTGAGAGTCGAGGATCGTGACCAGGGCGCGATCGAATCCGGTGTCGAGCGCGGCCCTTACGGTCTTGCCGAGAGCCAGCTCTTCGCGCACGCGCTCGAAGACCAGCACGTTGGAATCGACCGCCATGCCGATGGTGAGGATGAGCCCGGCGATACCAGGCAGCGTGAGCGTGGCGCCGAACGCCGCCAGCGCCGCCAGGATCAGGACGACGTTGAGCAGCAGCGCGACATCGGCCACCAGGCCCGAGGCTCGATAGTAGAAGATCATGAACGCCACCACGCCGATCACGCCGAGCAGACCGGCGATCTTCGCGGAATCGATGGAATCGGCTCCCAGTGATGGATCGACGGTGCGCTCCTCGATGATCCGCAGCGGCGCGGGAAGGGCGCCGGCTCGCAGGACGATCGCGATGTCGCGTGCCTCCTCGACCGCTTCGAACCCCTCGATGCGGGCCTGACCGTTCGCAATCGGCTGATTGATGTTCGGGGCCATGCGGACGACGTCGTCCAGTACGATGGCCAGCCGCTCGTTCACATGCGCGCGCGTGATGTCGGCGAACTGCTGCGCGCCGTCCGCGGTCAGTTCCAGGGAAACGATGGGCTGGCTCGTGAACTGCGTGTCGAAGCCGGCGCTGGCGGTAGCCACGGCCTCGCCCGTCATCAGGGGCTCGGCGTGCACGATGTAGAGGCTCCGGTAGGACCTTCCGTCGGAGAACGTCTCGGCTTCGCCGCTCCACAGCCATTCGTAGCCGGGCGTGAGGGCGAGCTGCGCGGCCGAGTCTGCGAGCATCGCCTCGACATCCGCGACCCGGTTATCCGGGACGAGGAAGTCGTTCTGGTCGCTCCCTCGCGGAATCGTCTGAAGAAGCGACGAGAGCGGCCGGTCACCGCCGCCTGCCAGCTCGGCCACGCCGGAGGTATCCGCCGGTGCGGTCTCCTGCGCCCCGGTCAGCTCCTCGAGGGACTGTCCCTCTGCCGTGTCCGCGGTCACGGCCATCGTGGTGTCCGAGGCGGCGGACGAGTCCGCGCCGGCCGCCGGCTCCGCCGGGGCCCGGACGTTCCGGCCCGCCAGGGCGGCGTCGACCGCCCGGATCTGGTCGATCGCGTCCTGGCCGTCGACCACGAGCTGGAATTCCAGATACGCGGCCTGCTGAACCAGGGTCTTGGCGCGTTCTTCGTCCTGGATTCCCGGCAGCTCCACGATGATCCGATCGTCGCCGACCTTCTGGATCAGCGGCTCGGAGACACCGAACTGGTCGACCCGGTTGCGGATGATCTCGAGCGCGCGATCGATCGCGTCGCTCTGCTCCTCGCCGGTAAAGGAGTTCCCCGTATCGTCCAGCTCGAGCTCCAGGTGCATGCCGCCCTGGAGATCCAACCCGAGCTGGATCGCACCCTCGGTGAGGCGATCCCACTCGTTCGAATCACGCTCCTGCAGAGCGGCACGCTGATCGGGCGACATCGTGTAATAGCGATAGGTCGGCCACAGGAACCAGGCCGACGCGAGGATGGTGAGGCCCACGATGAGCCAGCGAATCTGGATGTTGCGTCGCATAAGGTCCTCGACGAGCGCGCCGGAGCGAGGCCGCGAAGGCAAGCGATGGTCCTGGAAGAGCGGTGCGAAGCGGCGAAACTAGACGCCGCCTCCGATCATGTCAATCAGCTGTCGGGACGATCGCGGCGCCATTGTTCGAAGGTCCTGAACCCCACGCCGAGACGCAGGAACGACTCCTCGAGGCCGTGATCGTCCAGCGAGCCGCGCTGGCCGTATTCCACGACCACGTCCACTCCGCTCCGTCCGGCCGCGCCGAGAGTGCGACCGTACCCCAGGGATGCGACCCATTCCGTGACCGGGTCGCCATCGATCTCGAGCGGTAGCCGGCGCCATCGGTAGCCCAGCCGCAAGGGCGCCTGCGGGCCAAGAACCATCGCCCGCTCGACGGCCGAAGCGTATTCGATGCCACCGCCCACCTCGACCGCGTCCCCGAACCCGACGCTCTCGAGGCCCTCGAGGTCGAACGACGACCACGACGACCGGCGGTAGCCCGCGGTGGCGACGAGCCCCGGAGACGGCTGCCAGGCGGCGCCGAGGATGACCTCGCCCGGGAGGTCGAACTCCGATCGCACGCCCTCAAGAGCGTCGTCCGCGGCCTGCGTGATTTCGCTCTCGATCGTCGGGCGGTGCCGGTACGCCGCGCTCACGCGGACTTTCGGCCCGATGGCGCGCTCGAGCCCGACCGTGAATCCGATCCCTCCGAAGTCGCGCGACAGGCTGTCGCTCGCCGCCAGAGCCCCCGCGCTCAGATCCTCGAGGTCCACCACGCGGACGATCTCGCGCGATCCGAGATAGAAGTCGGCGGATATGCCCACCTGCGTCGCCGCGTCGAAGGAGTAGGCGACCGCGGGCGACAGCACGGACACGCCCCCCGTGGACTCCAGCTCCACGGGAATGCTGTCTCCCTCGAACTCCACCGTCGCTTCGAGATCGGTGTCGAAGTCGACGAACTGATAATACCCGACTCCGAACACGCTCCCCTCCCAGGCGGGGATCACGATCTGGGCCATCGGAAACATCACGTCCGTGAAGTCTCCGGTGGCGTCCTCGCCGTCGACGGTCACGTTCTGTCCGATGAGGGAGAGATACAGGCCGGCCCGCCGGAATCGCGCGATCGGCGCCGGATTGGCCAGCGAGAAGACGTCGCCGGTCACTCCGCTCCCCGCGCCGCCCAGGGATCGGGAGCGGATCGTGGAGCCCTCCTCGGGGACGGCGAAGGCCGGCAGGTTGAACACGCTCTCCTGCGCGCGCCCGGCGGCGGGGACTGCGATCGCAACGAGGAGCAGCGGCAACCAGCGGGTCACGGGGAATCCTCTCCAAGGCCCGGATCGGAGGGCGGGATATAGAGGAGCCGGATCCGGGGACGCACGTCCGCCGGCGCGTCGGGCCCGAAGAACCGCACCCCGCCGAAGACACTCCGCTCGTCGAACATGGTGAGCGCGAATCCGAGCCGCGAATCGGGGTCGCGGATCCATTCCCGCACGAGCCGCGTCAAGGATGGGGACTCGAACGACAGCGTGTCGCCGGAGGCGGCCCCCGGCGGCACCACCGCGGCGCCCAGGACCGTGGCGGGCGTGACCGAGCTGAGCACCGTCTTCTCGCCCACGAAGTCCGACAGCACCTGGCGCGCCAGGACCGTGAGGGTGTCGCCCGGCACCCGCGCTTCGTCGATCGTCAGGACGAGCCTCGCCGCGGCGATCGTCACCCCGTCAGGGATCGCGTCGATGTCCGGGTCGAGGAAGATCCTCCGCACGGGCTCCGCGCCGTTCACGACCAGCCCCCCGTCGGACGCCAGCGACGCCTCGTCGTCGACGATGAAGACGTCCCCGATAGCCAGGATCGTGGCCGCCGCACCGGGGCCTGGAAACTCGACTTCGACGTCGAGAAGGGGGCCGTTCCGGTTCGTGCCCCCGACGCCGCGGGAGGCGAAGGCGACCATCTCTCCGGGAGTCTGCTGGACGAGGATCACCCCATGGTTCTCGACCGCGCCGGAACGCCAGTCCGCGATCAGATCGAGGGGGAAGTCGACCCGCACGGAGTCCGGTTGTCCGGGTCCGATCGTGATCTCCGCGATCGGTTCCGGGTCGAAGTCCCCGCCCGGCTGGGACCACGAGGCTCCCAGGAGTCGCCGCTCCCAGGTCGCCGCCTCCTCGTCCCACTCGCTCGTAACGCGGTGGACAGTGAAGGTCACCGGCGAGGCGGGCGTGGGACTGTACGTCAGCCGCAGTTGAGCTTCCACGACCTCCACGTCGACGGGCAGCGAATCGAACGCCTCGAAGCTGAACTGGAACAGTGCGCGGCTGGCGAATCCCGGGTCTTCAGGCCAGTCGAGCGCGGTGACGAGGCGCTCGCTCTCCGCGCGATCCGACGGAAAGATCTCGTAGTCCAGCGCGCGGCTGAAGTCCTTAAGTGCCAGGGACTGGACGCCCCCCGCCAGGATTCCGCCGGGGAGCAGCTCCACCCCGACGGGGCTGGCGCCGTCCTCCGAGCAGGCTGCGACGAAGAGCGCGGATCCGAGAGCCAGCGCCCTCCATCGATGTGCCTGGACAAAGCTCATGTCGCGCGGGTCACCGCACCGCCGACGTCGTATTCGTCGACGATCGCCATGATGACCGCATCTACGGGACGGCCGTCGGTGAGGGCGGTCTGCCGCGCGGATGAGCCGGTGGCGTAGAGCACCACCTCCCCGGCTCCGGCGCCGACCGCGTCGGCGGCCACCACGTACCCCTTCTCGTTCGCCATCTCGAGATCCAGGTTGCGCACGACGAGGAGCTTGAGGCCCTGAAGCTTCTCGTCCTTGCGGCTGGCCACTACCGCGCCGATCACGCGACCCATCTTCATGGCTGCCCTTTCGTGAAGCGGAACGGATGGGGCAGGAGGCGATCGAGGGTGAACTCGTGTCTCGAGCCGTCGTCGGTGACGACGATCACCTCGAGCTCCGGGGCGAACTCCGCCAGCGCCTGCCGGCAGCTTCCGCAGGGATAGGGCTCGCTTCCCCCCGCCGTCACTACCATCCTGCGAAACGATCGGACACCGGCGGAAACGGCGGCGAAGAGCGCGCTCCGCTCGGCGCAGCAGGTGACGGAGTAGGATGCGTTCTCGACATTGCATCCGGTGAAGACGCTTCCGTCGGCGGCTTCGAGAGCGGCGCCGACCGAATAGCCGGAATACGGAGCGTAGGCCCGCGCTCGCGCTTCGTTCGCCAGCGATTCGAGCGTCACGTGCGCTTCGCTCACGGGCTCACCTTGAGGTACATCGTCCGCAGATGGTCCAGAGCCCGCCGGAGGTACTCCTGCTCGTCGGGCGGAAGGTTCCCCTGCGTCCGCTGCTCGACGATGCCGAGCAGATCGATCTCCCGCTTCGCCCAGCGGGGCAGCACCCGCCGCTCGCCTTCGGGTGTCAGAGGAAGCTCTCCGAGATACCGCAGGGCCTCCTCGATGTGCGGTCCGATGAGCTCGAGGAAGGACGGCTCCGGAGGATCCATCTGCGCCATCTGGTCCAGGTACGCGGCGATCTCGTCCCCCGCGGATGGCGATCCAACCGAAGCGGGATCCGCGGTCGGTTCGGGCTCCGCGTCCGGAGGGGCGATCTCCACAGCCGGCGCTGCCGGCGCGTCGGACACGTCGGTAGGCGCCGCCGGTGCGGCGGGCTCCGCATCGGTCTCGTCGCGATGAGCCGACCTGCGCTCGCGGAATCTGCTCTCGGTCATCGATCCTCCTCCAGCACGTTCCGGCGAACGCGGCGGCCGATCCCCGTCAAAATCGAGTACGCGATTCCGCCGGCGGCGGCGGCCACGTCTTCCGCGGACTGGCGGGCATCGTCCTGACGGCCGATGAGCGTCGCGATCTCCCCGGCCCGCAGATCTGGGAACGGCGTGGCGTCCACCATCGTCAGGTCCATGCAGACCGCTCCACGGATCGGCGCGTAGCTACCGCGCAGGAGAACGCGGCCTCGATTCGACAGGGCGAGCGGCCACCCGTCCGCGTACCCCACACCCAGCAGCGCGATCCGCTCGGGCGCGCGGGCGACGTAGCTGCCGTGGTAGCTGACGGCGTCGCCGGGAGCCAATTCCTTGACCGCGACGACGCGGGCATGCCACGACAGCGCCGGCTCGAAAGGAGGAGGGCCCGGCCCTTCGGCTGCGCGCCATCGTCCGGCATCGTCGTCCGGCGCGATCTCCCCCGCGGCGCCGTACACGGCGATCCCGGGCCTCACGAGGATCCGCGGAGACCCGCCCCGCGCGCCGAGCCTCGTCGCGCGCGCGAACCGGAGCGCGGCGGCGCTGTTGGCTGCATGCAGGCACTCCACCCGCACGCCGCGCGTTTCGAGCTCGGCGAGCACCGCGTCGAACCGGTCGAGCTGTCGCTCCGTGGGGCCACGCCCCGCCTCGTCGGCGCTGGCGAAGTGGGTGAAGATACCGGCCACTCTGAGGCCGGGCAATTTCGCGACACGGGCGATCAGCTCGATTGCATCCCGATCCCAGGCGCCGGTGCGGCCCATGCCCGTGTCGACGTCCGCGTGCACCTCCATCGTGCGCCCGCGGGCCCGGGCCGCTGCGTCGAAGGCTTCGGCCTGCGCGATCGAAGTGATTCCCGGAACGACCGCGAGATCGAGCGCGCGCCCGGCCTCGGCGGGAAGGAGCGGCATCAGGCAGACGACCGGGTCGTCGAATCCCGCCTCGCGGAGCCGGGCCGCCTCGTCGAGCGCAGCCACCGCGAACCCCCATACGCCGGCGGCACGCGCCGCCCGCGCTGCCGGCTCGATTCCATGCCCGTAGGCGTCGGCCTTCACCACCATGAGGACACCACACGACTCCGGCAATCGCTCGCGGAGCGCGCGGACGTTTCGCGCGAGGACGCCGAGATCGACGTCGATCCAGGTCCGCGCGGTCGAATCGTCCAGAATGGGGGGCTCGATCATATCGGCGGCGTAGGATAGGGAGCGGCGCAGAGGGCGACAACTCGTCGCCGGCGCCCTACCTTCGCGCGCCATGGGCGAGTCCGAGCCACCCGGCGGCTCAGCCGGCTTCGAGCCGCGCTTCGAGGGAGTGCTGGCTCTCCTGCGCAGGCTGCGTGGACCCGAGGGCTGTCCATGGGATCGCGAGCAGACGCCGCGCTCGCTCCTTCCGTACCTGATCGAGGAGGCGCACGAGGTCGCGCACGCGATCGAGGCCGGCGACGATCGTGCCGCGACCGACGAGCTCGGCGACCTGCTCCTCCATGTCGCGTTCCAGATCGTGATCGCAGAGGAAGAGGCGCGCTTCGACATGCAGGCCGTCGCCGGCGGTCTGATCGCCAAGATGGTACGCCGCCATCCGCACGTCTTCGGAGACGCGGAGTACCAGGGCCAGGGACACCAGGCGATGTGGGAGCGCCTGAAACGCGAGGAGAAGGCGTCGGCCGACGATTCCGGAGTGATCGGGCGGCTGCCCGAGCACCTCCCCACGCTCGTCCGCGCCTACCGGATGCAGGAGAAGGCGGCTTCGATCGGGTTCGACTGGCCGGACGCCGCCGGCGCGCGGCGCAAGGTCGACGAGGAGATCGCCGAGACCGATGGCGAGGCGGCGGCCGGCACTCCGGAGTCCCTCGAGGAGGAGTTCGGCGACCTCCTGTTCGCGCTCGTCAACTGGGGACGACTGCTGGGCGTCCATCCCGACACCGCGCTGCGCCGCGCCAATCGCAAGTTCGAGTCCCGCTTTCGCGGCCTCGAGGCGCTGGCCGCGGAGCGCGGCATCGACGTGGAGCGGTCTTCGCTGGACGTGCTCGACGGGCTGTGGAACGAGGTCAAATCGGCGGAGAGAGGCTGACCGCGCTCCACCAGGTCAGCCGCGTGGGGCGAACCTCAGGGCGTGATCCGGTTCATGAGCCGCGGGAACGGGATCGCCTCGCGCAGGTGGTCCAGGCCGCAGATCCACGAGACCGTCCGCTCCAGGCCCAGCCCGAACCCGCTGTGCGGGACGCTGCCGTACTTCCGCAGGTCGAGGTACCAGTCGTACGGCTCTTCCGGAAGCCCCTGCTCGCGGATACGCGCGATCAGGCGGTCGAGATCGTCCTCGCGCTGCGAGCCTCCGATGATCTCCCCGTACCCCTCCGGCGCGAACAGGTCGTCGCACAGCACGACCTCCGGCCGCTCCGGATGTTCCTTCATGTAGAACGCCTTTACGGCCTTGGGGAAGGAGTGCACGAAGACGGGGCGGTCGAACTCGGCGGTCAGCAGCGTCTGGTCCTCGCCGCCGAAGTCCTGTCCCCACGCGATCTTCGACCCCTTTCCCTGCAGCAGCTCCACCGCCTCGTCGTACGACAGGCGCGGGAACGGGCGCTCGACCCGCTCCAGGGCGGACGCGTCGCGGCCCAGTCCCGACAGGTCGTCGCGTCGACGCTCGAGGACCCGCTGGACGACGAACTCCACCAGCTCCTCCTGCAGCGCCATGTTGTCCTGCCAGTCGTACCACGCCATCTCGGGCTCGAGCATCCAGAACTCGGTGAGGTGGCGCCGGGTCTTCGACTTCTCCGCGCGGAAGGTGGGCCCGAAGCAGTACACCTTGCCGTGCGCCATCGCTCCGGCCTCCACGTAGAGCTGGCCCGTCTGGGCAAGCGAGGCGTTGCCCAGGTCGAAGTACTCGGTTTCGAACAGGGTGCCGGCCTCCTCGCCGATCGCGCGGGTGAGGATGGGCGAGTCGAGGCAGACGAAGCCCCGATCGCGGAAGAACTCCCGGATCCCGAAGATCACCTCGTCGCGGATGCGCATGATGTGCCACGGGCGGGACGAACGCAGCCAGAGATGGCGGTTGTTGAGGAGGAAATCGATCCCGTGCTCCTTGGGGCCGATGGGATAGTCCTCGGCGATCTGCACGGGCTGTACGTCCGATAGCGCGAGTTCGTAGCCGCCCGGAGCGCGGGCGTCTTCCCGCACCTTGCCGCGGACGATCAGCGAAGACTCCTGCGTGAGACGCTGGTGCGCGCTCCAGGTGTCCGGGCCGACCTCCTTCTCGACCAGGACGCACTGGGCGATCCCGCTGCCGTCGCGGACCAGCAGGAACGAGATCCGGCCACTCGAGCGCTGGTTATACAACCAGCCGCGCAGCTCGACCGTTTCTCCAACGTGGTCGCGCAGGTCGGCGATCGATACCCTCTGTTTGTCGCTCATTTCGGCCGGGAAGCTAGTCTGGAGGTAGGGCTTGTCAATTCGATCCGCGATGGTCGCTCTCGCGTGCGCCGCGTCGCTCCTTTCGAAGCCCGCGCTCGCTCAGGATGACTCGCCGGGTGAGGGCGACGCACTCGTCCTCGACGCTTCACCGGTGATTCCCGTCGACCTCTCCCACCCCTGGGAGCAGGTCTGGAAGCTGGAGATCTCCCGCGGCGGATCCGCACCACTCGTGTGGGCCGATTCCCTGCTCCTCGTCGCGAGCCTCGATCGGAACGTACACCTGGTGACCGTAGCGCCCGAGCCGCGCGTTCGCTTCAAGGAGAACTTCCGCGGGGGGTTCAGCGCCGCGCCGATCGTCACCACACGACGGATCTACCTGCCCGAGCTCGAGACCGGCGGACGCCTGATCGCGCTCGACCGCTCGACGGGCGAGGCGGCGTGGGAAGCGGATGCGGGGGACCTGGCGAGCAGCCCCATCCTCGAAGGTGGCCGGATCTACACCGTTTCGACCCTCGGCGAAGTGAGGGCCTGGAGCGAAGAAGGCCTCGACCTGTGGTCGACCGACCTCGAGACGCGCGTCACCGCCCGCCCCGCTCTGCTCGGCGACGTGCTGGTCGTGGCGTCGACCGACGGGTTGCTCCACGCCGTGGACGCCGGCGACGGCACCGTCGTCGACACCTCCAATCCGGACGCGGGCCCGATCTGGGGCGACCCCGTCGTGGTGCAGGGTTCCGGCGGCGCGACCGCGGTCTTCGCCACGCTCGGCGGGCAGCTGCTGGAGGTAGGCCCCGACCTCGCCGTCGTCCGGCAGCGTTCCTTCCCGTCGCGGTTCTATTCCGGCCCCACGCGCGCGGGCGAGCGACTCTACCTGGCGGGACACGAGGGTACGATCTGGTCCTACGACTGGATGGGAGACGCCATCGACTGGAGGCTGGACCTGGAGGACTCCACGGTGCGCATGGCGCCGGCCGTGGGGGACGATTACGTGGCCGTCGGAGACCTCGCGGGAACCCTCTTCGTGATCGACCGCGCGCGCGGCGACGAGCTCTGGTCCACGCGTCTCGACGGCGCACTCACGTCCACCCCGCTATTGCGCGGCGACGAGCTGTACGTAATGACCGAGAACGGAACCCTCTACGCCTTCCACCCGATCGCGCCCTAACCCTCTAAAGGGCGCTCAAAACGGCCCAGATGCAAGGCGCGCGAGGAGTCCGTTCCGAGGCGTGGTGAATCCCACGCCGCAGGAACGGCGACGAAGCGCAACGCCGCAGATGCGCCGTTTTCAGCGCCCGCAGAGGGCCTTCAAAACGGCTCGGATGCAAGGCGGGCGACGAGAGGAGTCCGAGGCGTACGATCTGTACGCCGCAGGACGACACGAAGAGCCCAACGCAGCAGACGAGCCGTTTTCAAGGCCCGACTAGTAGTTGTAGCCGATGAAGAAACTGTAGTGGGACTGATCACGCCCGTCGGGGAACAGCTCGCGCTTGTCCTCGACTTCGAAGCGCCGCGCCCAGTCGAACCGCACGACGAACGGGCCCCCCAGCGGGTAGCGGATCGAGGCGCCGTAGCTCCCCAGCAGGCCGGCCCAGTTGTCCAGCTCATGAAGCTCCCCGTCCGACCCCTCGTACAGGCCGTCTGCCGTCCATGCGTTGCCCACGTCGACGAAGAGCCCTCCCCAGATCCCGTTGGCGAGCAGGATCGCGGGCCCGCTGAGATTGTAGTTCGGGCGCAGGATCGGGAAACGCCACTCCTGGTTCAGGAGCACGCTGTAGGTCCCGCTCAGGATCCAGCTCGGATAGCCGCGCAGGGATGCCGGCCCGCCCAGGTAGTAGAACGTCGGCACGTCGCCGCTCGCGAACCGGCCGCGCGCGCGCACCGCATACGTCGTGTTCAGCGAGGTGCGGAAGTACTTGCGAGCGTCGACCAGGACGTCGGTCGACTCCAGCGTCCCCTCGGAGGCATTCAACACCGAGCTGAGCGTCACGTTCACGCGCTGCCCGTCGACCGGCCCTACGGGACCCCACAGCGAGTTGTCGTAGACGTACCCCAGCGAGCCGATCGTCAGCCACGCATCCCGCAGGAAGAGGTCCTCGATGTCATCGAGATCGTTGGGCAGCTCGGTCAGGTTGTTGCGTTCGAAGGCCAGCTCGGTCTCGACCCGCTGGAACTTCGAGATCGGATAACTGAGCAGGCCGGTCGCCCCCCAGCGCTCCTCGAAGAAGTCGTTCCGGATGCCGATGCCCTCCTGCCCCAGGCCCGGCCCGCCGAACTCCGTCCCCAGGAGCGACGCGAAAAACGAGCGATAACGGTAGGCCCCGACTCCCCAGTTCAGCCGCTTCTTCAGGTTGATGTACGTGAGCGCGCCGGTGAAGCCGGAGAGGATGTTCGTGCGCCCCTGCTGGGCATTGACCTGCGCCACGATCAGGTGATCGCCCATCAGGTCGGAGAAGAACATCTGGGCGCCCTGGCCGCGGGTGCCGTCCTCGGCGAAGGCGAGCGCGCCGGACGCGAAGTCGAGGCCGAACTCCCGCTCGTAGTCGCGCTGGACGTACTGCCCCGCTTCCGGCAGGATATCCTCCCACTGCCAGTCGGGTACCTCCGGATCGACGGACAGCGCCACGGTCTCGGGGATTCCGGTGGGGATATCCACGCGGTAGATCTGGTAGGACTGGTTCTCGAAGGCGCTGAAGACGGCCTGGTCGCGGCCCTCCAGCCGCACCCAGCGTGGGTGCATCGTCCCGGCTGAGTACGTAGACGCGCGGAAGCCGGTCCCCTGGCGGTCGACGACATACAGGTCGAGCGTCCCGGAGCGGTCGGAGGCGAACAGGATGTGACTCCCGTCGGGGGACCAGTCAGGATCACGGTCCACCCAGCGCCCGAACGTCAGTGGCTGGATACGCCGGCTGCCGACCTCGAACAAGTACAGGTTCCTCGCCCCCTCCGGCCCGAACGGCGTGCGGTCCGACGCGAACACGATCGTCTCGCCGGTGGGCGACCACCGCGGTGCCGTTTCCAGATACCGGTCGTTCGTGAGGCGATCGAGCCGATCCGTGACGATGTCCCACACGTAGAGATCGGCGTAACCGGCCCGCGACAAGCCCGCGAACACCAGCCGCCGGTTGTCCGGCGCCCACGAGGGCGACGACAGGACGACAATGTCTTTCCAGCGGCGCTCATGCTCGCGATCCCCGGACCGCAGGTCCGCCACGTACAGGACGTCGGACGCCCCCGCCTTGGCGACGAACGCGATCCGGCCCTCGCGGTTCACGTCGATCGTCGAGAGCAGCGGGTGGAACGTCTCGTAGTCGCCCGAGCGACCGGCGGTCACGACGGTTTCCAGGTCCTCGTCGACACCGGTCAGGTCGGCGGTTCCGATCGTCGCATAACCCGAGCGGAGCGTCAGGTAGCTGAGCGCCGGCTCGTCGCCGAGCACGCCCGCGGGCACCACCGCGGGAGTGAAATTGAGCCGGCCCTCGGTCACGACCGGGGTGGCGGTGGTTCCCGCGGGAAGCTCCCCGGCGAGTTGCGGGAAATACCGCTGGCGCAGGTGCGTCTTCCACTCGCCGTTCGCCTCCGCGAGCGTGATTCCGTAGACCTTCCGGAAGGCGGTAGAGAAGTTCTTGTACTTCCACTCGCTCTCGAGGAGCTCGACCACACGCTCCTCACCGTAGCGCACCTTGAGGAACTCGAACGCCTCCTGCCCCAGCTTGTAGATCGCGAAGGAGCCGGCGAACTTGTCGAGCTCCTGGAGATCCGGGACGAGCCCGTTCAGCAGCAGGTCGCGAACCACGAGATCGCCTTCCGCGTTCCATGGCCCCGACCAGAACTCCGCCAGGCCCTCGGTGAACCACAGCGGTGAGTTCCACTCGTAGCCGCCGGGGTGCACGCGCTTGAGGTGCCCGCCCTTCCGTGCCTGGAAGACGTGCACGAGCTCGTGGCGGATCACGTGCCGGAAGTCCGCGTAGCTGCCGTTGAACGGCAGCGCCACGCGCCCCTTGAGGAATTCGGTGAAGCCGGCCACGCCCTCGGGCAGGAAGAACGGAACGATGTTGGTCTGCTCGAAGTGCTGGTGGCTGGCGAACACCACCATCGGGATCCGCTCCTGGGGAACGTAGGAGAACTTGCGGCTGAGGAAATCGAAGCTCTCCTCCGCATAATCGATGGCGATCAGCGCCAGCTCCCGCTCGTCCGGATAGAAGTAGAGGTCGACGTGCTCGGACGAGAGCACCTCCCAGTCGAAGTCCTCGTACTGGATCTTGTTCTTTCCGAAGGTCGAGTACTGAGCCGAGACCGGAGCTGCGGCGAGGAACAGGACGGCGAGAAGGATCGGAATGGAGCGAGCCGGAAGGAGGTGCACGCAGATCTCCTGCCTGAAGGTCGGGCTGGCGCCCGTAAGTATGGGCTTGCGCCCGCGCGGCGAGCAAGAAACGGGGGTGAGCCCCGGGACCCCGAAGGCCAAACGCCGCACCGCCAACGGACGGTTTATTCGCGCCGCCTGTCCCCCGCCCACTGGCCCGGTCCGCGCTCCAGGGCCTTCGCGATCTCGGCGGGGATCCTGCGGGGACGACGCTCCCCATCGAGCGCGATCAGCACGGTCTCCCCCGTCGCCAGCGGGCGTCCACCGGCCTCCAGCTCGTAACCGAAGGCGACGCTGCGGCTGCGGACGGCGATGACGCGGGTCGCGATCTCCACCCGCTCGCCGTACCGGGCCGCCCCCGCGTAGCGACAGCGCGCCTCCATCACGGAGAACAGGGCGCCCTCGGCCTCCATCCGGTGGTAGGGAAAGCCGAGCGCCTCGAGGTAGCGGGTGCGGCCGATCTCCATCCAGACGAAGTAGTTGGCGTGATAGGCGACGCCCTGCTGGTCGGTCTCGGCGTAGCGGACCTCGACCTCCGCCACGACCGCGTCGCCCCGCACGTCGCCGGTCACGACGTCTCCGGAAGCCGGAGCTCGGCCAGGAGCATCCCGATCGAGAGCTCCTTGCCCCACTCGGCCGCCACCGCGCGCGCGGCGGAGGCGAGAACCGGTCCCGCCACGCCCACGTGGAGCGCGCCCCGCAGGTGGGCAGCGAGCTGCCTTCCGGCGCCCAGCGCGATCAGCGCGCCGACGGCCGCCAGCTCCCGCATGTCCGGCCCGGGCGAGCCCGGCCGTCCCAGCACCTTGCCGTACCCCTCGACCAGTGTCCACTCGGCGATCTCGGGATGCAGGCGCTCGAGCCGGATCCGGAGCGGCTCGTAGTGATCCCCATACACCCGTCGGCACAGGGCTTCGCCGCGCTCGCGGAGCGTCTCCGCCGAGCTCGCCTCGGTGCGTCGCTCCCCGCGCTCGCGGCCGTCCCGCGACGCCCACCCCTGCCAGGTGAAGAACGCGTTGATCGTGCGCGGGAACCCGGCGAATAGATAGGTCTGGAGGAGGAGCTCCTCGATGTCGTCGGAGGCGATCGCCCCGGCCCCCTCGAGGGCCGCCACGAGCCGCTCGGCGTCGCCACTCGCCGCGGCGGCGCCCAGACGGATGACGGCCGCCGCCTCGGCGGCCGATACCGGTGCGGCGGGGGCCCCGCGGTCCCCCCGGTCCGCCTGCTCCAGTGGGAGCCGCGCGTCGATCCGCCCGACCCAAGTGCCCGACCGGTTGATGATCGTCGGCCGGGCGTGGGCCTCGAGCACGGGATCGCCCGAGGCGTCCACCTCGCCCAGCTCCTCGAGGAGAGCCAGAAGCGCCGGGCCCTGGGCCCGCCTGGCGCCGTCGAGAACCTTGAGCGACAGTGCCCGCGGGCCGTCCCCGCGCGCGCCGCGGAGCGCGGCGCAGAACACCCCCTCGGCGCCGGTCTTGACGATGAGCCGGTCGCCCGCGCGACGCAGCAGATCGCTGTCGAGACGGCCCGTGCCGCCGACGTGCGCGGGCTGGGCCTCCATGGCGTCGAAGATCCGACCGACCGCCACCTCGCGGGACGACTCCCGGCGCGCGTCCGCGACCGCCAGGGCGGCCCACGCGCGGGCCATGGCCGTCACGGGCATCGCGAACGTCACCGCCCCGCAGCCGTCCACCGCCCTGCCGATCCTCTCCTGGTCCATGCCGGCGAGCTCGGCGAGGGTGCGCCAGATCCTCTGCTGCAGCGGATGGTCGGGCGCGAGGTACGAGGCGACGGGCCAGCCGAGCGCCCGGCAGACGACGAGCATGCCCGCGTGCTTGCCCGAGCAGTTGTTGTGGATCGCGGTGGGGCTCTTGCCCCGCCGGCGCAGCTCCTCCGCGGCAGCCGCGTTCCCCGGCTCGTGCGCGCCGCAGCGGAGGAGCGACTCGTCCAGCCCGGCCTTCGCGAGGATCGACCGGACCGCGTCGAGGTGGAAGGGCTCGGCATCGTGGGAAGCGGCCATGACGGCGAGCTCCTCCGGGGCGAAGCCGAACCGCTCGATCAGCCCCTCCTCGACCAGCGGAAGGAGCTGGATCGGCTTGGCCGAGGACCGCAGCCAGGCTCTCCGCTCCGGGTCGCCGTGGCGATGCAGCGTGCGCCCCCGCCCGTCGACCACAGCCGCCGCCACCGCGTGGAGCGACTCGAGCTCCTCGCCGCGCCACACGCGCACTCCCGCCAGGTTCCGGAGCGGTCCCATCGTCGGCTACAAGTTGGCGGCGGTGAGGGGCTCGCGCACGGTCCGCCTCTGGAGAGTCAGGAAGATGCCGGCCAGGACGAGCGCGCCCCCGATCCAGGTCGCGGCGCGCGGCGTCTCCGCCAGGAGTAGCGCGGCCCAGAGGGCGGACCCCACGGGCTCGCCGAGGATCGCGACGTTGACCTTGAAGGCCGGCAGATAGCGGAGCGCGTAATTCATCGACGAGTGGCCGACGATCGTGGGGACGATCGCGAGGCCCGCCAGCGCCGCCCACGTCGCAGGTCCCCATCCGGCCAGGGCGCTCCCGGTGGCCAGCGCGCCCGCCAGGAGCCACGCCGCGGTGGCCGCATAGACGACGACCACGTACGGGACCAGGTCCTTGGTCGCGCGCAGCATCTTGGCGAGCACGTAGTAGCCCGAGATCCAGAGCGCACCGAGAAGCGCCAGGAGGTCGCCCGCCAGCGCCCGCCGGTCGATGGCGAAATCGGCGCCGGCGATCACGACTGTCCCCGCGATGGCGAGTCCCATCCCGAGCCATGCGGTGCGGGACGGACGCTCGCGCAGGAAGGCGCGGCCGAGGACGGCCACGAACACGGGCTGCGTGCTGACCAGGACCCCCGATGCGGCGACCGAGGTGTATTCGAGCGACGAGATCCAGCACGCGAAGTGGAGGGCCAGGAGGAGCGCCGCGCCCGCGCCCGTCCACCAGTCGATCCCGCGCCACGCGCGCCAGAATCGGATCCGGGCCGCCCCGCAGAACGCCGCCAGGAGCGCCGCCGCCAGCGCCATTCGCCAGAACGCGATCGAGATCGCGGGGGCGTCGGCCCAGCGGACGAGGATCGCCGCCCAGGTGAGGGCGACGACTCCCAGCGTCATGACGGGTCCGGCGCGATGTCCGCGCCCCGGGCTCATCGGCCGATCGCCTCGCGGATCACGCGCTCCCACTCCGCGCAGCAGACGCCGCGCTCGAATCCCGCGCGGAAGGCGTCGCGAGCCCGTTCCCCCATCCGCCGCCTTCCCTCGGGATCCCCGCGCAGCGCGCGAAGCGTCTCGACCAGCCGATCGGTCGCCGACGTTCCTTCCTCGGCGGGGTCGATGACGTGTCCGATCCCCGCGTCCTCGATCGTGCGGCCGCTCTCCGATCCCCGCGGACCGATCATGACCACCGGGCGTCCCGCGGCCATGATCCCGTAGAGCTTGACCGGGACCACGAGCCCGGCCATGTCGCCGCGCAGCGTGAGGAGGTGGACGTCCGCCAGCGTGAGCGAATCCGCCAGCTCGCGGCGCGGCCGGTAGTCGAGGTACCGGAAGTTCCGGTTGCGCCCGGCCCTGGCGACGATCTCCGCCTTGCGGGGGCCGCCGCCCACGAACACGAACTCCATCCCCGGGTCGTCCGCGAGGCGATCCATGGCCCGCAGCACCTCGTCGAACCGATGGGCGAGGCCCGCGTTTCCCGAGTACATGACGACGAACTCGTCCCCGATCCCGAGCTCCCGGGCGAGCGGATTGCCGGAGCGGCTCGCGCCGTCCGGCTCGACGTCGTGGCTCCACACCGGAATCGTCCGGATGGCGGAGGCGGAGACGCCCTTGTCGACCAGCCGCTCCTTCATGCGCGGTCCGAGCGCCACGACGAACTCCGCGCGCCGATGGCTCGCGCGATCGACCGGCTCGAGCGCCCGCGCGATCCAGGTCGGCAGGATTCCCAACGCGACCTCGATCTCCGGATGGACGTCCATCGACCAGATCGCGTACCGGCGGCCCCGCACGAGGCGCGCGATCCACCCCGACACGGGCAGCATCGACGGCGTCGTCAGGAGGACGACGAGATCGCGACGCGGGCCAGTGGCGAGCCGCGCGGCGACCTGCGCGAGGAAGGCGACGTACTCGAGCAGGCGGCCGCGGTGGCTCCGCCTTCCGAGCGCGAGCGACGGGAGGCGCGTCACCCGCACGCCGCGCCGGATCTCCCGCGTGGGCGCGTCCACCCGCCCGCCCTCGTACGCCCCCTGGCTGCAGAGCACACCCACGTCGAACCCCCTGCCCACCAGGTGCTCGGCGAGATCGGAGAGGATCTGTCCCGTCGCGGCGACGTCGGGCCAGTAGTGCTGGTTGACGAACAGGATCGAGGGCTTCCGCGTCACGCGGGGCGGGGCTTCGTCACGACGAACGGCCCGAGGACCAGGGTGTCCATCTGCGTCCGCAGAAAGCAGTCCAGGGCCTCTTCGGGCCGGTTGACGATGGGCTCGTTCTCGTTGAACGAGGTATTGAGGACCATCGGCACGCCGGTGCGCCGGGCGAAGCTCCGGATGAGCCGGTGGTACAGCGGGTTCGCCTCGGCCGTGACGGTGTGCGGGCGGCCCGAACCGTCGACGTGCGTGACCGCGGGGATCAGCGGCCGCTTCTCCTCCCGGATCCCGTAGACCTTCATCATGAACGGCACGTCGTCGTCGACCTCGAACCATTCCCCCATCGCCTCGCGCAGGATGGAAGGGGCGAAGGGACGGAAGCGCTCGCGCAGCTTGATCTTCGCGTTCAGGACCTCGCGCATGTCGGCGCGGCGGGGATCGCAGAGGATGCTGCGGTTGCCGAGTGCCCGCGGGCCTAGCTCCATCCTCCCCTGGAACCACCCCAGGACCTCGCCGTCCGCGATCCGCTCGGCGACTTCCTCGCAGAGCGCCTCCTCGTCCGCGATCTCCCGCACCGAGCACGCCTCCAGCTCCCCCGCCGCGGAATCGAGCGCGCCCCGCAGGCTGTCGCGATCGTAGCCCGGACCGTAAAAGGAATGGATCATGGCCGCGGGGCGCTGTCCGCCGGAAGCCTCGCGCCAGGCGACCAGTGCGGCGCCGACCGCTCCGCCGCCGTCTCCCGGCGCGGGCGGCGCGAAGACTCTCCGGAATGGCGTCTCGCGCGTCACCTTCCCGTTGGCGACCGAGTTCATCGCCGCCCCCCCCGACAGGACCACCGCGTCCAGCCCATAGCGGGCATGGAGCGACCTCAGGAGCTCTAGGACCGCCTCCTCGAATCGCGCCTGCGCGGAGCGCGCGACATCGAAGTGGCGCTGCTCGAGCTCTTCCCCGTCCCGGCGCGCGGGACCCAGGAGCTCCTCCAGCGCCTCGGTGTAGTGCCGCTCGACGGTCGGGGCCCCGGACTCCCAGCGGTACGCGAGATCCTCGCGATGGTGGCGGAAGAACTCGAGGTCGAGGCGGAACTCCCCGCCCGGCAGCGTCGTCACGACCTTCCGCATCTCCTCCATCCGGGTGGGCGACCCGTACGGCGCAAGCCCCATGACCTTGTACTCGTCTCCGTACTTCGGGAACCCGAGATACTGCGTGATGGCGAGGTAGAAGATCCCCAGCGAATGGGGAAAGTACACGCGCCCGTCGAGGCGCATCTCCACGCCGTGTCCCACGCCCCAGGAGGCGCTCGAGAAGTCCCCGAACCCGTCCACGGAGAGGAGCACGGCGTCGGCGAAGGGCGATACCAGGAACGCCGAGCCCTGGTGCGCGAGGTGGTGCTCGACCTTCTCGATCCGCCCGCCGAAGCGGCCCGGGCCGGAGCGGGAGAGATCTTCCTCGATGCCGCCGATCCGCCGCGCGTTCCGGAGCCGGTCGCGGACGAGCCCCACCTGCGGCCGGTGGCGGAGCCCCCACGCGATCTTGCGCCCGAGGTTCGCGCGTGGATCGCGATTGACCGCCACGACGTCCACGTCGCCCAGGTCGAGGCCTCCCTCGCGCAGGCACCACGCGATCGACTCGGCGGGAAAGCCTGCCCAGTGCTTGAGCCGCCGGAAGCGCTCCTCTTCCACCGCCGCGACCAGGCGGCCGTCGACGACGAGAGCCGCGGCCGCGTCGGCGTGGTAGGCGTTCAAGCCGAGCACGTTCATGCGCGCTTCCTTCGCGCCTCCATGAGCTTGAGCGAAAGGATCCCTTCGGCGACCGCCCGCTGCGCCGTATAGTACAGGCCGGCTCTCCCGTCGAGGACCAGCCCGCGACCGAACAGGCAGTAGAGCGTGACCGCGGGAGGGCCCAGCACCATCGTGGAGCGCAGACGGTCGGCCCATCCCAGCTCGCGCATCGGGGAGACGGCCAGCTTGGCCGCCTCCCGCTCGGCGTACTTCGCCTGGTTCCGCAGCCACCGCTTGAGGCTCTTGCGGTCGTCGTGGAGGATCGGCGTGCGGAGCGAGCCGCTCGCGCCCGCGACGCGCACGCGCTGGGTGTGGCCGTCCTGGTCGAAGGCGGCGAGCTCCCTGCGGAACAGCACCTGACGCGGGGGATACAGCGATCCCCGCAGCTTCCGGCCGAGCACCACGTACTCGAACGGCGCGAAGAACCCGCTCTCGGCCGGCTCCTCCGGGAGCGCGGCGATCTCCTCGACGAGCGCGGGCGGGACCAGATAGTCGGCGTCCAGCGCCAGCGCCCAGGGGGTTTCGACGGCGGCGAGCGCGTAGTTGCTCTGCCCGGCGTGCGTATCGAAGGCTCGCGAGCGCACCTCGACGTTGGGATGGGAGCGCGCGATCTCGACGGTGCGGTCGCTGCTCCCGCTGTCGACGACAAGCACGCGCCCGGCCCAGCGGAGCCGGGCGAGCACGCGCCCGATGTTCGGCTCCTCGTCGAACGTCAGGACGAACGGGGTGATGGCCGACAGATCCACGTCAGTCCCGCCGCACGCAAGCGGGCGCGTCGCGCTCGCCGGCCAGCCAGCGGTAGACGTCGAGCATGCGGCGGGCGATCGCGGGCCAGGCGAAGCGCTCCGCCACGAGCCGGCGGCCGCGCGATCCCATCTCGCGGCGATCGGCGTCCGGGAGCGCGGCCGCCTGCCGGATCGCCGCGGCCAGGGGCTCGACGCCGGCCTCGATCCACCAGCCGCAGCCATGCTCCACGAGCGACCGCCACGGCGCCGCGCGCGTCGTGATCACCGGCACCGAGCTCGCCAGCGCCTCGGCCACGACGGCGCCGAAGTTCTCGCTCGAGGTCGGCAGCACGAACACGTCCGCCGTTCCGTGGAGGTCCCACTTCTCCGCGTCGGGCACGGCGTCGCGGAATCGGATCCCCGCGTCCGCGCCGAGCTCCCTGGCCCGGCGCTCGATCGTCGCGCGGTGGCCGCGCTCGTCGGGGCCGGCGATGACGAGCTCCCAGCCCGCGGGGCGCGCCACCCGCCACGCCTCGACGAGCGGCTCGAGGCCCTTCGTGGGGTGGATGCGCGACAGAAAGAGGAAGCGCCGGGTCCGGTCCGGCGCGCCCGGATCGCGCTCGCCCGCCGGCGGCAGATCGACGCCGTTGGGGACGATCGCGATCGGGACTCCGATCCCGGCCGCCCGGATCTCTTCGGCCTCGAGGTCGGAGGTCGCGTGCAGTGCGTCGGCCGCCTCGAGGTCGCGCTCCTGGTACGCGCGCCACGCGATCCGCTTCCGCCAGCCGCGATGCGCGAGGGACCACTCCGACAGCATTCCCCGCGGGCTGACGATCCGCGCCACTGATCGCCGCGCCGCGACGCGGGCCGTGGCGCGGTTGCTGTCGAGCCAGATCCCGTGGTCGTGCACCGCGCGCGCGCGCGTGGCGGCGAGCCGCTCTTCGAGGAGTCGCGTGAAGGGACGCCGCCGCGGCTGCACCCTTCCCCATCGGCGGGCCACCCCCGAGGCGCGCACTGGAACGCCGGGGTCGAACCCGGCTTCGCCGGTCACGATCTCGATCCCCGCGCCCATCTGCGCTAGGGATCGGCACAGGGCGGCGACGGAGCGCGCCGGCCCGCCCTCGGCGTGCGCGAGGCGCGCGATCGTGTGCACGACGGAAACCTCGGTCACGAGCGCCCGCGCACGCCGCGCGTGTCGAGGATCTGCTCGAGCCGCGCCCGGAACCGCTCGGGCCCGAAGCTCTCGATGACGCGCCGCCGCAGCCGGGCGGGGTCGTAGATCGCGCGATTGGGATGCCTGCCGCTCAGGACTTCCACGGCCGCCGCCGCGAAGGCTCCCACGTCGTCCGGGTCGACCAGCACGCCGATCTCCCCGTCGAGCAGCGCGTCCCGCGCGCCGTCCCGGTCGCCGGCGATCGCGGGCTTGCCGCACGCCATCGCCTCGAGGTAGACGATCCCGAACCCCTCGCGCTTGCTCGGCATCGCGAAGGCGCTGCAGAGAGCGTAGTAGTCCGGCAGCTCCGCGTCGGGAACCGGCCCCGTCAGCGTCACGCACGACGCGAGCTCGAGGTCCCGCACGCGCCCCTCGATCCTCGCCCGGTCGTCCCCCTCCCCGACGAGGACATAGCGGAGTCCCGGGATCCGGGCGCGGATCGCGGGCAGCGCCTCGAGCACGAGGTCGTATCCCTTGTGGCGGTCCTGTCCGGCCAGCCTCGCAACGGTGAGCAGCACGGGCTGACCGGGCTCGACGCCGAGTTGCGCCATGAGCGCCGGCGAGGGCTCGCGGGGGCGGAACAGCGCGGGGTCGAACGTCCCCGGTAGGAGCGCGATCCGCGACGGGTCGAGAGCCTGCTCCTCGATCAGGCGGCGCTCCGTGTACCGGCTCACCGACAGGACGCAATCCGCCCTCGCGAGCGCGCGCTTCAGCGCCGGCCGCTCGACGCCCCACGCCTCGATGCCATGGGCCACGATCCAGAAGGGGCTCCCCGTGCGCGGCAGCCAGTCGAAGACCGCGGCGAAGTTCAGATGCCCGACGACGATCAGACGCGGCCGGTCGACCAGGGCGCGGAGCGCCACCGCGGCCGCAAAGGCCGGCGTCCGGATCCGGCGCGGCACCGCGCCGCTCGCGTGAACGCGCACTCCGGGAAGCCGCGCGCCGTTCGCGCGATCGTTCTTGAGAAAGACTTCGTACTCGGGCTCCGGCCAGGCCTGGCGGAGCGCAGCGAGCAGGAACCCGGAGTACCGCTGGATGCCGCCGTGGGTCGCGGCGAGATCCGGCAGCCAAACGTGGCAGGAGACGCTCACCGCACCTTCCCGCGCACGTACGCGACTGCCTGCAGGGTGCCGTCCACCGCGCGCTCGGCCGAATACGATGCCACGTGCGCGCGCGCCCGGCGGCCCATCTCCGCGCGCGCGGCGCCATCCGCGCTCATCGCGAGGAGCGTCCGCGCGAGCGCGTCTACGTCTCCGAAGGGGAAGATCCGCCCGGTCTTCCCGTCGATCACGAGATCGGGCCCGCATCCCACGCGATCGCTGACGATCGCGGGAAGCCCGTGGACCATCGCCTCGTTGACGACCAGGCCCCAGGTCTCCCCGTAGTCGGAGGGAAGAACCAGGCAGTCGGCCGCCACGTACGCGCGGCTGATCTCCGACTGGTTCAGGAATCCGGCGAATTCCGCCCCCGCCTCGTGACGCGCGGCATACCCTCTGGCAACCCCCTCCATCTCCCCGGTTCCCACCACCAGCGCGCGGATCCGTGGATCGCTCCGGCGGGCGTTCGCGCACGCCGCCAGGAAGTCGAGAACGCGCTTCTTGCGAACGAGCTTTCCAGCGAACAGGAAGCAGATCTCCTCCGGAGCGACGCCCCAACCGGCGCGGATCGAGTCCCGCTCCGGCATCCGCGCAGCCGCCTGGGCGGCGAAGCGCTCGTTGTCCACGAAGTACGGGACGGGGAATATCCGCTCCGCGGGCACGCCGTTCCGCAGGTAGAACTCGCGGTTCGCCCGGCCGATGGCGAGGCACGCCTCGAAGCGGGCGAGAAGCCACCGATGGGCCGCGCGCATCCAGATCGCCCGGCGGCGCAGTCCGCTCGACTCGGCACGAACGAGACACGGGATCCCCAGCCGGCGGCAGGCGCGCAGGACCTGGAGGAGCGGCAGAGCGTTCCATCCCCCCACGATGACGGCCTCCGGGCGGTCGCGCGCGAGCGCCGCTTCCACTCCCGGCGTCCGGCTCGTGAAGAAGCCCCCCAGCGACGGCTCCCGGGCGGTGTTCTCGAGCTCCTCCCATCGATAGCCGTCGAGGAGAGGCACGTCCCACGCGAAGTCCGTCCCGAAGCCCACGCCCTGCTGCCGGGGGCCGGGAAGGAGCGCGAAATAGACGGTGAGATCCACGCCCTCGCGGCGCGCGAGCGCGCGATACCACGGAACCTGGTACTGGACCGGGTGGGTCGCCGCGATCGCCAGCTTCAACGGCGGACGCCCGCCTCGCGCGCGACCCCCGCGGCCGGGCGTGGCGGCGCGCCCTCGCGGATCCCCGGGATCGCCAGGGCCAGCCCGAGGACCAGGCCGAGGATGTAGAGGACGAGCGGATCGCCGTAGATCTGATGCGCCACCGCGTACATGACGGCGTTGGCGAAGAGGAACGCCATGAGGCCATAGGCGTAGCGCGTCCTGCGGTATCCGCCGCCGCGGCCCGCGATGCGCGATAGCCGCCAGAGATGCCGGCCGAGCGCGAAAGCCAGGACGAGCACGATGACGAGCCCCGGCGCTCCGAGCTCGGCGACGACCTTTCCCAGGCCGCCCTCCGCGGCGGAACCCACGAGCTGCTGACCGCCCCCGAAGTACTGCGCGCCCTGGCTTCCCGTCCCCGCGCCGAGCCCGAACCAGCCGTTGCGATGGATCGTGAACCAGATCGCGCGCGTGCTGAATCGGCGATACCGTTCCGCCTCCTCCAGCCCGAGGCTCGCTCCCCGTTGGTAGTACGGAGAGATGCCGAGGATGTCGCCGGTGTCGGTGAACGCGAGCAGCCCCACGCCGACGAGACAGAGGCCGAATAGCACGAGCGCGGTCTTCACGGCCCGCTTCCGGAACCAGGCGAGACACGCGAGGTACGCCAGCACGAACAGGGCGATGTCGACCAGGCCCTTCCGCCTGCCGGTGAACATCAGACCCACGAGGAAGTAGAGGCCCAGCAGCGCGGTGGGCCATACGACGGCCAGGACCTTGCGCCGGGAGAGGAAGAGCATGACGAGGAAGCAGGTCGCCATGGCGAGGTGCCAGGCGGCGACCTCCGGCGCGCGGAAGAAGCCGCTGGCGAGGCTGAGCTGCTGTCCGGTCGGTGAGTACGCGACGAGCCCGACGCCGACCGCGTCCAGGATCTTCCAGTCGTAGCCGGCGCGCGCGAGGTAGATGCCGGCCGCCATGATCGTCACGCCGATCAGGTACCAGCGCACGAGCTTTCGGAGGTCGCGCGTGGTCCGGGCGTACGCGAAGCCGAGCAGCACTCCGGGTATCGGCCCCAGGTAGGCCAGGAGACCGATGCCCGCGATGACCGGGTTGCCTGTGTTCGCCAGCGCGGCCACGCTCTGGATACCGACCAGCAGCAGGAACAGGATCAGCGGGACACGGAGCCCCGATCCGCGCGCGAAGAGCGGCCGGAGCGTCAGAGGGACGCCGCGCAGGCGCGCGCCGAGCAACGTCGCGCCGACGAGCAGGAAGACGAGCACGCTGAGGTAGAGAGGCTCCTCGGGGACGAGCTTCCGCATCGGGTCGAGCGCGAAGCCGAACAGGAGCGTGATGATCACGCCGGCGCGCCAGTGCACGACGCAGACGAGCGCGAGCGCCGCCGCGACGACGAGGACATCCCACGCGATCACGAAGCCGCCTCCGCGGCGTGATCGCCCTCGGCGGGAGCCTCGCGACCCGGCAACGCTCCGTCACGCGACCCGGTGGGCATCGCGAGCCGTGGGCCCCGCGCCGCCAGGCCGACCGCCCACAGCAGGCCCAGCGTCTCGGCCACCAGCGTCACCGGGATCCACCACGGGCGGCGCAGGTGGTGTCGGGTCCGGACCGAGCGCGCGAGCCGCCCGGCGATCTTCACGGGAGCGGAAGCCGGCGAGCTCGTCCGCAGGATGCGGTAGAAGGCACCCACCGAGTGACCCGGCCGGATCGTCCGCAGGTGGCTGCCGTAGGACCGCGTGCCGCCCGCGGGGGCCCGGAGGTGCCGGACCGTGGCCCCCGGCTCGAACAGGACGCGGGCGCCAGCCGCGATCGCGCGCGCGCAGAGCTCCGCCTCGTAGCCGTACGCCGCGCGAACGAAGTTTTCGTCGACCCCTCCGATCCGGAGCGCGAGATCGCGCCGGATCGAGAAATTCGCGCCGATCGCCTCCGTCACCCAGCTGCGCCCGGCGGCGTTGAACCGGAATGGAGTGGACGTCCCCGGCACGGGCTCCTCGCCGGGCTGAAGGACCTGCCCCGCCACCACCGACGCCCCGGACCTCCGATGCGCGTCGCGGTGCGCGGCGATCAATGCCGGACCGGGGATCACGTCGTCGTCCAGGAAGAGCACGATCTCCGATCGCGCGCGGCGGAGCCCGACGTTCATGGCGGCCGGTATCGATGGGTCCCGCAGCCGGATCCAGTCGATCGCCGCCGCCGCCGCGAGGTCCTCGAGCTCGCGCTCGACGTCGGGCGAGTGGCGCGGCGTCTGATCGACGACGAGGACCTCGGAGGGCGGCGGAACCAGCTCCAGCACGCGGCGCACCGTCTCCACCAGGACCCGATCCCGCCCGTAGGTGACGATGACCGCGGAGACTCCGCCCCCCTCGGGCGCGGCGCTCATTCGGGCCGGGCCCGCCAGCGCCCGATCGTCGACCCCGCGCCGGCCTGGAGCAGGCGCAGCCAGCTCGGCGCGTGGAGCGGGCGCAGCCGGACCGCCCGGCCGAGGTAGCCGAGGCATCGCAGGTCCTCGTTCCGGCGGAGCGCTTCCCCGATGAAGTAGTTGGCGGCCGCGATCCGCCGCGCGCCGTGCGCGGGTCCCTCGGGCTTGAGGATCGACGCCAGCTCGAGCACTTCCGCTTCCGACCGTCCTGCCCGGCGCAGCTCGAACGCGCGGCGCGCGAGCCGCCCCAGACGGTGCTGAACCTCGCGAAACGAAGAGCTCCGGCTCGCCGGCAGCACCAGCGCGACGTAGAGCGCCTCGGGCAGGACCTGGTAGCGGCCCGCCTCCGCCAACCGGTACCAGAGGTCGTGGTCCTGCGCCAGGTAGAACTCCCGCCGATAGCCGCCCACCCGCTCGTACGCGTCCCGGCGGAACATCACGCTGCCATGATGGGTGGGGAGATCCGTCAGGGTGACTCTTCCGCTCTCCTCGACCACGATGTCCGCGGGCGCGCGGGCCCGACCGGAATCCCGCGTCGTGTACAGGTACTCCATCCGAGGCCCGCGATACTCGGTCCAGCACGAGACGAAGGCCAGCTCGGGGTCCGCGTCCAGGGCGCGCTTCTGGCCGGCCAGGCGTCCGGGGAGCGAGAGGTCCGCGGCGTCCTGCCGCGCGACGTACGGGCCGCGGGCCCGGGAGCAGCCGAGGATCAGGGCCTCGGTGAGGCCGAGCCGCTCCTGGCGGAGGAGGCGCACACGCGGGTCGCGAGCCGCGAAGCCGCGGAGGAGATCGCCGGAGCCGTCCGTCGATCCGTCGTCGACGACGATCAGCTCGAGGTCGACGCCCTCCTGCGCGAGGACGCTCCGCATGGTCGCTTCCAGGTATTCGCCCGCGTCCTGGACGCTCATGACTACGCTGACGGAGACGCTCATCCTGCCAGGACCCTTTCCGCGCGCTCCCTCCACGCGCTCACCGGATGCCCGAAGCGCTCCTCCAGGATCCGCAGATCCTGGATGCACGTTCGAGCGAGCTCGCGTTCGACCGCGGCCGGAATCGGCTTCGGCGCTCCTCCGTGGACGATCCGATACAGATCGGGAGTCAGGACCGAGTCGTCCGTCGCGACTCCCAGGAAATCGAAGATACGCGTCAGGAGCGCGCGGGGATCGGAGCGGACCTCTTCCATGAACCCGGTGAAGATCCGATCCGGCGGAAAATGGCGGCTCCAGGCATCGAGCGTCCCCCGGTAGTCGCCGCGCGCCACGACCATCGGATCCCCAGCCAGCGTCAGCGCCACCCCTTCGGAGTCCAGCGACAACCCTCTCAGCCGTGCGAGCATCCTCATGTTCGACCACGCGCGATCAATGGGATCCCGCATCAGGTACAGGATCCGGAGATGGGGAAAGGCATCCCGAACCCGGCCGACTTCGTCAGCGGACAGGAGCGCATATTCGGGCGTGATCTCTCCGGTGACTCTGGACGATCCGGCGCGGAAGAGAGATTGGTACCAGGCATCGCTCCGCCGGCCGAGGAAGAAGAGCAGGTCCCAACGGACCCGGCGCGCATCGAACGATCGCAGATCGGACAGGAGGCGCGGCTTCATCGTGCGTCTCAACCGCCGATTGACCCAATCCCTCCCCCACAGTCGCCCCGCGATTCCAGCATGCGAGTCTTCGCTGCGATGCGTGAAGTAGTGAAGCTCCTTGATCGGCGGAAGCCAGAGACGGGGGTGAGCGCGAAGGCACCTGTAGAGCCAGGTGCTCGCGGCTTTCTGGGCTCCGATTCCCAGGAAGTGTGGAAGCTCATCCACTGCCGTATCCCCAACGGCGCATGGCCTCGCCCGCGACTTCGTCCACGGCGGCTCGGCTGGTGGAATCGAGATGCTGGTCGGACCTGGGGTCGGGACGTCGGATCAGACTCGTGTCGAACGCCCGGGCGTCCACGCCGAGATACGCGGCGATCCCTTCCACGCAGCGGCGCGGATCATCGACCAGATCCTCGAATCGCACGGCGTGCACTCGCGACAGGTTCCGCTCCACGCTCTCGATCGCCCGCACCCAGTTCGCCGCCACCTTTGCAGGAGTGTCGATCCGTTCCGTCCAGCTCCGGCCGCGCCATGCGGTGCGCACGCGCGCCAGGGTGGACGCCGTCACCGGACGACAGTCCCGGATGATGACGATGCGGCGGAGCCCTTCCCGGAACGCCAGGTCGTCGAGCTCGAACACGTACCGCGGCAGCTTGTCACCGACCCACAGGCGGCGGAGCGTCCGGGACAGCAGGTCCGCCACGGTCTCGAGCCCGACCACCTCGCCTCGGCGCCGCCACAGGCGGTAGCGGAACTCGCCCACGAAGCGCCGGCTCGTCCAGGCCCTCGCGCGCGGTGTCCCCGCTCCCACGCCCCGCACGGGGCGATCCCGAAAGCCGAGCCGCAGGCTCCGACGATATTCCGGGTACGGACTGTCCAGCCGCTCGAATGCGCCCAGCTCGAACGTGGCCTCCACGTCGGGATGGGTGTTCAGGAGTCGGGTGAGCACGGTGGTTCCCGAGCGCGGGTGGCCGGTTACGAGGAACGGGTGGGGATGGATCACGCCTACACCCCGGCGTCCGCGTATCCCCAGTGCGCCAGCTCCTCCGCCGCGACGGTGTGGAAGCGGCGCGCCTCGCTCCTGGTCCAGGACCGCCAGCGACCCACCGGATCGAAGCCCTCCGAGGCGGCCTCCTCTCCGCTCCAGTCCAGTCCTTCGGCAGGCTCTCCGACGAACGACGAGCCCCGGACACCGATGGCCGCCAGGGCGCTCCACGCGAAGTCTTCGTGCGGCAGGTGGAGGAACTCGAGGATCCCGCGTATCTGGGCTTCCGGCTCCCGCACCAGGTCCTCGAAGCGCACCACGCGTGCCCGCTCGGCGGCCTCCGGCGTCTCCAGAAACGCGCGCACTCCACGGCTCGCGTCGCGCCAGCGGCTCGCCAGTTCTTCGATGGGACCGCGGAACGCCCGGCGGTAGGTGCGGGGGTGGAGGATGTGGAAGCCCGGCGGCTTCGCGAAGGACGTGCGCAACGACGAGCACGCGATGTCCCGCCCGTCCCGCATGAGGACGATCAGCTGAGAACGGGGGAAGAAACGGGGGAAGCGGTCGAGATTCCGGACGGACGGTTCCTTGAGCACGATGCGCTGACCCGCGGGAATCCCGGCGGAGGCCCACTCGAGCCATGCGTCCCCAACGAGCGCCAGCACGTCGTCCTCTTCCAAACCCGGCAACTTCGGAGCGCGCGCCATCGCGCGCGCATACGTGACCAGGGGATCGGAGTTGCGCAGGTGCGGGAACTCCCAGATGCGGCGCGGACTCGCGGAGAGAGCGGGATGGCATCGGAGCGCCCGGGCGAGGTAGTTGGTGCCCGACCGGGGCAGCACCCCGTGCACGAAGACGTCGCCGCTCCTCAGGACTTCCCCCGCCGCGCCCGGCGGCGATCGAGCGCGCACATCAGGCTTCCCAGGCGGTGCCATCCCACGACCGCGGCGAGCGCGCCGTAGATTCGAAGGTCGAGCCTGCCGTCGCCGTCGCCCTTCGCCGCCCGGCCGGCCAGCGCATGGAGCTGGCGCGCTTCGGCGGCCAACCCGGCCGCGCCGCATTGCCGGGAAAGGAGGAAGAGCTCCCGGACGTAGTGGCGCATCTCCTCGTCCCGCGGCCCGATCCCCGCCCGCACCGCATGGCCGAAGATCAGCGCGTGCGCGGCCGCCCGGTCGCGCAGCTTCGCCGGGTCGCTCGATCCGTTGCGGCTCAGGCGGTCGGCGGCATGGCCGCGCTGCTCGGACACGAACTCGGGCACGTACGCCAGCCGGTACCCGAGGGCCGCCACCCGGCAGTCGTACTCCCAGTCCTCCTCGTTCCATAGCGCCGTCCACGGGCCCGCCGCGTCGGTCACGCTGCGGCGGTAGAGCGGCGTCGACGTGCCCCACCAGCGGTCGACCAGGAACGACGGGAACATGCTCACGATCCGCTCCCCTGTGCGTCGCCACGCGCGATCAGCTCCGCCTCCGGCCTCGTCGACATAGCGGGTCTTCCCGTAGCACACGCCGCACTCGGGATCATCGCCGAGGGCGCACACCTGGCTTTCGAACTTCCCCGGGAGCAGCACGTCGTCGCTGTCCAGGTACTGGATGAACTCCCCGCGCGCCTGCCTGCGACCGGTCTCGCGCGCGACGCCGGGGCCGCCGTTGGGAATGTGGTAGGCGCGCACCTCGGGATGATGCTCGGCCAGGGAGTCCGCCACCCGGGACGTATCGTCCGTCGATCCGTCGTCGACGATGAGGACCTCCACCGGACGGTACGACTGCGCGAGCACGCTCTCGACGGCTTCGACCAGCATCGCCGGTCTGTCGTGCACCGGAACGATCGTCGACACGAGCCCGGGCTCGATCACGGGGCCGCTCCGCGGGCCGCGGCGTACGCGGGGTCCGGACCCTCGATCCGACCGAAGGCCCGCGCGGTCAGCTCACGGACGCGAGCTTCGGCGGGCAGGGCCGAGCGCTCGTCCAGCAGCCTCGCGGTGTCGCGGTCGCGCGCTCCTTTGCCCGGCTGCCCGGCGTGGTGGAGATGGACCAGCGGGAGGTAGCCCCAGTGCCAGACCGTGCGCACCGCGCAGCGCTCCCAGAACTCGTTGTCCTCGCCGCCCCATCCGACGAACTCCTCGTCGAAGCCGCCGAGCGCGAAGAACGCGTCGCGATCGACCGCGACGCTGCCGCCTCCCTCGAGGTTCTGAATCACCCGCTCCGGACGTCCCGCGACGGGAGCCCCGGCCAGGACGCGCGCGCTCTCTCGCTCGTCGAGGTAGAAGACGAAGCGCTTGAGATTCATCACCTCGTATCCCTTCCCCCGGATCGCCAGCGCTTCGGCCGCATAGCCGCGGGGCACCAGCATGTCGTTGTCGTGGAAGACGAGCATCCCGCCTTGCGCTGCGCGCGCGCCGACGTTGAACGCCCACGCCCGTGAGTAAGGCATCCCCTCGGGGATCGGCGTATGAAGGTACCGCACCCAGGCGGGGAGGCAGCCGGCCAGCTCCTGCCGCGCCGATTGCTCGACCAGCACGCATTCGATCGCCGGGCCCGCCTGCGCCGCGATCGTGGCGAGGACGCGCGACAGATGAGGAACGCGATCGGTCCCCCGATGCCCGATCACGAACGTCACGTCGGGCTCGCGCGAGGGCTGCGGCCGATCGGCGAACGCGAGCGGCCATTCCCGGAGAGCCCGCGCCATGAGGCGGCCCCCCAGGGAGGGAAAGACGTCGCAGGCGTGCAGCCGACTCGTCCAGCGGCCCTCGGGGCTCGCGCCCTGGCCCCCGGGGCCCAGCCGGATCCGATCGCGGCGATTCCCGATCCGCGTCCAGTGCCTGCCGCGGGACCCGGCCGGGCCGTGGAGGTTCCACTCGTACGAGGGCCAGTCCAGGAGGATCGCGCCGAGCCTTGCCCGCATCGCCGCCTTCACGCCGCCCGGGTCCGCGTGCGTCGCGGGCCGTCGGGGCGCAGGATCGCGCGTCCCAGGCCGGCCGCGAACCTCGGGTCGAGCGCCCACCGCGGGTCGCGCGCGAGCAGCCGGCCCGCGAAGCGCACCGCCGCCCTCCGCCCTATCCCGCTTCCCAGCCGGTGGAGGCACCATCGCGCCTTGTCCCGATACGCGCGCGACAGGACCGCGACGTTCCCGGGAGAGACCTGCGGCGATCGTCGGGCCCACGCCAGCACGTCGCTGAGGACCCCGACGTCCCGCAGGCTGTCCAGCGCGCCCGGCTTCCAGATGTTGCCTTCGTGTCTGCGGTAGAGTGCCACCGGGCGCGCGATCTCCCCGACGGAGAAACGCCCGCAGGCCGCCATCCGAAGCCAGAGGTGGAAGTCCTCGCTGCGCTCCCGCGTCGGCCGGAAGAGGCCCGCCTTCGCGAACATCCGGGCCCGCACCAGGATGTTGGACGTGTGCAGCGAACAGCTTTTGTGAAGGAGGCAGGCGGCCAGGAACCCGTCGGCCGGAATCGCGGTCGTTCGGGGCCCATACATGAGAGCCCGCTCGCCCCAGCGCTTCCGTTCGGCGGCATCATCGAACAGCATCTCCGTCACCTCGACGACCCCATCCAGGGAGGCGTCACCGTCGAGGAGATCCACGGAGCGTCGGAAGCGGTGCGGCAGCATGATGTCGTCGGAGTCGAGGAAGCAGACGTACGCGCCGCGCGCGGCTTCGATCGCCAGGTTGCGGCTCGCCGGGGAGCCCAGATTCCGGCCGCCGGGGTGACGCAGGACGCGCACCACCCCCGGGTTGCGGGCGCGGATGACTTCCACGACCCGGCTCGTTCCGTCGGTCGAGCCGTCGTCGACGAGGAGGACCTCCAGGGCCGGATACTCCGTCGCCAGGACCGATTCCACGCTCTCCCGGACGAATCGCTCGCGGTCGAAGACGGGGATGATCACGCTGACCTTCGTCGCGGACGCGCTCATGCGCGCTCGCCTGGCGGCCAATCGGTCGAATCCCGGTAGATGGGCGGGCCGCATCGCTCCCAGGTGCTCCGGATCACCTCCAGGTCGGCGGCGGGAACTCGCGTCCGCCAGCGATCCGCGAGCGCGGCGCTCACCCGCACGACTCCGTGCTCGCCGTCCGCGCCGTTCCCCTTGCCGGCGGTCAGCCGCACGTGCTCCCGCCGGACGCACTCGTCGTGGGCCAGGTCGAGGCGTTCGAACAGCGCCCGGAATCCGCCGATCGGGTCGCGGCAGAGCTCCTCGAAGAACACGCGGATCATCGATCCGGGGTTGCGCTCGGAGAAGTCCCACAGCGCGCTCGCGACGCAGGCGCAGAAGACGGTGCCGGAGAAGGCATCCTCCCGGCCGGCAGCCTCTTCCATCGCTCCCGCCATGGGACTCAGCGGCCCCTTCATGAGTGCCGGGTTCGCCAGGAGCCTCCGGACGAGCGACCCGGTCGGCCAGCCCAGGCGAAGAAAGCTGCCGACGACGGCGGCGGGGTGGCGGAACACGATCAACGCCCTCATACCGTGACGGCGCACCAGATATTCGGAGAGGAGGGCCGCCGACGGATCCTTGATCAGCACGCGGCGCGGCGTGATCGGCAGGAGGCGCAGGGGCATGAACCAGCGGCCCGACCTCGGCAGCCGGAGGGTGGCGCGGTGCCCGCCGCCGAGGAGCCGCGACACCAGCCGGTCGATGTCCGGCCGCGCCGCTCCGGCTTCGGCGTACGCGAGCTCCTCTTCCCATAACCCCCGGTTCGGGTTGAACGGCTCGTGGAGGTGCCACAACCCGGCTGGCGCGAGCATCGCTCCGGCCCACGTGGTTCCCGATCGATAGACGCCGGTGACCAGGATGGGCGGTCCGGGGCTGACGGACAGAAGCGCGCGGCGCGTGGCCGGATACCCGCGCCATGCGGACCAGGCCTGCCCGGCGGCGAGCCTCACCGGGGCGAACATGCCTGCCCGGCCTCCACCCGGTCCAGCTCCGCTGCCTGCCGGAAGAACTCCTCCCGGCCGAGCCCGGCACCGTACGCGTGCGGCCACTCGCCCCCGGAGCCGGCGTCCGGGCCGGTCCGTCGCGCCAGGCGCCGGACCGTCTCCGCGGGACGCGGTCCCGCCCACCGCTCCAGGCGCCCCGTGGCCGCAGGGACGGGCGGCGGGGCGGCCGGAGGCAGGGGCGGCAGCGCCAGGACGCCCGCGAGCGCCCGCTCCCATGCCTCGATCGAGCGCTCGGAACTGTAGCGCCCGCGCACGAGCTCCCGCCCTCCCGCCGCCAGCCGGTCGGCGAGCGCGGGCTCTCGCGTGAGCCGGGCCAGACGTCGTGCCGCCGCCTCGACATCGGCCGGTTCGAACAGGAGCGCATTCTCCTCGTCTCGCAGCGCGCCCTCGAGCCCGGAACCCAGGTAGCGGGACGCGACGACGGGCACACCCGCGGCCATCGCCTCCCACGCGACCAGTGGGCCCGTCTCCCAGGCCGATGGAACGATCAGCGCGTCGATCCTCCCGTAGAAGAGCGTGGGGAGCTCGCTTCCCGCCACCGGTCCGAGGAACACCGTCCGCCCCTCCGGCATGTCCCGGCGGAGCTTGTCCTCGTCCGGGCCGCCACCGGCGATCGTCCATTCGTGGAGAATGCCCATCTCGTCGAGCGCGCGGGAGACGAGCGGCAGGTCGCCGACCCGCTTCTGGGATTCCTCCAGCCGGCCGGCGTACCCGATCCGCAGCCGGGAACGGCCTTCGGCGACCCGAGGGCGCGCGGCGGCCCTCGCCACGCCGTACGGCGCGTAGAACACCCGATCGGAGGCGATTCCCCCGACCACTTCCAGAAGCCGGCAGGTCAGACGATTCGTTCCAACGGCTCCATCCACGACCCTTCGGAAGCGGAGCGCGTCGGCATAGAGCTCGGGCTCGATCCCGTGCACGGTCATGAGGCCGCGCGTCGAACTCCCCGCCGCTCGTACGCGCTGGAGCGCCGGGAAGAGGTCGGGGATGTTGACCGAAAGCGCGACGTCCGGGCGCTCGCCGGTGAGGGCCCGGACGAGCGCGCGGCAGCGTCCCTCGGGAGTCCCCGTCGCGCACGGGATCCGGATCCAGCGCTCGTGCGGATGCGACGCGATCAGCCGCTCCGGTCGATGGTGCCGCGGCCCCTCGACCAGTCCCAGTACCGGATCCCATCCCTTCCGCGCGAGGCCGGGGACGACGGCATCCAGCCAGCTCGCGAGCCCGCCGAGGAGGTGGGCGGAGCCGGCCACGAACAGGAGCCGCCGCGACCGCGGACGGGACATCCGGCTCATCTGGTTCCCTCCTCCCCGGCCGGGGGCCGCCGGGGCTGGACCGGGGGCCGCCGGGGCTGGACCAGGAACCTGGCGGCGCTCCCCCAGAAGTATCGGCGGCGCAGGGAATCGGGCCGCGACAGAGCCAGGCGCGCCAGCCACCTCCAGCAGCTCCACCGCGGAGCCCCCTCGTGGAACATCCGCCATCCGGTCGATATCGCGTCCTCGGTCCTCAGCCGCCGGGCCTGTTTCCGGTCCGCGGACGGCAGCATACGCTCGAACTCGTCGCAGATCCGCATCCGCTCCCGGAGGAAGGGATTGTCCACGCCGCGACGACGGGTCACGGTCTTGGACTCCCCGTGGAGGCGGAACCGCGCGGCCGGGGGGCCCGCATGACAGACGAGCGGATACCCCGCGGCGACCAGCTTCATGAAGAAGTGCCGATCGAACGCATAATGGTATCGGGTGTCGAACCCCCCGAGCGCGGCCCACTGCTCGCGACGCCAGAAGACGCCGGGCTGATGAAGGCCGACCCTGCCCAGAACCCACTGGAGCAGATCGTTGGCGGCCGTCTCCGCCGGAACGGAGCCGACCCTCGAACTGAGCCTGGGGGCAGGCTCGATCCGCTGCGGTCCTTCGGCCGAGAAGTCCTCCACCGGATACGCGTGCCAGGCCCGATCGGGCCCGGACCGGAAATCCGCGACTACCCGCGCCAGGCATCCGGGCTCGTACAGGTCGTCGCTGTTCAGGTACCCGACGATCTCTCCGGTGCCCAGGGAAAACCCCTTGTTCAACGCGTCGGCCTGACCGAGATCGGGCTCACTCACCCAGTGGGCGAGCCGTCCCTCGTAGCGCTGCAGGATCTCCACGGTGCTGTCGCTGCTCCCTCCGTCGATCACGATGTACTCCAGATCCGGGAGCCCCTGGTCCAGAACCGATCGCAATGTCTCCTCGATGAACTGCCCTTGATTGAAGCTCGGCGTGACGATCGTGATCGTCGGTGCCTTCATCTCTCGCGGACGGTCTCGACGGTCGGCACGCGCGATGCCAGGATCGCGCGCTGCAGATTCTTCCAATAGAGTGTCCGCAGGAGGAAGTGGGGATTCGCCCTGGCCGAGGCGCCCAGGATCCGGATCGCCAGACGTGACTCCCCTCGCCGCATCAACCGGTCGCACACGAACAGCATCTTCCCCCAGATCACCTCCCGCAGAGCGGCGATTCTCTCTCGCTCCAGGTCGCGGCCGTGAGTCCACCCCAGGGCTTCGAGATACGCCAGCAGGCTGTTCTGAAGGATCACGTCCGTATTGCCGGCGTGTCGGCGGCACACGACCACCGGATCCGGCCCTCCGGCGACGATGTGCGCCGACAGAATCAGTTTGGCCCACAGGGCGAGATCCTCGCAGGTTCTGAGGCGCTCGCTGAACCCTTCCGCCTCCACGAAGCATCGCCGCCTGAGGAGGATCGAGTTCGTATTCCACCGGATGCCCGGGCCCGGCGCCACATCCGGCAGCAGCGAATCTCTATGGGTTTCTCTGGGGGCCCCGTCCTCTTCCTGGACCAGATACCGCTCGGCGACTCCGTCGATCGTGGGATCCCCGTCCAGCAAGGGCACGGCGACGCGGAACCGGTTCGGGAGCGCGACGTCGTCGGAGTCGAGGAAGCAGACGTAGGCTCCGGTGGACACCCGCACTCCCAGGTTCCGGGAGGCTCCAGGGCCGTGATTGCCGCCGTCTTCATGCTGGAAGACCCGGATCCGCCCGGAGTGGCCGCGCTCCAGCTCCCGGGCTCCGTTCAACGTGTCGTCGCTCGACCCGTCGTCGACGATCACGATCTCGAGGCCCGGATAGCCGGTCGCGATCAGGGAATCGACCGCCCCGACCAGAAAATCGAGACGGTTGCGGACGGGGACGATGACGGACACGGGGGTGGTCATAGGCGGTCAGGAGCGTCGGGTCAGTAGTCGTCTGAAGCGCCCGGCGGGACCGCCCCCGTGTTCGAAGGCCTCCTTGCACCGGTTGTACAGCTCGCGATCCTGGCGGTTGTAGCGTCGGATGACGTCCGCCTCGTTCGGCGTCGGACGCGACGCGTCCGTCGGACGGACGACGTTCTTCTCGCGATATGTACCGATCCGCAGCCCCGTCATGCGCCGCAGACGCTGCAGGGTCTCGTCGAATCTCTCGAGGAGCCCGACGAGCAAAAAGTCTCTCTCGATGTTCGTCCAGGCCTCTTCGAGCAGCGCGCTGTGGTCTTCGCCGTACCCGACGACGGAAGGACCGTAGGGGGCCTGCGCGATGTCCTCCACACCGCTGATCTGACGTACCTGGCCGTCGTTCACCTCTGTCGTGATCCCGCTCTCCACATAGTCGGCGACCGTCATCTTTCCGCTCACCACCGCGGAGTGGAGGTAATGGTTCTCGTGCGAGCGCACGAAGTCGAAGTGGGAGACCACGCGGGAGACCGGTTCACGCACGATGGTGAAATACCGCGCGCGTCTCGGGGCAAGCAGCTCGTGCCAGCCGTAACAGAGGTGGCCGAGGAGCAGTTCGATGCGCTCGCGCTCGGTTTCGGAGAGTCCGGCCAGCTCGTTCCTCGAACCGGCGATGTTCCTCCCGTCGACCGAAAAGCGACGATCCTCCGGTACCGCCTCCGTGAGAATCGACGTCAACGTGGTGCCCCCGCATTTCGGAATGTGCATGAAGATCAGGGGCTGCATGGACCCTATTCCCGAGCCGTCGGGGCCTGCCAGACCAGCAGGGGTGCGATCTCTCCTGGCCGCCCGAGCACCACGTAGTCCGGATTCGGCACGTCGAACAGCACGTTGATGGCGGGGCCCTCGACGTCCCTGAGCAGCCAGCCCCGACCGTGGATGGTCGCGCATGGATGGATGTGATAGATGCCCCCGTTCAGGAGATCGGCTGGTATGACGGCCTGAAGGATATGCGCATCCCGTCCGGTCTCCGTCAGGAGCTCCTCTCGATCGTTGTGAAACGTCTGGAACACGAGGCCGCCGGTCAGGGCGTGGAGCTCGAAGCCGATCTTCAGGAAGGGCATGGGCCGCCGGAGCTTGAATTCGAACTCCACCACGACTGGCTCCTGGCTCTTGAAGTCGGCACGGATGTCCCCTTCGATCGAACGCGTCCTCACGGCCAGGAGTTGAAAGGGCTCGTCTTCCGAAGCGTTCGCGAAACGAACTTCTCCATACCGTGGCCCGCTGCTGGGGTTCGAGGAGAGGTAGCGGTCGATCGTCTCCGCGGCCGGGCCGTCCATCACGACCTGTCCGTCCTTCAGCAGGATCGCGCGCTTGCAGAGAGAAGCGATGGCGGACATGTGATGGCTGACGAAGATCACAGTGCGACCCTCCTTCGACACCTCGTCGAGCTTGCCGAGGCATCGCTTCTGGAAGGCCGCGTCTCCCACCGCCAGGACCTCGTCGACGAGCAGGATCTCCGGCTCCAGATGAGCGGCGATGGCGAACGCGAGCCGCACCCGCATGCCGGAGGAATACCGCTTGACCGGCGTATCCATGAACCGCTGCACGCCTGAGAATTCGACTATGTCGTCGAACTTCCGCTGGATCTCCGATCGTGTCATTCCGAGGATCGCGCCGTTCAGGAACACGTTCTCGCGTCCCGTCAGCTCGGGATGGAAGCCCGTACCGACCTCGAGCAGGCTTCCGACGCGACCGTGCAGCTCTATCCGTCCCTGCGTGGGCATGGTGATCCGGGAAAGGATCTTGAGCAACGTGCTCTTGCCCGCTCCGTTCTCCCCCACCAGGCCGACGACTTCCCCGGTTTCGATGCGGAAATCGACGTCCCGCAGAGCCCATATGCGATCCCCCGTACCATTACCCGCGCCGGCGACGTCGCCGACCTTCCACGGCTCGGCGTCGTTCCGCGTGCGGTGCCACCAGCGCTGAAGGTCCTCCCGCAGAGTGCCGGCTCCGATCATGCCCAGGCGATACTGCTTGGACACGTTTTCGACGCGAATCACGCTCATGCTCGCCCTCTCGGCCTATACCGTGTCCATGAAATTGCGTTCGACCCGATTGAAGAGCAGGACACCGCAGATCAGGATCACGAGAGTGAACACGAAGCTGTAGGCCAGGTGGCCGAAGCTCACCGTGCCGGCTCCCAGGAAGCCGAACCGGAACGCCTCCACCAGCGAGGACATCGGGTTCAGCAGGACCAGCAGCCGGTATCCGTCCGGCACCTCTGACAATGGGTACACGATCGGGGTCGCATACATCAGGAGCTGCACCCCGAAGGTGACCAGGTTGCTCAGATCGCGATAGCGGGTCGTCAGGGAGGACACGATGATGCCGAAACCCAGCCCCAGCGCTCCCATGAGCAGGACCACGATCGGAGCCGCCAGCATCCACGCGTTGGGATCCACCGGGGATCCCCGAAATCTGAAGTACACCAGGAACGCGAGGAACAGCGCGAACTGGATTCCGAACGCGATCATGCTGGAGATCGAGATCGAAACCGGAATGGCCATGCGCGGGAAATAGACCTTGCCGAACATGCTGGCGTTGGCGATGAACGTACTGGAAACCTTCGTGAGCGTGGTAGCGAAGTAACTCCAGATCACGTAGCCCGCGAAATAGAACAGAAAGGGCGGCAGGCTGTCGGTCGGGATGCGGGCGATGCGACCGAACACGATCGTGAACGTGACCGTGGTCAGGAGCGGCTGAATCACGTGCCACGCGGGCCCCAGGATCGTCTGCTTGTACTGGGCGAGGAAGTCCCGACGCACGAACAACGCGACGAGATCCCGGTATCGCCACAGCTCTCCGAGCCGGAAATCGAGCCATCTGGTCTCCGGACCCAGAATCGTGACCCATCGGTCTTCGGCCGCGTGGTCGAGTTCACGAGTCACGTTCATCGCTCTCGTTCCCTCATGTCCGTTGGTGGTCCCGCCCGGTCCGCTCGGTGTCGCGGACCACGGATCGGATCCGATGGACGGCGATCATGCCGCGTGGCGAGGGATCAGGGGGCCAGGGGCGAGGGGGTCATTCTCCGCGATTCGTACCACTGGATCGTCTTCTTCAAGCCGTCCTCGAAGCTCGTCGACGCCCGGAACCCCACGAGCTTCTCCGCGCGTGAGATGTCCAGGCATCTGCGGGGCTGGCCGTTGGGTTGGGACGTGTCCCACTCGATGGCCCCCTCGAAACCGGTGAGCTCGGCGATCTTGCCTACCAGATCGCGGATCGATATCTCCATACCGCTCCCCAGGTTCATGGGCTCGGCCCCGTCGTAGCGCTCCGTCGCGAGGGCTATACCCCGCGCCGCGTCCGCGACGTAGAGGAACTCGCGCGTGGGCGTGCCGTCGCCCCAGACGACGATACGGTCCCGGCCTTCATCGCGGGCTTCGACGCATTTGCGGATGAGAGCCGGGATCACGTGGCTGGTCGAGGGGTCGAAATCGTCTCGCGGCCCGTAGAGGTTGACTACCAGAAGGTGGACGCTGGGGAAGCCGTACTCCTGTCTGTACGCCTGGCCCTGCACGAGCAGGGCCTTCTTCGCGATGCCGTACGGCGCGTTGGTCTCCTCGGGATATCCGATCCACAGATCCTCCTCGTGGAACGGGACCGGCGTGTGCTTGGGATAGGAGCAGACGGTCCCGACGGAAACGAACTTCTTCACGTCACGGAGGCGCGCCTGCTCCATCAACTGCGCGCCCATCATGAGGTTCTTGTAGAAGAATTCCCCGGGATGGGCTCGATTCGCCCCGATGCCTCCCACGATGGCCGCCAGGTGAACCACCACGTCCGGCCGCGTGCTCTCGAGCAGACGCGCCGACTCTCCGGGCTCGACCAGATCGTATTCGGCGGACCGGGGAACGATCAGGTTCTCCCGGGGGACCCCGCGCCGGACCAGTTCCTCGACCACGTGCGAGCCGAGGAATCCGGCGCCGCCCGTGACCAGAACCCTGGCGCTTCCGAGATCCATGACGCTCATCTCGATCACCGTGTCCCTCTGACGAAGGCATCCAGCCCGAGAAGGAACAGGCGCGGCTGGGCCCGCGCGAGCGACCACGCCTTGGACGCCATGCTGTCGCGGTTGTTCGTACTGAGGAGCAGATCGAGCTCCCGGTTCAACAGCCGCAACAGGAGATCGTAGTGCCGGCCGTGGAAGCGGTCCATGACCCAGCGCACGAGATCGTGCAGGTACAGCTCCCGATGCAGAGCGCGGAGCTCGCGGCGATACGGGTTGCCGCTGACGAGCGACCTGGCTGCGGCCTGGGCGCCCCAGATCCCGGAGACGACACCGCCGACGGTCGTGACCTTGACGTGCGCCGCGGCGTCACCGACCAGCAGCACGCGGCTCCCGCCCGCGCGCCACTCGATGGGACGCCGGGGCTGGTGCAGCGGGATCATCGCGCCCTGGTACTCCTCCCCGCGGTAGCCCTGCTCCCCGAGGAAGTCCTCCAGGAGCTGCCTGGCGTTCGAGGGCTTTTCGGCGATGAGGCCCAGCACGCCGGTGGTGGGCGACTCGGGGATGAGCCAGTAGAAGAATCGAGTCCGGGCCCGGTCGAACCACACGCGGGTCACGTCCGGATCGTATCGATCGCCGAGCTCGACGCGGGCCTGAACGATCGGAACCGTGCGCTGCGGAGCGGCGCCCATCGCCTCCGCTACGACGCTGCGCGATCCGTCGGCGCCGATCAGGTGCCGCGTGGTGAGGCGCGCGGATGCGCCGTTCCGGACGCGCACGGCCATGCCGCGCGATCCGATGGCGACCTCTTGGACGCGGCCCCCGAGCCGCACCTCGACCCCGGCGAGCTCCACCTCCCGTGCCAGGAGCTTCCTCAACGCACCCCGCTCCACGACGAGGTCCGGGTGTTCCAGCTCGACCCGGCGGCTGGTCCCGTTGGCGAGCAGCTCCATGACTCCCGTCCTGTGGACCACGCTGGGCTCGATGTCGCATCCGGCGACTTCGCTCAGCTTCCGGGTGACGATCCAGGTGCGCTCCGGCGTGCCGAAGTCGTGGCGGCTGTCCAGCACCAGCGTGCGCAGTCCCTGGTCGCCCAGAGCTCGCGCGGCGGCCAGTCCCGCGCACGACGCTCCAACGACGATCACGTCATAGTCGGGTCTATCGACCCCCTTGCGGGGGACGGTCTGCAGGTGGGATTTCACGCAGGACCTCGAGTCAGATCTTCTTTTGCCGGGTCTCCCAGCGACCGGAAACGCTGACCCACAGGGATAGAGCGATGAGACGAACGTCGAGCCACAGGGACCGCCTCCGTATATAGAGCAGGTCGTAGCGGAATTTCCTCCTGCGGTCCACGTCCTTGGGCAGGTACAGAGTGGCCAGGCTGGTGAGTCCGGGAAGTACGCTCATCCGCCGCCGGAACTCCGGCAAGCGGTCCCAGACGGTGGGATTCCCGTCGTCGTCGTGAACCACCTCCCCGAACGCGAGCGGTCGCGGACCGACGAAGCTCATCTCCCCCTTCATGATGTTGAGGACCTGCGGCAACTCGTCGATGCCGAAGCTGCGCAGCACGGCGCCTACTCGCGTGACCCGATCGTCTTCGTCGCAGGCCTCGACCACGCCGTGCTTCTCGTCCGAGTCCGGCACCATCGTCCGGAACTTGAACAACTCGAAGAGCTTGCCCCCTCGACCCCATCTGCGCTGCCGGTAGAGAACCGGCCCGCCGTCCTCGAGCTTGACCGCCAGCGCGATCAGCGGCCAGGCGGGTGCGGTCGTCAACAGCAGAACTCCACCGAAGGCGAGGTCCAGGGCCCGCTTCGACAGGGACTCGCTTTCCAGGGGGATGAGTTCTTCGGCGGCGGCCCCAGTCACGACCGAGAGGGGGCTTGCCGTGGTCGTGGCGGGGAATGGCGCCGCAGATGGCGATGGTGTCACGCAGTCTCCTTCGTAGGCGTATAGGTCCCGAAGTCGACCCGGACTTCGCGCGAAAGATCCCCCGGAAATGCCCGCAAGTCAAGTCGCAGGGCGGGATTCGCTCAACCGCGTTTCGATCTCCGCAGACCGGCGCGGAGTCATCAGCGAGTGGAGGATCTTCCACGTTCGCGGATAGGTGGATTCGAGGCCCGCCTGACGCGCCGCGACGAACCACTCGAATAGGTCGCGTGGCGTGTCGAGGTCCCGTTCCGGCGCGAGCATGCGGAACGCGATTCCGCGCTCGGCGAGGCGGTCGCGGACGGCATCGAGCTCGCGGCCCGTGCTCCAGGGGATGTCCCTGAGGAGACCCGCAGCAGTTCGCGCGAAGCCGATCAGATAGAGGCCTCCGTCGTCGGCCGGACCAAGCACGACGGGCGCCGTTTCCAGGGCGCTCCATGCTTCGCCGATCCGCGCGATCGTCAGCCCCGGGCAATCGCTTCCCACGACGACGACGCGACCCGCCTTGCCGCGCTGGATCTGCCCGACCACCGCCTCGATCCGCTCGCCGAGATCTCCGGGCGGCTGAATCAGGAGCCGGCGCCGGGGACCGAGAAGACGCTCGAGGTGCCGCCGGCTCGTGGCGGGCGTGAAGGCGACCGTCAGGCGCGCGTCCGCGGATTCGGCGACCTCGATCGTGTCGACGAGGAGCGCCCGGTACAGGTCCGCGGCCTCGTCGGCCCCGAGCGCCGGTGTGAGGCGGGTCTTCACGCTCCCGGGGATGGGCGCCTTGGCGAAGATCGCGACCTCGGGGCGTGGCCCGCGCGGGCGCGACGGCCGGCTCGCCGGCCGTCCGCGGCCCGCCGCAGCGGCACGCGGCCTGCCGGCGCCGCGCCCCTTGCCTCGTTCCTTCCCACCGGACCGCCCCTTCCCGCCGGGACGGTCGCCCTTCGCGCCGGTTCCGCGTCCCTTCCCACCCGCTCCGCGTCCCTTCGCGCCGGGCCCGCGACCCTTCCCGCCCGGTCCCCGCCCCTTGCCGCCGGAGCCGCTCCGGCCTCCTCCGCCGGTGGGCCGATCCACCACCTAGCCCCTCCTGCGAAGGAGCGCTTCGCGGAGCGCTCCGGTGATACGGCGGGGCGGCATGCCGCGCATGGCGTCGGAGGAGGGCGGGACGATTCCCCGCGTCCGGAGCCATCCCGCCGCGCGCCCGCGGAGCTCCCAGTACCTCGTGCGGTGGCGGATCCAGGGCATGAGACCGGGAGGCAGCTGGTAGCGTTCCATCTGGCGCTCGAGCCTCCGCGGGTCGATCCGATGACCGAGCCGGTCCGCGAGCTCGAGCACCACCGGGTGCGACTCGTACACGCGCCAGACGTCGCCGAGCGGGCGCTGCTCCCGGGAGCGGTCCCAGGTCGCGTTCCGCCGAGCCGGATCCAGGGGGACACGCTCCATAAGATCCAGGCCCGCGAACTCCGCCAGCCTCGCGACCACTCCGGCGGGGGCCGCGAATAGCTCTTCCGAGGAAACGGAGAGAAACGGAACGTCGGGCAACCGCGCGTGTGTCTCCAGCGCCGCGGCGTGCCGTTCGGCCCATTCGTAGAGGATCCTCTCGAACA
>DASSBK010000161.1:0-6270 GCA_035698825.1 Gemmatimonadota bacterium
GACGGCTTCGTCGCGTTGGGGACCGCGCGCAGGATGGCGCTCGGTCCGCGGCTCGCGGTCGCTCTCGCCTCCCGTGGCGTGCCGACGACCCCGGTCGGCGATCTCATCGACCTGCTCTCGGTCAAGGCGCCCGTCTGGCTCAAGCCCGCCGCGGGGTCGGACGACCTCGCCCTGCGATTCGCGCAAACGGTGCTGGAGATCGATTCCGGGCTCGGCGCGGCGATCGAGGTCTCCGGCTGGCCGCGGGGCGCGCCTCGGGGTCGCTCAGTGCTTGGCGCCGCCGACTTCGTGATGGCCACCGGCCGCAGCGAGACGCTGGCCGGCATCGAGCGGCTCGTGCCGGATGGCGCGCGGCTCGTCCTCCACGGCCCCAGGCTCTCGGCCGCGGTCGTCACGCGGGCCGCCCTCGCGGCCGACGTCCCGGGATGCGTCCGCGCGCTCGCGGACGACGTGGCGTTCGCGGGCCAGGCCGGCTGCCTGTCTCCCGTAGTCGCCTGGGTCGAAGAGGGCGGACAGGATCTGCTCGAGGCGCTACACGCGGCGTGCATCGAGCGCTGGCCGGCGCCGCCGAGACGCGAGAGCGAGCCTGACGAGCGGGCCGCATGGGCGGAATGGGCCGCCGTCCGCGAAGTCGAGCGCGCGGGAGGCGCGGAGATCGTGGTCGTGGGAGACCAGGACAGCGGCTGGTCGATCGAATGGCGTCCCGAGGCAGGCCCGCCCGCACCCCCGACCGCCCCGCGGATCCTCTCGATCGCGCCTCTCGCGGACACGATCGATGCGGCCGAGCTGTGCGCCCGCGCGCGCGGTACCGTCGCCAGCGTGGGAGTCGCGGGAACCGCCGCGGAGCGCGATCGGCTCGCGTTGCCGCTCGCCCATGCCGGCGTCGAGCGCGTGACCCCCCTGGGACGGATGCAGCGCACGCCGGCCGACTGGCGACGCGACGGGCGGCCGTCGATCGCGGATCTGGTGCGCTGGGTGGATCGGGAGGGGTGAAACGCGAAGGGGCCGGCCGCGCGACGCGCGACCGGCCCCTCGGAGAAACGTCCTGACCTCAGTCGAGCCGCTGCACCTTGACCGCCTGCGGTCCCTTCGGGCTCTGGGCGACTTCGAACTGAACTTTCTGGCCCTCGGTCAATGTCCGAAAGCCGCTTCCGACGATGTCGCTGTAGTGAACGAAGATGTCACTGCCATCCGGCCGCTCGATGAATCCGAATCCCTTCTGCGCGTCGAACCACTTCACGGCGCCGTGCTCGGAAACGGCGTCGGCCTTGCCGAACAGGTTCTTGAGCATGCGGCCGAACGAGAAACTTCCATTCGATCCCATCGGGAAGAACCTCCCTGCAGAACGAACGAGAAAACGGTTGAGATGATGCCCGCAACTACCATCATTAAGGTAGCTTACGGGCGTCGTGATGTTCGCGCCGAGAAAGGCGCGGAACGAATCGAATATATGCCGGAGGAATCGCGGCAGCAAAGCGAACCCGCAAGACGGGTAGCGAAGCGCGCGCTAGATTGCGGCGCGTGGAGATCACGCAGCAGGAACGCGAGCGGCTTCTGGCCCTGGTGGAGGAGGCTCGTCGCGAGGACGCAGCCGACACCGTGCTCGCGTCGCTGGCCGCCAAGCTCAAGGCGGGTGGCGGTCCTTCGTTCGCGCGCTATTCGGAGCTGCTGGAGGCAGGCGGCGAGCCCGATCCGCAGATCGCCGCGCGGGTACGCGACGCGGTGGAGACGTCGAGCCCTCTGCGCATCCGCTATACCTCGCGATCGAGCGGCGAGACCACCGAGCGCGTGGTGCGCCCGTTCAACGTCCACTTCTACGACGGGCGTGAGTACCTGGAGGCCTTCTGCGAGCTGCGGGACGCCGATCGGCTGTTCGCGATGGCCGGGATCGAAGCGATCCTGACCGAGCCCGCAGACGACCGGGAAGCGAACGACTCCGCGGATCGGTAATCGCCGGAAGATCGGTACTCGCCGGAAACGATCGGATCTCGCCGGAAACGACGAAGGCCCCGCCGATGGGCGAGGCCTTCGCGAGGATCTTCCGGAAAACTCCGTCCTACATGGTGCCGGTCGTGTCCGCGGCGCCTTCCATCCCTCCCTCGGACTCCGTGACCGGAGCGAAGGCGAGCCGGTCGATCTTCCACTGGCCGTCCACCTTCTGGAAGCCCGCCACCCACTCGCTGGACTCGCTCATCTCCTGGCCGTCCGGACCGGGCACGGTCACGGTCGACACGCCGGAGCCGTAGGCGACGTCGCCAGATTCGGCGATCTCCATCGTGTGGGTCTCGATCGAGAGCGTGGCGCCGGCCGGCGGCATGTTCGCGCTGTCGGCCATCATGGCGCTCACCTGCTCGTAGTTCATGGTGCCCTCGGGACCGATCTCCTGGTAGTCCGGAGTCATCATGCCGAGAACCGTATTCATGTCGCCGGCTTCCCACGCATCCTCGTAGCTCGTGCGGAGCTCGTCCAGCGCGGCCTCGTCATCCACCGCCGCCACACTGTCCGCCGACGTTTCCTCCATCTCCCCGGTTTCCGTGCCCGTCTGCTGGCATGCGCCCAGCATCAGGGCGAACCCCATGAGAATCGGGGGAACGATTTGAATCCTGGTCATCCCTTCCTCCATTTCGTGTGATCGATCGCTCGATTCGGTGCGCTGAGACCATCAAGATAGTACACCGGCACGCGACGAGCCGCAGTCCGGCGTCTTACGACGATGGACCTCGGACCTCGCCGGTGCCGGAGAAGACCAGCCCGCGCAGGAGCCGAACCCGCTCCTCGGTCGGCGGGTGCGTCCGCAGAAGGCCTGCCGCCCGCTTCTCGAAGCTCTTGACCGGATTGACGATGAACAGGGGAGCCGTCGCGCGGTTGGCGGCCTCGAGGACCTCGGGGTCGGCCTCGATCTTCTCGAGCGCCCGCGCCAGCGCTTCGGGATAGCGCGTCATCTCCGCGCTCCCGAGGTCTGCCAGGGTCTCGCGGCGCCGGGAGACCGCGGCCTGGAGGAGCCGCGCCGAGAGCGGCGCGAGGATGGCGACCACGACGGCGATCAGGACCAGGGGCAGGGAAGCGTCCCGGTTCCGCGACCGCGTGGGGCCAGCCCACCAGAGCCGCCGCAGCGCGAAGTCGGCGAGGAGCGCGATCGCGCCGACCGTGACCGCGACCAGAGTCGTGTACCGGATGTCGTAGTTGCGGACGTGCGAGAGCTCGTGCGCGATCACCCCCTGGAGCTCGTCGCGGTCGAGCTTTTCCGCAAGGCCGGTCGTCACCGCCACGATCGCGTGTCGTGGATCCCGGCCGGTGGCGAACGCGTTGGGGGCCGAGTCGTCGATCACGTAGACGGCGGGCACCGGCATACCGGAGGCGATCGCCATCTCGTGCACGACGTTGAGGAGCACCTGGTCTCGGGAAGGGTCGGCGGGGCGCGCGGAGCTCGCGGCGAGCGTCATGGACGCCCCGCCGAACCAGCTCACCAGCAGGAGGACGCCCGCCACGACGATCGCCACGGTGAGCCCTGCGCCCGCGTGGCCGTAGAGCGTGCCAAGCGCCGCGCCGAACCCGCCGAGGACCGCGGACAGACAGACCACGAGGAGCAGGGATCGGCGGCGATTGGCCGCGATCTCGCCGTACAGCCCTCGCGTTTCCATGCGTCGACCAGAGCCGACCGCGCGCTAGCGCAGGTCGACCTTGACGGGCTCGCGCTCGGCGTCGTCCGTTTCGAAGAACTCCTGCGCCGAGAAGCCCAGCATCCCCGCGACGATGTTGGTCGGAAACGTCTGGAGCCGCGTGTTGAAGCGCATGACCGAGTCGTTGTAGAACTGGCGCGCGAATGCGATCCGGTTCTCCGTGCCGGTCAGTTCCTCCTGGAGCCGCATGACGTTCTCGTTGGCCTTGAGCTGCGGATAGTTCTCGACCACGGCGAAGAGCTGGCGCAACGCCCCGGTGAGCGCGTTCTCCGCTCGCGCCTGCGCCGCCGGTCCCTGCGCGGACACCGCGGCGGCCCGCGCCTCGGTGACCTTCGTCAGGACCTCCTGCTCGTACTGCATGTAGTCCTTGACGACCTCGACCAGGTTCGGGATCAGGTCGTAGCGGCGCTTGAGCTGCACGTCGATCTGCGCCCACGCGTTCTGCAGCTGATTCCGGAGGTTGACGAGGGAGTTGTACGTTAGGATTCCCCAGCCCACCAGCACGACGAGGAGGGCGAGAATCGCCAGCAGCACGACGACGCCGATTCCTAGACCGATCACGCGGACCTCCAGCGAAGGGAGTGAGGAGCGCTGACGCTACCCACCGGGGGGTGTCATGTCAACGCGCGGGATATATTGCCGCGCATGCCGATCGCGCAGCAGATCTCGGTGTTCGTCGAGAACCAGCCAGGGAGGCTGGGAGCGCTGTGCGAGGTGCTGGCCGATCGAGGGGTCAACATCCAGGCGATCATGGTTCCGAGCGGCACCGACTACGGCATCGTCCACGTGATCGTCGACCGCCACGAGGACGCGCTTCAGTCGCTCGAGGAGCGCGGCTATCGCACGTACACGAGCCGCGTCCTGGACGTGACCGTCGACGATCATCCCGGCGCGCTCGCCCGGCTCGCCGATCACCTCGCCGAGAACGGCATCGACATCAAGTACGCCTACTCCGCGCTCGGCGAACGAGGCCGGCTGATCCTCTCGGTCGGCGACGCCGAGCGGGCCAGCGAGCTGCTCGACAGCTGATTCACCGCCGGCGGTCGCGTCCGCGACCCCTCCTCGCGACCCGAACACTGAACCCTGCCAGCTGGACGCGTCACGACCGGCGTTGCTGCTCCGGCGGGTAGGCGAAGGTCCCGACCGGAACCCTTACGACGCAGTCTCCCTCGACGATCGCCAGGCAGCAGAGCCGCCAGCCCTGCTCGATCCGGGTCCCGAGCTGCTCGCGCTCCCGCGGGTCGGGCGGCGACAGCGCCTGCCCGCCGTCCTCGACGAGCACCTGGCACGTCCCGCAGACGCCCTGACCGTCGCAGTCGTGGACGATCTCGACGCCTGCGCGCACGGCCGCGGTGGTCAGGAACGTGCCCCTCGCGACACGCGCCTCCCGTCCCGAGGGCAGGAACCGCACCCGAACGTCCCCGGGCGGGTCGACGCCGAGCGTCGTCGTCGAGTCGCGCGCGAGCGCGGCGAGGGCGGCCGCGGCCGCGCGCTCGCCGCTCAGGACCGCACCCTCCATCGTGGCCGGCCAGCCCGTGTCGGTCCAGTCCCCCGCCAGCCACAGTGCGGCCGCTGGACCCTCCGAGGCCGGACGCCTCCGCGCGCAGCCGGCGTCGGCTCGGAACGTGGCGCGCGGCTCCTTGACGACCGCCGAGGCGAGGAGCCGCGCGGAACGCCGGGCGGGGAAGACCCGCTCGACCGCCGCATCCAGCCGCTCGGCGATCTCCTCCTTCGCCAGGTCGATCCACTCCGACGCCGCGCTCAGCGAGACGCCGAGACACGGTCCTCCCGACCGCGCGCTTCCGAGGAGCCGCTCGCGATCGAACACCCACTGCAGCGGCGAGCCGAACGTTCCCGCGAAGGCCTGCTCGAGGATCGGGCGGTCGTACCAGAGGTACGCGTTGACGATCGGGACCGCGCCGACCGACGCATAGCCGCGGTCCGGGGAGGGCGCGCCCAGCAGGCCGTCGATCTCCCGCGGGGGGAGCGCCGCGACCACGGCGTCGGCCTCGAGCGCGTCGCCTCCAGACAGGACGACTCCCGCGATCCGGCCGTTCTCCATCGCCAGCGCCGTCACACGCTCGCCGAGCCGCACCCGGACTCCCGCGGCCTCGAGCGCGCGGCCGCCCGGCTCGCCGATCGCCTCGCTCAGGCCGAGCCGCGGCAGCCAGAGGGCGCCGCCCTCCGGCCCGCTCCAGATCGCGCGCTCCAGGAAGAAGGCGGTGAGCGGAAGGTTTGCATCCGTCACGGGCATGTTCAGCGCGGGCCTCACGAGCGGTTCCCAGAAGCGCTCGACCGCTTCGCGCGAGGCGGAGCGGCGGGCGAGCCACTCGCCGAGCGGGACGTCCTCCATCGCCTCGCGGTCGTCGAGTCGCGAGAGCGCCCGGACGTCGCGCGCGACCCGCAATCGATCGCGAGGCGACAGGTGCCGGTAGCGGAGGAGCCCGGGCAGGAAGTGCAGAGGAGAGGGAAGTCGCGAGGCCGAAAGGGAGGCGCTCCGTCCGCGGCCGTCGAGGATCGGGATCCCGAGCCGCCGCTGGCGCGCGAACGCATCCGACGGCGAGCCGATCTCCGCCAGGAAGGCGCGCAG
>DASSBK010000162.1:0-2457 GCA_035698825.1 Gemmatimonadota bacterium
GACGCCGGTCGCCCGCTCCATCTACGAGACCGGCACCCGCCACGGCAAGCGCGTTCAGGCCTTGGGCGGCGCGAAGAATCACATGCTGGTCCTCCCCGACGCCGACATGGATCTCGCCGCCGACGCGGCGGTGAACGCGGCCTTCGGATCGGCCGGAGAGCGATGCATGGCGATCTCGGTTCTCGTCGCCGTCGGCGAAGCCGGCGAGGCGCTCCTGCCGCGGGTCGAGGAGCGGATGCGGGCGATCCGGGTGGGAGACGGCATGGAAGCCGAAGCCGACATGGGCCCGCTGGTCACCGGCCAGCATCTCGAGCGCGTCACGCGGTACCTCGACGAGGGTCTTTCGGAGGGGGCGGAGCTGGTGATCGACGGACGCGGCGTCGAAGTGGAGGACAGGCAGGGCGGCTTCTTCCTGGGACCGTGCCTGTTCGACCGGGTGCGACCGGGGATGTCGATCTATCGCGACGAAATCTTCGGACCCGTCCTGTCGGTCGTCCGCGCGCGGACGTACGAGGAGGCGGTCGCGCTCGTCGACGCCAATCCATACGCCAACGGCGTCGCCATCTTCACCCGCGACGGAGGCCTCGCGCGGAGATTCCAGAGCGAGGTCCAGGTCGGAATGGTCGGGATCAACGTCCCGATCCCGGTGCCGATGGCCTATTACTCCTTCGGCGGATGGAAGAGCTCACTGTTCGGGGACGCCCACGTGCACGGCATGGAGGGCGTGCGGTTCTACACGCGCGGAAAGGTGGTCACCGCGCGGTGGCCGGAGCCGCGCCTGCACGGGAAGGACCTCGGCTTCCCCACCGTGTAGAACGTCCAGACGCCAGCCCACCGATCAGGCATTTTCACGCGAGGCGATCCAGCGGCTCGTTCCACCCGTCTCAGAAGGGGGGGACGAACAGAGCGTGGCCGAGGTCGCTCGCCATGCCGGCCTCGATCCCCGAACGCAGGAGCTCGAGCTCCCCGCCGTCCAGCCACATTCCCCCGCAGGACGGGCACCGATCGAGCACCACGTTGTAGACGACTTCCTTGGACATCGCGGTGCCGTCCGTGGGGCAGATCCTGCGGTCCTCCGTCTCCGCACGGAGCATCGCTCTCAGGTTCTGCTGGCAATCCTCGCAGGTCGGCAGGCCTTCGTAGGTATCCCGAGTGCGCCGCTCCCCGCAGCGCACGCACTTCTCGCCCCACATGGACATCGGCGGCTCCCAGGCTGTGGTTCGGTGCTACCCGCGGTCGAGCATCAAGCTTACGTCGCGGCCGGTGGTTCGCCAGACAGGGGTCACAGGCGGTCCCGCCGTTGCGTCGATCGACCCATTGCCCCTAATGTCGATGACTAGAGATGCGGTAACGACTCGACAAGCCGGCGCAGCCGGAGGGAGGTCCGTAATGGTCCCGATCCTGTCGCTGTGGGCCCCGATCCTGGTGTCCGCGGTGCTCGTCTTCCTGGCGAGCTCCGTTCTCCACATGGTGCTCACCTATCACCGCTCCGATTTCCGCAAGGTGGAGTCCGAGGACGCGCTGATGGAGTCCCTGCGCAAGCTCGGGGTGGGACCCGGGGACTACATGATGCCGTACGCGGAGAGCCCGGCGGCGATGAAAGACCCGGCGTTCCTCGAGAAGAAGAAGCGAGGACCCGTGACCGTCATGACGGTCATGCGGGAGCCCTCCATGGGAACCAGCCTCGCCCAGTGGTTCGTGTACTGCGTGGTGGTGAGCGTCTTCGCGGCGTACATCGCCGGGCGCGCGCTGACGCCGGGAGCCGAGTACCTGTCGGTGTTCCGCTTCGCCGGAGCCACCGCGTTCGTGGGCTACGGCCTGGCGCTATGGCAGCATTCGATCTGGTACAAGCTAGCGTGGAGCACGACGCTGAAGTCCAACGTCGACTCGCTGATCTACGCGCTCCTGACCGGCGGGGCGTTCGGCTGGCTGTGGCCCGCCTGAGCGGCTGCGGTGCAGGCACGCTGAACGGGTGTTAGGTTTTCCATTCGCACACCCGCAGCGTCACCGGCAGAATCATTCCCGATCGGAGTCGGATCATGAGGATCGCGTCAGCTCCGGCCCCCTGCTCGGGCTTCGAGACTCGCTGAACCCCGCGACGGCCGGGCGGGCGTGAAGTTCCTCTTCTATTCCTACGACGCGCTGATCACCGACATCGCCTGGCAGGTCGTCAAGGAAGGCCACGAGGTCCGCTACTGGATCCGCGAGAAGAAGGCCAAGTCCGTCGGCGAGGGGTTCGTGCCGATGTCGAAGGACTGGAAGGCGGACGCGGAGTGGGCGGACGTGGTCGTATTCGACGACGTCCTCGGCATGGGAGAGGACGCGGACCGGCTGCGCCGCGCGGGGAAGGCCGTCGTCGGGGGGAGTCCCTACACCGACCGGCTCGAGGACGACCGCGGGTTCGGGCAGACCGAGCTCAAGGCCTTCGGTATCAACATCATCCCGTTCGAGGAGTTC
>DASSBK010000163.1:0-5396 GCA_035698825.1 Gemmatimonadota bacterium
GAATGGACCTCCCCGCATTCACCCTCTCTGTCCAATGTCTTCCGCGTGGCTCGTCGCCTCGCCCCGGTTATCTTCTCCCGACCCATGCCCTCTCTAGACGCGATCCTGCGGGCCAATCCCGAGTACGTAGATTCCCTCTACCGGCGCTGGGTGGCCGACCCGGCCTCCGTGGACCCCACCTGGGGACTGTTCTTCGCGGGATACCAGCTGGGAGGCGGGAACGGAGCCTCGCCGCCCGCCGGCCCCACGGCGGAAGCCCGCGAGCCAATCGTCCTCACCGATCGGGGCGCCGTCCCGGAGGGGGTGGAGGGGTCCGAGCTCGCGCCCGCCCTCCGCGTCTACGACCTCGTCTACACCTACCGCACCTATGGTCACCTCATTGCCGACCTCGACCCGCTGGGGCGCGGTACGCGGGAACACGCGCTGCTGGAGCTCTCGGAGTTCGGGTTCACCGAGGGCGATCTCGATCAGGAGGTCCGCTGCTCTACGTACCGCGACCTGCAGGAGGGAACCCTGGCGGAGTTCCTGGAGTCCCTGCGCGAGACCTACTGCGGGACGATCGGCGTCGAGTACATGGAGGTCACCGAGAAGGAGCAGCGCGACTGGCTCCAGGACCAGATGGAGCCGGTCCGGAACCACCCGCCGCTCGACGGCGAGCGGAAGCGGGAGATCCTCCGCCACCTGATCGCGGCCGACACCTTCGAGGAGACGATCCACCGCCGGTACCCGGGCGCCAAGCGCTTCTCGCTCGAGGGTGGCACCACGCTCGTCCCGATGCTCCAGACCATGGTGTCGAGGGCCAGCGAGATGGGCGCGGCGGAGATCGTCATGGGGATGGCGCATCGCGGGCGGCTCAACGTGCTCGCGCACGTCCTCGGCAAGCCCTACGCCCACATCCTGGCTGAGTTCGAAGGCCGGCCGCCAGCCCCCGAGATCGCCGGTTACGGCGACGTCAAGTACCACCTCGGCTATTCGCGCGACGTCGCGTTCGACGGCCGTCGGATCCATCTCTCCCTGGCGTTCAATCCCAGCCACCTCGAGGCCGTCGATCCCGTGGTGGAAGGGATCGTCCGCGGCAAGCAGGCCTACTTCCACGACGATTCCCGCGAGCGCGCGATCCCGCTCCTCATGCACGGCGACGCCGCCTTCGCGGGACAGGGTGTCGTGACCGAGACGCTCATGCTGGGCGGGCTCGAGGCCTATGCGACCGGCGGGACCGTCCACGTCATCATCAACAACCAGATCGGCTTCACGACCGACCCTGAGGAGGGCCGCTCCACCCGCTACGCCTCGGACATCGCCAAGGTCGTTCAGGCGCCGGTCTTCCACGTCAACGGGGACGACGCCGAGGCGGTGGCGCACGTGGCGCGGATCGCGATCGAGTATCGCCAGCGGTTTCACCGCGACGTGTTCATCGACCTCGTCTGCTTCCGGCGATACGGGCACAACGAGCTGGACGATCCCTCGTTCATGCACCCCGAGATGTACAAGCGGATCGACGAGCATCCGTCGAACTCGGAGGTCTATGCCCGCCGGCTGATCGAAGAGGGGTCGATTGCCGAGAACGAAGTCGCAGCCATGCGAGAGGCTGCGAAAGGGGAAGTCGAGCAGGCGCACGAGCAGGCCCGGCAGCTCGAGAAGCAGCCGTACGTGTCGGTGACGGGCATCTGGGAAGGCCTGACGTTCGGGTGGAGCGACGACCCGGCCGATACCGCGGTCCCGCGCGAGACGCTGGAGCGGATCGCGCGCGCGCTGACGACGGTGCCCGAGGGGTTCCAGTGGCACAAGCGGCTGGAGCGGCTCATGGCCGAGCGCGCCGCCATGGTGCTCGAGGGCGGTGACATCGACTGGGGCTGCGGGGAGGCACTGGCCTACGGCTCGCTCCTCCTGGACGGCACGAAGGTGCGGCTCGCCGGGCAGGACACGATCCGGGGCACCTTCAGCCATCGCCATGCCATGTACACGGACCAGGCGACGGGCGAGCGGTACGTGCCTCTGAACCACCTGGGCGAGGAGCAGGGCGCGTTCCACGTCATCAACAGCCCGCTCTCGGAGAACGCCGCGCTGGGCTTCGAGTACGGCTACTCCGCCTCCGATCCCTGGACGCTCGTTCTGTGGGAGGCGCAGTTCGGCGATTTCGTCAACGGCGCCCAGGTCGTGATCGATCAGTTCCTGGCGAGCGGGGAGTACAAGTGGCGGCGCATGTCGGGGCTGACGCTCCTGCTGCCGCACGGGTACGAGGGGCAGGGGCCGGAGCACTCGAGCGCGCGCCTCGAGCGCTTCCTGGAGCTCTGCGCCGAAGACAACATGCAGGTCTGCGCGCTGACGACTCCCGCGCAGCTCTTCCACTGCCTGCGACGGCAGATGAAGCGGAATTTCCGCAAGCCGCTCGTCCTCATGACGCCCAAGAGCCTGCTCAGGCACAAGCAGGCGGTGTCGCGCGTGGAGGATTTCACGGACGGCGCCTTCCTGCCGCTGATCGACGACGCGGGAACCGCCGACGGGGGACGCGTCCGTAAGCTCCTGCTTTGCGCCGGCAAGGTCTATTACACGCTGTTCGAGGCTCGCCGCGAACGCGGCGTCGAGGACGTCGGCATCGTGCGGCTCGAGCAGCTCTATCCCTTCCCCGAGAAGGAGCTGCGCGCGGCGCTCGATGGATATCCCGCGCTCGAGCGCGTGATCTGGGTCCAGGAGGAGCCGGCGAACATGGGCGCCTGGCGGAACATCCGTCATCGACTCGAGGAATGCCTGTCGCAGGCCGTTTCCCTCGAGTACGCCGGCCGGCCGGAGGCCGCCTCGCCGGCCACGGGGTCGCACCACATCCACGAGGAGGAGGAGGCCGCGCTCCTCGAGGCGGCGCTGGGCGCCTGATGGACATCGTGATCCCGAACCTTGCCGAGTCAGTCACCGAGGGAGACCTCGGCGCGTGGCTCAAGAAGGACGGCGAACGGGTCGAAAAGGACGACCTGATCCTCGAGCTCGAGACCGACAAGGCGACGGTCGAGCTCGCAGCGGAGGCGAGCGGCACGCTCGAGATCCTCGTCCAGGCGGGGCAGACCGTCCACGTCGGCGACGTCGTCGGAAGGATCGTCGAGGAGGGCGCCGCGAAGGCGGAAAAGCCTGCGGCGGAAGAAGCGGCCGAGGCCGCGCCGGAGGCGAAGCCCGAGGCGAAGAAGGAGGAGCCGCCGAAGCCCGCGCCTGGGAAGGAGCCGGAGACCGGGCGGAAGAAGGAGCCGGAAACCGGGCGGAAGAAGGAGCCGGAGACCGGCAGGGAGAAGGAGCCCGAAACCGGGCGGAAGAAGGAACCGGAGACCGGAAGGGAGAAGGAGCCGGCCAAGAAGCCCGCCCCGGAGGCGAAGCCGGAGCCGGCCGCTCCGTCGTCCGCGCCCGGCGAACCCGCGAAGCCCGCGCCCGCAGGACCCGCGCCCCAGAGGCGTGCGCCCGCCCCGGAGGAGCCGGCCCCGCAGCCTCCCGCCGCCCCCGACGAGCCCGGCACGCGCCGCGAGCGGATGACGCGCCTCCGGCGCCGGATCGCCGAGCGTCTCGTCGAGGCCCAGCGGACCGCCGCCATCCTCACGACGTTCAACGAGATCGACATGACCGAGGTGATGGAGCTCCGGAAGGAGCACCAGGCGGAGTTCGAGGAGCGCCACGGCATCCGCCTCGGGTTCATGTCGCTCTTCGCGAAGGCATCGGTCCTGGCGCTCCGCGACTACCCGCGGATCAACGCGTTCATCGACGGGGAGGAGATCGTCTACCACGACCACGTCCATCTCGGGATCGCGGTCGGAACGCCGCGCGGCCTCGTCGTCCCGGTTCTGAGGAACGCCGACCGGATGACCTTCGCGGAGATCGAGCGCGCCATCCAGGAGCTGGCGACGCGCGCCCGCGACGGCGAGCTGACGATCGAGGAGCTCCAGGGCGGGACGTTCACGATCTCGAACGGCGGGATCTACGGGTCTCTGATGTCGACGCCGATCCTAAACCCGCCCCAGAGCGGGATCCTCGGCATGCACAAGATCGAGCGCCGTCCGGTGACCCTGCTCGACCCTGCCTCGAAGGAGGAGCGGATCGAATCCCGCTCGATGATGTACGTGGCCCTGTCCTACGATCACCGGATCGTCGATGGCGAAGAGGCCGTTTCGTTTCTCGTCAAGGTGAAGGAGCGGCTCGAGAACCCAGTCCGGCTCCTGCTGGATTCCTGAACTCGTCATGACGAGCTCCACCACCCCAACGAAAGGCGAGCATCCCATGCGGAACGCGACGACCGCCGTCCTGCTGGCGGCCCTTCTGGCGGCCTGCGGCGGCGAGGAAGAAGCCCCGGAGCCCGAGCCGGCCCCCGTGGAGACCCAGCCCGCGCCGGCGGCCCAGCAGCCCGCGGGAGACATCTCGGACCCGGCGACCGCCACGTACGCCCCCGAGCTCGACGTCGACATCGCGGCGATGGAGCGGACCGACTCCGGGCTCTACTATCAGATCGTCAAGGAAGGGAGTGGCGCGACCATCTCGCCGGGCCAGACCGCGGTCGTCAACTACACCGGCTGGCTCCCCGACGGCACGCAGTTCGACTCGAGCCGCGGCCGTGAGCCCCTGGCATTCGCGCTGGGCGCGAACCAGGTGATCGCGGGGTGGGAGCAGGGAGTGGCCGGGATGGCGGTCGGGGAGCAGCGCCTGCTCGTCATCCCGCCCGATCTCGGCTACGGGTCGATGGGCTCGGGCGGCGTGATCCCGCCGAACGCCACGCTCGTGTTCGAGGTGGAGCTTTTAGAAATCCAGTAGGTCGCGCCTTCACGGCGCGAGCCTTCGGGACCACCTAGCGGAGCGCTTCCAGCGCCTCCTGCGCGACCTCCGTCAGGATCTCCGTCATATCGCTCTGCGGGTCCTCGGTGCCCTTGTCCTCGTCGATGTCGTCGCGGGCGACCCGCTCGCCTCCGGGCACCGCGCTGAGGTCGTAGCTCCCCTCGACCTCGAGCTTCAAGGCGCCGCCGGCCGCTTTCGCGCCCAGCGACCCCCCGACGATCCCGCCGATCATTCCGCCCGCCGAGACACCCGCCTTCGCCTTCTCCAGATCGTAGAACAGGACGTAGTCGGCCTCGACGCCGGGCGCCTCGGCCAGGGCCCCGGCACGATCGCGGGCCGCGAGCGGGACGGCGTCGTAGCCACCCTGCGTCTCGATCCAGTCCGCGATTCCGCGCTTTACGGCGTTCGGGTCGGCGGGCATATCGGGAGGGGCCGAAAGCGCGACGCCGATCCGCACGATTCCCGCGGCCTTGGGCTCGACGGGTTCGGCCGCGCCGCCCATGGCGGCGTCCGCCTGGGCGAGCCCGCCGAACATGTCTTCGAGCTCGATCCGCTCGAACCCGGCCGGCGGCTGGAAGAGCGAGTCCGCCAGCACC
>DASSBK010000164.1:0-2442 GCA_035698825.1 Gemmatimonadota bacterium
CCCGGGAGTCCTTGCCCCGCCCGGATCGCAGTCGTCGTCAGACCCCATGCGAGATTTCAGATTCTGCAACCGGCAGGTCTCCCGTTCCCGCGACGACGATCCGTCCGAGCCTCGGTGGTGGAAAGCACTCGGAGAGGTAGATTTGCAGAGCTGCTCCCCTCGAACGATCTCCTGAGCCGAGGATCGATGACCACGATTCGCGTCGCCCGCCGTCCCGCGCTGGGTGCCTACACGAAGATCGTCGCGGGCTGCACCTTTCTGCTGCTTCTGGCGGGAGCGATGGTCACGAGCACGGCGTCCGGTCTCGCGGTCCCCGACTGGCCGCTGTCGTTCGGGAAGGTCATGCCGGCGATGAAGGGCGGCGTCCTCTACGAGCACGGCCACCGCATGGTGGCCACGTTCGTCGGCGCCCTGATCGTGGTCGAGGCGCTCTGGCTCCGGCTGGTCGAGCCGCGGAGGTGGGTGCGGGCCCTCGGGTGGTTCGCTCTCGGCGGGGTCGTATTGCAGGGCGCGCTCGGCGGCCTGACCGTCCTGCTCCGGCTCCCGGATGCCGTGTCGGTCAGCCACGCGGCGCTCGCCGAGCTCGTGTTCGGCCTGGCGGTCTCGATCGCCGTAGTCCGCTCCAGAGCGTGGCTCGAGGACGACTCCGTCCAGGCCGTCGACGCCGACGTTCCATCGCTCTTCTCGCTGGCGGTGCTCGCCAGCGTTGCGATCTATGTGCAGATCCTGATCGGGGCCGTCGTGCGGCATACCGGAGCCGGGCTCGCGATCCCGACCTTTCCGCTCGCGTTCGGCCGTCTGGTGCCGCCGCTGGATTCGTTTCCCGTGGCGATCCACTTCGCGCACCGGGTGGGCGCGATCGTCGTGGCCGTGATCGTCTCGTGGGTGGCAGCCCGGGCCTTGCGGTCCCACCGGCGCCTGCGGCGGATCGTCCGTCCGGCCCTGTTGCTGCTCGCCCTGCTCGCCGTCCAGATCGCGCTGGGCGCGTGGGTGATCCTGTCCTACAAGTCGGCCTGGGTGACGTCCGCGCACCTGGCGACAGGCGCGCTCCTGTTCGCGACGGCCCTGACGCTCGCGCTTCGCTCGCGCCGCTACGTCGCGCTCGCGCCCGCGCCGGCACACCCGCCGACCCGGCCGCACCGGGAGCCGGCCGGGGCCCTGTGAGACATCTCCTCAGCGACTACCTGATCCTCACGAAGGTGAGGATCACCGCGCTCGTGCTGGTCACTGCGGCGACGGGATTCCTCCTCGGTTCGAGGGACGGCCTCGACCTTCCGCTCCTGGGTTGGACGCTCCTCGGAACCGGCCTCGCGGCCAGCGGCGCCGCGGCGCTGAACCAGGTGCTCGAGCGCGGAGTCGACGCCCGCATGCGGCGGACTGCGGGGCGTCCGATCCCCGCGGGGCGGATGTCGGCGCCTCACGGCCTGATCGTCGGCATCGCTCTCTCTCTCGCCGGGGTAGCGGTGCTGGCCGCGTTCGTGAACTTCCTGACCGCGGGGCTCGGCCTCCTGACGGTACTCCTCTACGTGGGGGTCTATACGCCGCTGAAGCGGATGACCACCCTCAATACCATCGTGGGCGCCGTGCCCGGCGCGATCCCTCCGGTCATGGGCTGGACCGCCGCCGCCGGCTCGCTCGGCCTTCCGGCGGGGATCCTGTTCGCGATCCTGTTCCTGTGGCAGCTCCCGCACTTCCTCGCGATCGCGTGGATCTTCCGCGACGACTACGCCCGAGGCGGTTTCCCGATGTTGCCCGTCATCGACCCCGATGGTCTGACCACGGGGCACCAGGTGGCGCTCTACTGCGCGGCGCTCGTTCCGGTCTCGCTCCTGCCGACGTTTCTCGGCCTGACGGGGCCGATCTACTTCTTCGGAGCGCTCGTCCTCGGCCTTGGGTTCCTCGCCTTCGGACTGCGCATGGCGCGGAATCGGCGGGGAAGGGAGGCGCGAGGCGTGCTCCTCGCGTCCGTCACGTACCTGCCGCTGCTCCTGGCGCTCCTGGTCCTCGACCGCGGACCTGCCTGAGTGGTACCTCCGGCTTCGATCGAAGTCGACGGGATCGCGTATCGCTACGGGGATCGCGTAGCCCTACGGGACGTCTCCTTCCGAGTCCATGCGGGCGAGCTGTTCGGTCTGCTCGGGCCGAACGGCGGTGGAAAGACGACCCTGCTAGAGATCCTGGCGACGCTCCGCCGTCCGACGGCCGGCGTCGCGCGGGTGGGAGGCGTGGACGTGTCGGCGGATCCCGACGCGGCGAGGCGGAGAATCGCGGTCGTCTTCCAGCGCCCGGCCCTCGACGCGCAGCTGACGCCCACGGAGAACCTGCGGCACCAGGGGCACCTGTACGGGCTCGCGGGACGGACGCTGGCGGAGCGGTCGGCCGAGCTCCTCGATCGATTCGGCGTGGCGGACCGCGCGGACGACAGGGTGAAGACGCTGTCGG
>DASSBK010000165.1:0-2361 GCA_035698825.1 Gemmatimonadota bacterium
GCCGCGAGGACCCAGACCGGCGACGCGCGGAAGGCGACGACGCCCAGCACCTCGACGGCGTTTCCCGCCGCGCGCCGGGCGACGAAGTCGTCGGGGATGTCCGATCCCGCAGCCTCCACGCCGCCCACTTTCTCTGTCAGATATCGGAGCGTGGCATCTACGAGGTTCTGGTACAATTGGCTCCGCCGGACGCCCGCGGGGAGGGCGACCTCGCCCACCTCCCGCGCCACGCCGGCGCCGAGCCCCAGCACGGATCGCACGACGCGCTCGGGGAGGGAGAGCACATATGACTTCATCGAGGGTCCCATGCTGAATACAGAGAAAGCCTACCCCACAGTCGGCGTCAAGGACATGGCGGCGGCCAGGAAGTTCTACGAGGGCCCGCTCGGCCTCCGCGAGGTAGCCAACGAGGGGGCCGACTTCATCACGTACCGGACGAACGGCTCCAGGCTGCTCGTCTACAAGTCAGCGTTCGCCGGAACCAACGAGGCCACGGCCGTCACCTGGATCGTGGCCGACGTGGAGAAGGCGGTGAAGGAGCTGAAGGCGCACGGAGTCGCGTTCGAGCACTACGACATGCCGGGGATGAAGCTCGAGGGGGACGTCCACGTCGGAGGAAACGTGAAGGTCGCCTGGTTCAAGGACCCCGACGGCAACATCCACTCGGTGGCCGAGGAGTAGGCCTGCGGGCCCGGCCGAAGAACGGCCGGGGCCCGCCACGCCTCCGCGATCGAACGGTCGCGCCGCCCGCTCAGAACGTCTTCAGCGGTCCCAGCTCCCGCTCGACATTGTTCATCGGGCTGTACACGAACTGCGGCTCCCCGTCGATGCTGCCGCCCCACAGGATCCCGACGAGGACGACCCTGCCGTTCGGGTTGGACTTCCGGTTGGGGGCTGCGAACACCGGAGAGCCGCTGTCCCCACCTGCGGAGCCCGCCGCCACCTGCGCCTGGCAGCGCCGGATGAAGTGGTCGTCGGTGATGATGTCGACGCAGGTCCCGGTGACCTTCCCTCCCGTCCATCCCGTCGTGCGGCCGACCTTGTTCACCGTCTCGCCGAGGACCGGGAACGGCTGCTCTCCGATGATCTGGAAGGTCGGCTTCGACGGATCCACCTCCAGCGTGCCCTGCACGGGATCGAAGGCCCTCGTCCTGGCGATCCGGCCGAGTTGGAACGGAACGCCGTCCGCGTACTCGCCGCGCGACGCGTCCGACCAGCGGCACGGCCCCGGCACCCGCACCACGGGGTCGTCCAGAACGCTCACGCAGTCGAGGGTGATCGTCGTGGACGGATCATCCACCTGAGACCCGATGAAGTTCTCGGGGTCGGCCATGTTGTCCTCGTTCACGTCCTGGAGCGGCTGGTAGTGGTCCATCGGGATCAGCGCCGCGTCCGCGCTCACGCCCGTGCAGTGGGAGTTCGTGACATAGGACGGCTTCGCGTTCAGGGAACCTTCCGGGATCGCGTTGAATCCCAGCGTACAGAGGAGGCTCGTCGGGCCGACCACACCGGCCACGTTGAGGAAGTTGATCTGGTAGCCGCCCGGCACCGGGCGCACGCGATCCTGGAGCGTTGAGCGCAGTGCGATCGGCGATGCGAGCTCCACGACGAACGCGTCGGCCGGCACACCGGCGGCGACGATCGCCGATGTCAGGCCGGCGAGGTTCGTTCCTCCGAAGCGCAACCTGTTGCTCCCCTCGTCGACGTCGGAGAAGACCGCTCCCGCGACCGACAGCGCGGCGGGCCAGGCGCGCGCGTACCAGGCGTGGAGCTGGAGCCAGTCATAGCGTGCCTGGCGCACCTGGAGGCTGGCCCCCGTGAATCCGCGGCTGGAGAGCCAGCCGGCGAGCGCAAGCTCGGCCGCCGCGCGCTGCTTGACGTCCTTCAGATACACCGTCGGCCGCTGGGCCTCGTCCAGGAAGTACCCGGCGAAGCCGGGCACCGCGCGGGCCACGGCGTTCGGGTCGGGAGTTTCCTGCTGCCCGAGCTGGAGCGCGTTGGCCGAAGGCATCGGAGCACCCGAGTCGAAGGACTCGGGCGATGTGGGATCGTCCTCCGAGCAGGCTCCGAGGACGAGTGCGAGTACCAGACATGGAAACCACGAAAAGCGGCCCTTCATCCCCACCTCCCCATGGTCATCGGCTCGAGAGGGTGATTCCGGTCCCTCCGACCGGACAGTCTCGAGCCACATGCAGGGAGATACTCGGATGCGGGTACCAAGTTCCGTGTTCGATGTCGAACAGTGTCTCGAGCTTTGCTCAGTCGGGAAGCTCGCGCGCGAACGGCGGCCGGCCCGCCTCCTCGAGGCAGGTGACGTCGAGATTCTCGTGGGATCCGGACGCGAGGAACGCCCCGACGATC
>DASSBK010000166.1:0-2495 GCA_035698825.1 Gemmatimonadota bacterium
GACCGGAGGCGACGGGACCGGAGCGCGAGTCGTCGCTCGCGCCTGGCAGCGGCTGCACACGGATCTTGGTTGGGTGCCCTTCCCGAATGCACCGATCACCATCGGCTTTGGTGCTCAGACGAGGACGCTAGTTACAGACGCCGAGGGGACCGTCACGACGAGCTTCGACGGTACCGCGTCGGCGATTAGCGCTCGGTTCGCCGAGACCCCGACGCGCGAAGGAGCGAGCGACGACGACGACATTCCCGGGTCGGGCCTTCCTCCAGGAGACGTGGTGTTCCTGATCGACGAGTCGGGTTCGATGGGGCCAATTCAGGAGGGGATCAGGCAGAACGTTTCGCTGATCGGTACTCGGCTCCATGCGGCGATCGACGCCCAGTTCGGCATCGTCGGCTTCGGGGCGCTGCAGCCGACCACGCCGCCCGGCGACCCGCATGCTCAGCGGCCTCTTTCGGACGATCTGTCACAACTCGATGCCGGGCTCGCCGAGCTGAGGACGGCCGGCGTGTCCGAGCCTGGTTACGACGCCGTCGCCCTCGCCGTCGACAACCTGATGGGGTTTCGACCTGGGGCCGGTGTGTGCGCCGTGCTGATCGGAGACGCGGAGGCGCAGAGCAACAACGTCAGCCACTCTGAAGCACTGGCTGCACTCGAGGCACGTCACGCGACCCTGTTCGCGGTGGTGGATCCGACGATCGCCCAAGGGTATGTCGACCTCGCTGTGGCGACCGGCGGCAGCGCGTTCGACATCAGGACGTTCGCGGCAAATCCGCAACCGCTGCTGGCCGCGATCCTCGACAGGTGCGCGGACGAGATCGTCGAAGACACCGACGCCCCACCGACGGCAGTCGCCGACACGGCCACGACGACCCAGGGCTCCGGGCCTCTCGCGATCGACGTCCTCGCGAACGACACCGACACCGACGGCGGCCCGAAGTCCATCGCCTCTGCCACACAACCGGCCAACGGCTCGGTCACGGTCGCTGCGGACGGGCTCAGCCTGAGCTATCGACCGAACCCCGGGTACTGCAACACGGCCGGTTCACTGGACACGTTCACGTACACGCTCGCGCCCGGCAGCTCGACGGCCACAGTGGCGATGACCGTGAGCTGTCTCAACCAGCCTCCTGCTCTCGATCCACTCCCCGCCAATGCCGGTGTGCAGTACTCCGATCCGCTCGACGGCGATCCGGCATCGAACGGCATCCAGCCGCTCGTCCTCTCCGCCAAGGATCCGGATGGTCCGTCTTCCGAGCTCGTCTTCTCGATCGACGAGACCCGATGCTCCGGCGGCCAGACTCTTCCGGCCGGACTAGCTCTGGTCGACAACGGCGACGGGTCGGCAACGATCGAGGGGCGCCTTGGCGTCCGCCCGGGGACGTACACGCCCTGTGTCGTGGTCTCGGACGGTGCCGGGACTCGAGACGCGGCGACGTTGACGATCACCGTGACGAAGGAAGACGTATCGATCGTCGATCTCGGTCCCGGGTTCGTTCAGGTCGAAGGCAGCGACGGAGACGCGGACGCCGTAACCCTGACGGGGACGTTCGTCGAGGACGCAGACGGCTTTCCGAGCGCGGATATCGCCACCTATGCCGCAGCCTATGCAGACACGCGGGTCGCGTTCCTCCTGGGTCCGATCGAGTCGACCGCGAGCGACGCGTGCACCGATACCGGCATCCCGACTCCGAGCAGCGCGGTAGGCTGCGTCGCCAACAACGTGCCCTCGGAGATGTACGAGATCGGCACCGAGGTCCAGGGCGATTGGTTCACCGGCGGCGGGCTTGGTTTCGGTCTGCTTGCCGTCTTCGATCCGGCGAGCGGTTTCTCGACGGGGGGCGGCCGTTTTGCGTGGAGCGCCGCGCCGGGGCCGTGGTCTGACGCGGCGGTGAGCTTCGGCTTCACTGGGAAGAAGGTGAAGAAGAGCGTCAAGGGCTCGGTTGTCATGGTGATCCACACGGCCGCCGGCCCGTACGTGATCAAGTCGAACGCGCTCACGGGAATTGCGAACGCGCGCGTCCGAGACGAGACGTATTGGTACGCGAGCATGACGGGCAAGGGCACCTACGCCGTTCCCGACGGCTCGGTGAACCCGTATTGCGTCGCCGGTGAGCGCAAGTGCGGCAGCTTTACGTTCCTTCTGTACAGCGAGGACCGAGGAGAGCCCGGAGCCGGCTCCGACACGTACAGGCTCAGGCTCTCGGCGCCGGACAAGCGGGTCGTGTTCGACACGGCGTTGCATACGCTCTCGGGCGGCAACGTGCAGGTGCCCCACGGCTAGGCTGAGACTGTCAACACCGGGAGGGTGCGGGTCAAGACTGACGTCAGAGGCGCCTAAGAAGTGTTGATCACACCGGGGTCGTTACGGCGCGTCAGCCAAGGCCACGCTCGAACGCATCCCCTATCTCGATCGAGCTCCCGTCGCGCCAGAGCTCGTCGAATCCGTCTAGCGCGCGTAGCGGTTCGAGCCGGTCGTCGACGTACGGCCGTAGCTC
>DASSBK010000167.1:0-11315 GCA_035698825.1 Gemmatimonadota bacterium
CGCCCCGCCGCGGCGGATCTCGAGCGTCTCAACGACGAGCTGGCTCGCGCCCTTCCGCACCTCCGGATCGTCCCCGATGAGGAGGGCTTCGACTACCGCTTCGATGCCGCCGACGGCGCCCTCGACCGGCCGCTGTGGCCCATCGCGCGTTCGGCGTCGGAGCTCCTCGCGACGGGCGACCTCGGCCGGGTCAAGCGGTGCACGAGCGACGAGTGCGACTGGCTGTTCGTGGACCTCAGCAAGAACAGGAGCCGCCGCTGGTGCGACATGCGCGACTGCGGCAACCGCGCCAAGGCGCGACGCTACTACCGACGCCGGCGGGGCACTCGCGCGTCATAGCTAGTCCCGACTTCGAAGACTGGAGCCATGATCGCGTTGCCACTGCGCTACCCTTGGATCTGGGCTCTCTCGATCTGCATCTTCGCGGCGGTCCTCGAGGGTCTTCTGTCCGGCACCCAGGTCAAGCAGCGATTCTCGCAGCTTCGACTCCCGCGGCCGGGGTTGCCGCTGTGGGCCTGGTCGAGCATCGGAATCGCCTATTATCTCCTGTTCTTCGCGCTGCTGACCTGGTTGCTCGGCAGCTTCCCGACGCCTGGATGGAGTCCGGTCGCGCTTGGTCTAGTGGCGCTCCTCCTGGCTGCGAATGCAACCTGGAATTGGGTGTTCTTTCGCAAGAGGGATCTCGGGCTCAGCCTGGCCCTGTTCGTGCCGTACGTTCTGGCCGCGCTCGCGCTCGGTCTGGTGCTGTTTCGCCTCCATAGCCCACTGTTCGGCTGGTTCCTTCTCTACATCCTCTACCTCTCCTATGCCACGTGGTGGGGTCATGGCGTCTGGCGCCTGAACAGGTCTTAGAATTCGTCGTGCCAGATCCACCACTCGTAGGGTGGGGTCTGGGGATACCCCTCGGGAGAGTCCTCCCACGTTTCCTGCCGGCCGAGCGCGGTGATGTCGAGGTAGTTCCAGGTGCTGCCCATCGCCTCGTCGCCGCGGGCGTTGACGAAGTAGGTGCGGAACACGCGGTCGCCGTCGCGGAGGAAGGCGTTGGTGCCGTGCCACTCGTCCACGCCGAAGTCGGCGTCGAAGTCGTCCGTGATCGTGAACCACGGGATGTGCTCCCAGCCCATCCGCGCCTTCAAGCGCGCGATGTCCGGCTGCGGCGCGCGTGAGGCGAACGCGAGCGTGGTGTCGCGGGCGTACAGATGGGCGGGATGGGCAACCTGGTCGGCCAGCATCGAGCAGCCGATGCAGGCATGATCGGGCCAGCCTTTGACTCCGGGCTCGAAGAAGGCGCGGTAGAGGACGAGCTGCCGGCGCCCGTCGAACAGGTCCAGCAGATTCGCTTTTCCGTCGGGTCCGTCGAACACATAGGCTTTCTCCACGGCCATCCACGGCATCCGCCGACGCTCGGCGGCCATCGCGTCACGCGCGTGCGTGAACTCCTTCTCCTTCACGAGCAGCTCCTGCCGCGCTGCCTCCCATTCCTCCGGTGACACGATGGGAGGTGCGTCCATCCCGTGGAGTTCTTCCGAGTGCTGTATGGTGGTTCCCTGGCTTTTGTCCATGGTTCCTCCCGTTCCTCCATTCGAGGCCTGCCGCGCCGGTAGTGGCAACGGCACCACCCGTCGAATGACGTCGCGAGGAGAGTCGCCTACTTTTTCGCAATGAGTCGTTCGGAATCTGACAGGCTCTTCCCGATCCCTCCCCCGATCGAGCCCATGCTCGCCAAGCTGTCCGACACCCTGCCTCGCGGAGACTATCTCTACGAGCCGAAGTGGGACGGCTTCCGCGCGATCGTGTTCCGTGGCGCATCGGAGATCTTCATCCAGAGCCGCGACTCGCGGCCGTTCGACCGGTACTTCCCGGACTTGCACGAAACGCTGCTCGAACGGCTTCCCAAGGGATGCGTAATCGACGGCGAGATCGTCATCGCGACGCCGGACGGACTCGACTTCGACGCTCTCCAGATGCGCCTGCATCCCGCCGCGTCCCGCGTGGCGATGCTCGCGGAGAAGACCCCGGCGTCGTTCGTGGCCTTCGACCTCCTCGCGTCCGGCCGCCGCGACCGGATGGCGGCGCCCCAGGAGGAGCGCCGCACACTGCTCGAGAAGCTTCTCGCGAAGGCGAGCCCGCCGCTCTACCTGACACCCATGACCAAGAGCTATAAAACGGCCGCGGGGTGGCTCGAGCGCTTCGAGGGAGCCGGCCTGGACGGAGTCATCGCGAAGCCGGCGGACCTCACGTACCAGCCGGGCAAGCGTGCCATGATCAAGGTGAAGCACGCGCGGACGGCCGATTGCGTGGTGGCCGGCTTCCGCTGGCACAAATCGGGGAAGGACGCGATCGGCTCCCTGTTACTCGGCCTGTACGACGACGATGGCGACCTCCACCACGTCGGCGTGACGTCGTCCTTCACGATGGCGAAGCGGAAGGAGCTCGTGAAGGAGCTCGCGCCGCTGCGGAAGGACGCCATGAAGGCACACCCGTGGCGATCCTGGGCGGAGTCGGAGGGGAGCGGCACACGCATGCCCGGCGGGCAGAGCCGATGGAGCGCGGGGAAGGATCTGTCGTGGGAGCCACTCCGCATCGAGCGCGTGTGCGAGGTCAAGTACGATCACCTGCAGGGGGACCGCTTCCGCCATGCGGCGACGTTCCTGCGCTGGCGGCCGGACAAGAAGCCCCGCGACTGCCGCTACGACCAGCTCGAGGTCACGACTCCCTACGACCTCTCCAGGGTCTTCTCGTCCGGATCCAGGCGCCCCTGACGCGGACGCAGCTTGGCCGGCACGTTCCGAAGATTCACCCGGATGCGCGTCCACGTGGATGACCGCCCCCGCATGGAGTCGACGAGCACGTCGGAGGGCTCGAGGTACGCCGCGGCTTCGGGGTGACGCGCCTTCCACCGTTTGAGCCCCGCCATCGCATCCTGCTTGCGCTTGGCGCGGCCGATCTCGATCAGGGGGTGCTTCTTCGCGCGTGCGCGTTTGGCCGACGTGCGGGCGCGGGACGGCTGGACGCGCGCGGGCTCGCCGGGCTGCTTCCGGTAGTGGGGAGGCCATGGCGCGTCACCCTGCCCCTCGGCCTCGTGGCGCGCGGACAGCTCGAGGAGGGGCTCCAGCGATCCGGCTGCGTCGTCGATTCCTGCGTGGCGATCGCCCACTTCGGCAAAGCGCCCGGGCATCGTCGCGAGAGTGAGGTCCGCAGGATCCACGTCGGTCACTTCGTCCCAGGCGAGCGGCGCGGAGACCCGAGCATCCGGAGTGGGCCGGACCGAGTAGGCCGAGGCGACCGTGCGATCCTTCGCGTTCTGGTTGTAGTCGACGAAGACGCCGTGCCGCTCCTCCTTCCACCATTTGCTCGTGGCCAGTTTCGGGACACGGCGCTCGACCTCGCGCGCGAGCGCCAGCGCGGCGCGACGCACCTCGCCGAACTCCAAGTTCCGCTCGATCCGCACCAGGACGTGCATGCCGCGACCCCCCGAGGTCTTCGGCCAGCCGGTCAGCCCGAAATCCGTCAATGCGGCCTCGACCACCTGCGCCACCTTTCGGACCTGCGCCCACTTGACCCCAGGCACGGGGTCCAGGTCGACGCGAAGTTCGTCGGGGTGGTCCAGGTCCTCGGCGCGAACGGGATGCGGGTGGAGCTCGAGGCAGGCCAGGTTGGCGAGCCACGCGAGCGCCGCCGCGTCGCGCGGAACGACCTCCTCGGCGCTCCGCCCCGAGGGGAAGCGCAACGAGACCACTTCGATCCACGGCGGACGCTTCTGCGGCGCGCGTTTCTGGTAGAAGAACTCGCCGTCGATGCCGCTGGGGTAGCGGACCATCACGTTGGGACGGCCGCCGGCGCCGCGCAGCGCGCCATCGGCGACGACGAGGTAGTAATGGACGAGGTCGAGCTTGGTGTGCTTCGGCTTCGGGAAGAGGATCTTGCCCGGGTTGGAGATCGAGATCTCGCGGCCCTCGACGACGATCGACTCGTGCTCGCTCCCGGCACGTTTCGACGTGGAGCCACGGGTCGGACGCGTGGGTTTCCTCTCCGCCATCGCTTACCCCGGGGGCGGAGTCCGCGGCCGCATCACCCGAAGAGGGCCTTGCGGCGCTCGAGGCTCTCCGGCGGCCAGAGCGCCGCCGTGTCGTAGTACTCCTCGAAGGCCGGCACCGAGTCCGGCAACGTGATCCACGGCAGCTTCGACCGCGTGTAGATGTGGACGTCCGGCGAAACAGTCGCGGGGTCGTCCAGGGTTCCGGCGCGTACGAAGAGCACTTCGGATCGCCCGCCGTATACGCTCCAGACCGCCACCTCACACGTCGGGCACCGGAAGATCTCGTGTAGTCCGTGCTCCCTGGGCACGGCGACGGCGGTCGGGGTTCCGCTGAGAAGCTCGACCCGCGAGGCCTCGATCATCATGTTGAGCACGAAGGCCGTCCCCGTCTGCCGCTGACAGTTCAGACAATGGCAGCAGTGGACGAACATCGGCGAGTCCGTCAGTCGATACCGCACCTCCCCGCAAGCGCATCCACCCTCCAGTCCGGTCATGATCGCCTCCAGGTCATCGTTCCGTCACCGCGTCATGAACGTGTCGACTTCGGCTGCGAAGCGCGCCGGCTGATCCCACTGGATGAAGTGGCGGCTCTCGTCGATCCTCACGAGCCTCGCGTTCTCCGCATTGGCGTAGAGACCCGCCATGGTGGCATCGAACTGGTCCCGCGGGACCGGCACGTTCGGGGGCTGCACGTAGAGCGCGGTCACCGGCGCGGTGATGCGCGAAAGCTCGGGCCGCATATCGGTCACGATCAGCTCGTGGAAGGCATTGGCGACCGTGCCTCGATCGCTCTCGCGTGCGTATCGCATGAGCACCGACTCCATCTGCGGGTCCAAGGTCATGCCCGCGAACAACTGAGCGATGAAGCCCGTACCGGGTGCGGCCTCGAGGATCTGCGCGCGCGTCTGATCGGCGATGCCGCGGAGTCCTTCCGGCGTTTCTCCCGCCGGACCGAACCATGAGGCCATGGACGGCATCATGTCGACGATCATCAGGCGTCCGACGGCATCGGGATGTCGCGCTGCCAGCATCATGCCGATCGTGCCGCCCATCGAATGGCCGATCACCGCGGGACGGACGAGACCCGCCTTCTGGATGTAGCGCGCGATCTCCTCCGCCACGGGCGCCGACACCGGCCCTTCCGCGTTGGCGCCCGGCGGGACGCCGGCGAAGCCGTTCACCTGCACGAGATGCAGGCGGTACCTGTCGTCCAGCGTTTCGATGACGCCGCCCCAGGCATCCTCGCGATGCCCGGTAAGTCCGGGGATCAGGATCACGTCCGGGCCCGACCCGCGGGCGACGACGCTGATGCGATCGGATACGAACTCGTGTCCCGCGGTCGTGGCACAGGCGGAGAGAGCCAATACCGCGACCGCCGCGAGCCTCTGAAAGCGCCGGTGCATCCGAACCTCCGATTCCAATCAACGAGGACATCTTCGGTCGAACGTGCACAAGATCGTGCCTTTGCTGGAAGTGCGCTCGCCGCCCGCGGCTTCCGGGTCCGGCGATCCGGCAGATCGACGTGGACGTAAGGGCGTGGGTACCTTGAAGGTCCGAGATCGGGAGGGTCTACAACAAACCACGGATACGCGCGGCTCATGACCGAAGCTCGACTCCCACACCGGCTGACGGTGGTCTGGTTCACCGACCTCGTGGGCTACAGCAGGCTGGCGGCGCAGGACGAGGACCGTGCCATCGCACTCGTCCGCCGCTTCCAGGCGGCGGTTCGGGCGGCGATTCCCCCCGACACTGGCCGGATCGTCAAGTTCATCGGCGACGCCGCGCTGGTGGAGTCGCCTAGCGCGGAGTCGGCCCTGGTGGCGGCCGCGACGCTGCGCGAGTCCCTGGGCGACGGAGAGGCGGTCCGTACAGGGATCCATCTCGGGGACGTCGCCGTGGCGCCGGACGGCGACCTGTACGGCGACGGCGTGAATACGGCGCAACGGATTCAGGTCGAGGCCGAGCCCGGACAGATCGTCGTCAGCGAGCTCGTGGTCCAGGGGCTTCGGAGCCGGCCGGCATTCCAGTTCGAGGCGCTCGGCGAGCGGCGGCTCAAGGGGATCGATCCCATGCGGCTCTTCCTCGTGACCGGGGTGGAGGCGGCTCCCGCGACCCAGGCCCGGCATGCCGAGGCCCGGCACCCCGACGAGCGGGCGGCCGCCTCGCAATCGCGGTCGCCGGTTCCCCAGGTAGAGCGCTCGATCGCGGTGCTTCCCTTCGCGAACCTGAGCGCGGACCCGGAGAACGAGTACTTCTCGGACGGGATTACCGAGGAGATCCTGACGGCGCTGACGAAGCTCGGCGACCTCAAGGTGATCAGCCGGACGTCGATCATGCAGTACAAGGGGACGTCGAAGAGCGTGCGCGAGATTGGAAGCGAGCTCGAGGTCGGCATGGTCCTGGAGGGAAGCGTGCGACGAGCGCGGGATCGGGTGCGGATCACGGCCCAGCTGATCGACACCGGCTCGGACCGGCACCTGTGGGCGGAGAACTACGACCGCGACCTGGACGACATCTTCGCGATCCAGAGCGACGTGGCGCAGCGGATCGTCGAGACCCTGAGGGTGCAACTGACGCCGCGGGAGAAGGCGCGGATCGCGGAGCGGCCGACCGAGGACGTCCAGGCGTACGAATGGTACCTGAAGGGGCGGCACTTCCTGAGCCGGCGCACCAAGTCCACGCTGCGGCAGGCGATCGATCACTTCCGGAGAGCGGTGGCGGCCGATCCCTCGTTCGCCCAGGCGTGGGTGGGACTGGCAGACGGGTTGGTGCTCCTTTCCAACTACAGCGCGACACCCCTGGCCGAGGTCGCCGACGAAGCGCGCGCGGCCGCCGAGCGGGCGCTCGCCTTGGATCCGGATCTCGGGGAGGCCGAGGCATCGCTCGGCTTGCTCGCGTCTTCCGAGTGGAGGTGGGAGGAGGCCGAGCGGCGGTACCGTCGCGGATTGGAGCTGAGCCCGGGGTATGTCGTCGGGCTGCACTGGTACGGCAACTACCTCTCCATGACAGGCCGGCATGACGAGGCCGTAGCAACCCTGCGGCAGGCGCTGAGCCTCGACCCTCTCTCGCTACCGATTCAGATGGCGCTCGCGACGACGTTCTTTTTCGGCGGCCGGCTCGAAGAAGCTGTGGCAGTCTGCCAGAAGGCGATCGAGCTCGATCCAGCATTCGCACCCGCGTACTTCAACCTTACGAACTTCGTGATGCAGAAAATGCGATACGATGAGGCGCTCAGGGTCATGACGGAATTCAGCCGAGTAGCCCCGGCCCAGATGCCGCCGGGTACTGTGGAGGAGTTGCGCGTAGGCTACGCTGACGGCGGAGCGCGGGGACTCTGGGAGGCGGCTCTACGATCGACCTCCGCCCGAATGCAGGATCTAGGGCCGATTGCGTATTTCGACATGGCTACCGCTTGCGCCCAGCTGGGAAGAGTAGACGAGGCGTTCGGGCACCTGGAGCGCCTGGTCGCGTCGCGCGATCCGCGAGCCCCGCAGGTTGCCTGGGATCCGTCGTTGACGCCGCTCCATTCGGATCCGCGCTTCGCCGAGATCAAGCGCAAGTTCGGGCTCTCCGGGTCGAGGCGCGGCTAGTTGAGGCGCGTTAGCCCGTGATGAGGACTTACGATGCCGCCTGCCACTGCGGTCGCGTCCGGATCGAGGTCGACGTCGATCTCGCGCAGCCGAGCTTCCGCTGCAACTGCTCGATCTGCCGGCGGACCCGCATGTGGGTCGCGGTGGCGAGGCCGGAGGGGTTCCGCCTCGTAGCCGGAGAGGAGAAGCTGACCCGCTACGTGTTCGGCCCCGAGAAGAACGAGCACTTCTTCTGCCGCCACTGCGGCGTGCGTGTCTTCGGCGTCGGCAACGAGACGCCGATGGGCAAGATGTACGGCATCAACATCGGCTGCCTGAAGGGCGTGACGGAGGAGGAGCTGTCGAAGATTCCGATACGGTACGTGGATGGGATGCATGACCGCTGGGATTCCGTTCCCGAGTTCCACGACTACTTGTGACCTGATCATGCGACATAAGGAACATTGAACCGATTCAGGTCGGCCCTCATCGTCCTGATCTCCCTCGCGGCGGCACCCGTTCGCCTCGCCGCGCAAGATCCTCGAGTGGAGCTGGACCACGTCTTCATTACGGTGCAACACGGTGCAGAGGCCGAAATGGCGGCGTTGCGATCGGCCGGTCTCACGGTGGATTCGATGGTATCACGACACGACGGTCAGGGGACCGCGTCCGTGGGGGTGATGTTCCGCAACGCCTACCTGGAGCTGATCTGGCCCGACAGCACGGTTTCCGTAGAGCCGCAGCATGCCGCTACGGCGCAGTGGTTCCGGGACGCCGCGGCGTGGCGTACGAACCGTCACAGTCCTTTTGGCCTGGGATTGCATCGCATGCCGGGAGATACGGCGGCGCTGCCCGTTCCCGTCGAGCTCGAGCCCGCCGAGTGGCTCGAGCCGGGCGCGGCCTACGAGCTGCTGCATCAGCCCGCCGACTCCCTAGCGGCGGATTTCTTCGTGGTGCCGCCGATCAGCGCCGTACCTTCCTGGATCGCGCGATTTCACGAGCGGAGCCCGGAGCTGCTGCAGCATCCCGGCGGCGGTGACGAGATCGCTCTCCTGCGGGTGCACGGTCCAGCGGAACAGGAACCCGCGGCGTTTCCCCTTCTGCGACCCGGGCGGGTGGAGATGGTTCGGGGCTCGGAGCCGCTGCTCGAGCTGCACCTCACCAGCGGGGGCACACACGATCGCGTGGACCTGCGCCCTGTTCTTCCGCTAGTGGTCGTCCGTTGACAGCAACGAAAACCGTCATCCGCCGATGCGCGCAGAAACGCGAACAGCGGCCTGTGAGGTTGCCCATGGTCCGGTTCGCACTGCTTGTCCTCCTCGCCTCGATCCCATGGACTGCCGATCTGTCGGCGCAATCGGCCCCGGCGACGGAGTACCTCTACCTCTGGACCGCGTCCGAGGACTCCACCCAGCCCGATTTCCTGGCCGTCCTGGACGTCACCGAGGACGCGACCCGCTATGGCCGGCTGGTCACGACGCTGCCGGTGCCGGGCCTTCACAACCTGCCGCACCACACCGAGCACGAGCTGCCCGCCGACCGGCAGCTCTTCGCGAACGGCTACGATGCCGGACAGACCTTCATCTTCGATCTGAGGGATCCCGCGCATCCGCGTCTGGCGGGGCAGTTCGGCGACCTCGAGGGGTACAGTCACCCTCATTCGTTCCTGCGGCTTCCAAACGGAAACGTCCTGGCGACGTTCCAGATGCGGCACGACGCCGGCGGCATGAGGCCGGGCGGGCTCGTCGAGCTGACGCCGGCGGGCGAGTTGGTCCGATCGAGCTCCGCCGACGCGCCGGGCCTCGACCCGGCGACCCGCGTCTACAGCGCCGGGATCGTCTCCGCGCTCGACCGTATCGTCACGACGACGACCGACATGGACGGCGACGCCCCCGCCTCGCGCCAGCTTCAGATCTGGCGGCTATCCGACCTCGCGCTGCTCCACACGATCACGCTGCCCGACGGACCGGACGGCGGCGAGTCCATGCTGACCGCCGAACCACGGGTCATGGCCGACGGCCGGACGGTGCTGGTGTCTACGTTCTCCTGCAGCCTCTATCTCATGGAGGGGCTCGAGACCGAGGCGCCGAGCGCGCGTCTCGTGGCAACCTTCCCGCGGAAGCCGGACACGTTTTGCGCGATCCCGGCCATCGTCGGGAATTACTACCTGGTTACGGTCCCCGCGTGGAGCGCGGTCGTGAGTCTCGACATCTCCGATCCTGCCGCGCCCCGGGAAGTGTCCCGTCTGACGCTCGAGCCGGACGACGTGCCGCACTGGATCTCGGTCTCACCCGACGGACGTCGGGTGGCGATCACGGGCTACGGCGCGATGCAGCATCGCGTGCTGATCGGGCGTTTCGACCCCGAGAGCGGCGAGCTGACGCTCGACGATCGCTTCCGGGAGGAGGGCGCCGACGAACCCGGCTTCCGGATGGACGACGAGACGTGGCCGCACGGAGGCCAGGCGAAGGGGATCCCGCATGGCGCGGTGTTCAGCCGACCCTGAATTCCTCACGCGGAAGATGATGGCGCGAATCTCCGCGAGTGACCGGGGAGGTCGCGGAGTCGCTACAGCCGTCATGACAGACCGGTCTCCGGCTCCTTCGAGCTGACGTATGCGAGCAGCTGGTCGAGCGCCGTAGACCAACCCCCGTAGAACCCCATCTCCTCGTGCTTCTTCCGCGTGTCCTCGTCCTTGTGGATGGCAATCGCCGTGTACTTCGTCCCCTTGCCGTGGGGCTCGAACATGACCACGGCGGTCATGAAGGGCTCCGGGTTCGGCCGCCAGCCGGGGCCCAGGGCGTCGGTAAACACGAGCCGCCGGTTCTCCACGACCTCGAGGAAGCAACCCACGTTCTCGTGATCCTCGCCCTCGGGCGACCGCATCACGGTGCGGAAGATCCCGCCCGGGCGGAGGTCGATCTCGCAATCCACCGTCGACCACGGCCGCGGCGTGAACCACTTCACGACGTGCTCGGGTCGGGTCCAGGCGGCCCACAGCTTCTCGGGCGGCACGTCGACGACCCGCTCCAGCACGAGGTCGAGCCGGGGGTCGGGAGCGAAGCGCTCATCCATCGTGGATCTCCTTCATGACGTGGTGGGATCGTCCATCGCTTGGAGGTAGTCGTCGAGCTGATCCAGGCGCCGCTCCCAGATCGCGCGCTGCTCCGCCAGCCAGCCCTCGGCGGCCGCGAGCCGGCGCGGCGCGAGCCGCCAGATGCGGACGCGCCCGCGCTTCGTCGAGCGGACGAGCCCGGACGCCTCGAGGATCTCCATGTGCTCGAGGAAGGAGGGGAGCGCCACGCGGAAGGGACGCGACAGCTCCGTGGTGGCCGCGGGTCCCCGGCCCAGCCGCTCGACGACGGCGCGCCGGGTGGGGTGGGCCAAAGCGCGAAAAACGGGATCGAGTCCTGAATACTTAGGCATATACCTAAGTATATGCGATCTGTGGACCCGGCGTCAATTCGCGGAGTCGACTGGACGACGCACAGCCAGACGCAATAGCGTGATGATGGAGGATCCACGGGACTTCGACGCCTTACTTCGAACCGTGATCGAGCGCATCGAGGAACGTGACCACGAGGAGGAGACCGGAACGTGAAGAAAATCGCGCATCGAAGGGGAATGCTTGCATGCCTGGTTTTCGCGGTGGCCGCGTTCGTGTCCTGCGGGAACGCGAACGAGAGCGACGCAGAGCAGACCACGGT
>DASSBK010000168.1:0-5409 GCA_035698825.1 Gemmatimonadota bacterium
CGCCGAGACCGTTGGGGGCGACCGCCGCTGGCCGGCGCGCCTCCTCCCGGGCGGCGCGGCCGCCCTGCTCGACGCCGAGAGCCGCAGGGCGGCCGAGATCCTCGAGCGCCGCGGAGGAGAGCTCGAGGGCCAGGGACTGGACGTGTCGGCCGCGGTCGAGCGCGGAGAGGAGGTGGAGGGCATCGTCCGGGCCGCGCGGCGGTTCGAAGCAGACCTGCTGGTCCTCGGCACCCGCGGCATCTCGGGACTGGCGGCCGTATGGGGCGGAAGCGTCGCGGCCCGGCTGGTCGAGCGGTTCGATGGCTCGTTCCTCCTCGCTCCGCGTGCGGTGGGCCAGCCGGAGGCGCGCGGGTAGAATCCGGCCCATGCGGCTCGGCGACCACGTGGTCTTCTCGCCCCGCGCGTGGGCCGACATCGGGCCGCACGTGTTCCCCATGGAAAAGTACGCCGGCGTCTTCCGCCGCCTGGAGGCCGAGGACGGCGTGCGCGAGCCGCTCCGGCCGGAGCCATCCCCGCGCGCGGAGCTCCTGCGGGTCCACTCCGCGGCGTACCTGGACGACCTGGACGGCGGCGTGCACACCTGGCGCACGGCTGCCAGCGAGCTGCCTCTGACCGCGGAGATCGCCGACTTCTTCCGGCTCGCCTGCGGCGGAACCACGCTGGCCGCGCGAACGGCCTTGGAACGAGGGTGGGCGGTGCATCTCGGCGGTGGCTTCCATCACGCCTTTGCGGAGCGTGCGGAGGGATTCTGCTACCTCAACGATCTTGCGGTCGCAGCCCGCGCCGTCCAGGCGGAGGGGAGGGCCGCGCGGGTCGCGGTCGCGGACCTCGACGTGCATCAGGGAAACGGTACCGCGGGGATCTTCCGCGGGGATCCGACGGTCTACACGTTCTCAGTGCACCAGGAGGACAACTATCCGGTCAAGGAGCCCGGCGATCGGGACATCGGGCTGATCTCGTTCGACCCCGCGCGGTCCGGATCCCCGTGGGTCGAGGACGCGCCCTACCTCGAGGTCCTCGAGGCCGCGATGCCCGAGGTGCTCGACGAGGCGCGACCCGATCTCGTCCTCTACCAGGCCGGCGCGGACCCCTACAGACATGACCAGCTGGGAGGCTTCCGCCTGACGCTGAAAGGGCTAGAGCGGCGGGACGAGATGGTGTTCGCCGCCTGCCGCCGGCGGGGCATCCCGGTGGCGACGACCTTCGGCGGCGGCTACGCGGTCGACGTGGAGGACACGATCGCAATCCATCTGGCGACGGTCCGCGCCGCCGGGCGGGTGCTCGGAGAGGCCGCGTGACCATGCCGGCCGCGGACGGGAAGACCCCGTTCTGGTCGGCGTTTCGAAACCCCGGGTATCGCACCTTCTGGATCGGCGCCTTCGTCTCCAACATCGGCGCCTGGATGCAGAACGTAGCGCAGGGGTGGCTGGTCCTGGAGCTGACCGACTCGGCGTTCATGCTGGGGCTGGTGGGGTTCGCGGGATCGCTCCCCTGGCTCGTGCTGCTGCTCGTCGGCGGCGTCTACGCCGATCGGCTGGACCGGCGGCGGCTCCTGATCCGCGCCAACCTCGGCATGATGGCCTGCGCCGCGATCCTGACCGCGCTGACGTGGACCGGCGCCGTCCGGATCTGGCACGTCTTCGCGCTATCGCTGGCCAGCGGTTCGGCGATCGCGCTCGCCGCGCCCGCATTCCAGGCATTCCTGTTCGACCTCGTCGATCGGCGCGACCTCCAGAACGCGATCGCGCTGAATTCCGCTCAGTTCAACCTGTCGCGGATCGTCGGCCCCAGCCTGGCCGGCCTGACGCTCGGCGTGATCGGCCTGGCGGGCTGCTTCGGTGTCAACACGCTCTCGTACCTGGGCGCCATCGCCGCGCTCATGCTGATCCGGGTGGCCTCGCGGCCCGTCCCGGCTCCGGCCCCGGTGTGGGACAGCATCGTCGAGGGGTTCGGGTACGTTCGCGAACGGCCGCGCATCCAGGCGCTCCTTTCGATCGCCGCCCTCATCAGCCTCCTCGCGATGCCCTATGCCACGCTGCTGCCGATCGTGGTTCGCGACGGCCTGGGGCTGGATGCCTCCGGGCTCGGATGGCTGTTCGCCGTCGGCGGCGGGGGAGCGGTTTGTGGCGCGCTGTCGATCGCGTTCCCGCATCTCCTGCCGTCGCGCGGGCCGTGGCTCCTGGGCTGCGCGATCGCGACCGGCCTGGCGACGATGACGCTGGGGCTCGCCCGCTCGCCGCTCGCGGCCGCGATCGCGCTGGTAGCCATCGGCTTCTCCGCGACGAGCGCGGTCGCGCTCACGAACACCCTGCTCCAGGAGCTCGTCGATGACGCCATGCGGGGCCGGGTGCTCAGCATGTTCGGGCTCGCGTTCATGGGCACGTTTCCCGTGGCCAACCTGCTCGCGGGGACGCTGGCGGGGCTGACGTCGGCGTCCGTGACGCTGGCCGTGACCGGCGCGCTGCTGGCGATCGTCGTCGGAGCGATCGCCTGGGCGCGCCCCCGCCTGAGGGCCCTCGAATGAGCGGCAGGGCGCGCTGGGCGGGGATCGCCGCCGTCTCCTTCATCTGGGGGTCGACCTGGCTGGCGATCAAGATCGGGTTGGGCTCGATGCCGCCCTTTCTGTCCGCCGGGATGCGGTTCGCGATCGCAGCAGGGGTTCTCTCGGCCCTGGCGTGGGCGAGCGGCGTCGCGCCGCCCCGCGACGCGCGCACGCATGCCGGTCTCCTGACGCTGGGATTCCTCAACTTCGTCGTCAACTACGGGGTGGTGTACTGGGGCGAGCAGTACGTGTCGTCGGGGCTCACGGCCGTCCTGTTCGCCACCTACCCGCTGTTCGTGCTCCTGATCGCCCATCTCGCGATCGGCGCCGAGCGGATCACGGTCCGGAAGCTGGCCGGGGTGGCGCTCGGATTCGCGGGCGTAGGCGTCATCTTCCGCTCCGACATCGCCGTCGACGACCCGCGGGCCAGCCTCGCGGTCGCCGTCATCCTGGTGTCGCCCGTGGCCTCGGCGCTGACGAGCGTGGGGATCAAGAAGTGGGGGCACGATCTGCACCCCTACACGCTGACGGCGCTGCCCATGGCCTACGGGTCGGTCGCGCTGACGGCCATCGGGCTCGCCACCGAGAGTCCGCGCGCGATCGCGTGGAACCCCGCTTCGATCGGTGCGCTCGTCTACCTCGCGCTGTTCGGATCGGTCGTCGCCTTCGTGGTCTACTACCGGCTGCTCAAGGTCGTGCCGGTGAGCCTCCTGGCGCTCGTCTCCTACGCGTTCCCGATCGTGGCGGTCGCGCTCGGATGGCTCGTCCTCGACGAGACGCTGTCGGGCTCGACGCTGGCCGGGGCGGGGATGGTGCTGGTGGGGATCGCGCTCGCCACGTGGCGCCGGCGTGCCGTGCCCGATGGTCCCGCGGGAGTGGCTAGCGGAGCCAGTCCGAAGGGCCGCCGCCGGACTCCCACTTGACCCACTCGAAGACAGTGCGGCAGGATCGGCAGTAGAACTGGCTCGACATCAGCGAGCCGCCGAACGCGGCTTCCAGCTCGACCTCGCGCGCGCCGCAGTGCGGGCAGCGGACCTCGGGGGCGGGATGCGGAGGACCCGCGTCGCCGGCCGGCGCCTCCCCAGGGTGCGCGGAGCCGTCAGGCGGTCTTGAAGGCGACGTTCTTCGTTCCACGCAGCTCGTCCAGCATGCCCTGGTCCGGTCCGCCCGCGGAGAGCCTCCGCCGGCCGGCGTCCCAGGAACCCCAGTCCAGAGGCTCCATCAGGGCCCACCCCTCGCCCTCCCGCTCGAGTCCGACGGTGGCGGGGTCCTCCAGAAGGCCCGCGATTCGCCCGAAGAGCCGCCGGCGAAGCGCCTCCCCGTCCGCCGTCCGCGCGCCCGACTCGACGAGGTCGGCGTCCTGGCCGGGCGGCCCGAAGAAGGCCGCCACCTCCCGCAGCGCCCGCGCCATCGCGCGAGCCAGCGCCTCCCGCGGCGCCGCGTCTCCCGCCTCGATCACCCGCACCCACCCCTCGGCGTGCTCGGTGTGGAACCGCTCTTCGAGGAGCATCTTGGGAACCGCGCGGGACAGCGCCTGGAAGTCGCCGCCCTCGAAGGAGCTCAGGACCAGCGAGAGCGCGAGGTCGACGACGGCGTTCGCGGCCACGAGCTCCGCCCAGCTCTCGAGGGGATGGTCGAGGAACGCGATTGATGCGAAGGCCTCGGGCGGCCGCTCGTCGGCCAGCGGGTCGATCTCGAGGTCGAACTCCCGTTTGAGGACGCCGTTCAGGAGCCGCGTGTGTCCGAACTCCTCCTGCGCCATCGAGCACGCCGCGATGCCCGCCTCGATCGCCGGGGGCCCGAACGTCCATTCTCCGTAGTGGTAGCCGAGCAGGAGCTTGGTGTCGCTGAGTGCCACGAGGGTCGCGCGAAGGCCGGCCTCCCGGCTCATGGATTTCCTCCCCCGGAGGCCGCCCCGCTCCCGGACCGCACGGCCCCATCCTGATCGGGATGCGCGGACACGATCGCCTCCCGCGGAGCGACCCACATCTCGGACCAGTCCTCCTCGTCGTAGATGCGCCACGCGTAGACGCGCGCGAGCTCGATGCCGGGGGCGTTGAGAGTGCCGATGTGGGACATGGGATCCCCGGGCGAGATCCGCGCGAAGACCTCGAAGACCGGCTCCTGCCGCGCCATCAGAGGGCGAGCCCGTAGGCGCTGAGCAGCGTCCGGCCCTTCTGCGTGAGGCGGTCCTTGGTCCAGGGGGGAGACCACACGACCTCGAGCTCCACGCGATCGATCCCGGGAATCGCGGCCACCGCCTCGCGGACGTCATCGAGGATCATGTCCATGGCGGGGCAGCCGATCGAGGTGAAGGTAAGATCGATCTCCGCCGTCCCGCCTTCCACCGCCACCCGGTAGACCATGCCCATATCGACCAGGGAGACCGGCATCTCGGGATCGGTGATCCGCGAGAGGACTTCCCACACGCGCTTCTCGAGACCGGTTGTCACGAGGGGGAATCTACGCGCGGTCTCCGTTCCCGGTCATGCGGAACAGGGAAGCCCCGCGGCCCTGGATCATTTCGGTGTACCGCTCGTTCATGGGCCCGCGCGCGCGCCAGCGCTCCCACACCTGGTCCCACGTGATCGGCCGGTCGAAGAGCCAGCGCTTGGCTTCCGGGTCGAACTCGCAGGGCAGGTCGTACTCGAGGACGTACTCGCCCGTCTTCTCGTCCAGGTGGGCGGGGATCGTTACGCCCACCTCCGCGCACAGTGGCACGATGGACGCCATCCAGGTCTGGCGGAGCTGGTCGTTCGTCTTGCCCTTGAGCCGGTACTCGAGCTGTCCGGAGTGATGCTTGAGCTCGTCCGGCAGACCGAACCACTCGATGCCGGTCGGGAACATCCAGTCGACGGCGCGCTGCA
>DASSBK010000169.1:0-2346 GCA_035698825.1 Gemmatimonadota bacterium
CTCCAGAACGCACGCGAGGCGGTGCTCGGGAACGAAGCTGCGGGCACGATCGTGGTCGAGCTCGACTGGGAGGGCGACCCGGGCTGGGCGCGCGTCTCCGTTCTGGACGACGGGATCGGCCTCCCGGCCGAGGGCCTGGAGCGGCTGTTCGAGCCCTCGTTCTCGACCAAGACGCGGGGGACCGGCCTGGGGCTCGCGATCACGAGACGCATCGTCGAATCGTGGGGGGGCACGATCGACTGGGAACGGCGCAGCGGCGGCGGAACGGCGATGCACGTGCGGCTGCGCGCGGCTCAGAACGGGGCTCCTCCGGGGCCGATCGAGGCCTCGAATTGACGCCCCCGACGCACCCGGATACCTTCCATCATGCCCCAGGCGCGCAGGGCTCGGACCTACCAACCCCGTCAGGACCGGAAGGTAGCAGCGGTACGTAGACGAGAGTCGCTGCGACCCGCCTGGGGTGTTTTTCAGGGCGTTGAAAATGGCTCATCTGCGGCGTTGCGCTCCTCGTTCTTCCTGCGGCGTGGGATTCACCACGCCTCGGAAGAGCCTCGTCGCGCGCCTTGCATCTGAGCCATTTTGAACGCCCTGCGGTTTTTGGTCCGCTGATCTCCTCGACCTCGAGCAGGATCCCGCCCCGATGACGCATCTGCCGCTCGCGCTCAAGTATCGTCCCGCGACGTTCGCCGACGTGATCGGGCAGGAGCACGTCACGCGCACGCTCTCCAACGCGCTCGAGCGCGGCCGGACGGCGCACGCGTACCTGTTCGCCGGCCCACGCGGAAGCGGCAAGACGACGACCGCGAGGCTCCTCGCGAAGGCCCTCAACTGCGATCGCGGGGTGACCGGGGAGCCGTGCGGGGAGTGTGAGAACTGCGTGGCCATCGCGGCCGGGCGCTCGCTCGACGTGATCGAGATCGACGCCGCCTCCAACCGCGGAATCGACGACATCAAGGAGCTGCGAGAGGCGGTCAAGTACGCCCCCGCGCAGGGGCGCTACAAGGTCTACATCGTCGACGAGGTCCATCAGCTCTCGAAGGACGCGTTCAACGCGCTCCTCAAGACGCTCGAAGAGCCGCCGCGGGGAGTGGTGTTCGTCCTGGCGACGACCGAGCCGCACAAGATCCTCCCCACGATCCTGTCGCGCTGCCAGCGATTCGACTTCCGGCCGATCCCCCTGGATGCGATCCGGAAGCGCCTCGCCGACATCGCGAGGCTCGAGGGGTTCGCGCTGGACGAGCGCGCCGAGTTCGCGATCGCCAAGAAGGCCGACGGCAGCCTCCGGGACGCGCTGTCGCTGCTCGATCAGGTCGTGGCGTTCGGCGGCGACTCGATCGACCTGCCGACTCTGCGGCGCCTGATCGGGGTTCCCGACGAGGAGCGCTATCTCGAGCTGACCGAGCTCCTCGCCTCCGGCGACGCGGCGGCCGCCATGCGGTTCGTCCGCGAGCTGCGGGCGGGCGGATACGACCTGGAGTCGTTCTACGCCGGTCTGCTCGAGCACCTGCGCGACTGCCTGCTGTTCGCGGTCGGCGACGGGGCGCGGCTGGCCGAGGTGCCCGAGCGCTACCACGGTGCGTACAGCGCGGCCGCTTCCTCCCTCGGTGCCGAAGGGCTCCTGCGGATGCTCACCCTCGCCACCGAGGAGGAGCAGTCGTTCCGCCGCTCCAGCCAGCAGGACCTGGTGCTCGAGGTCCTGCTCGTGCGCCTCGCGATGCTCGATCGGACGGTGGATCTCGACGCGGCGCTGAGGACCGTGGAGGCGGGTAGAGGCGGGGGCCGGCCGGCCTCGGCCGCCGGGCCTGCCGCCCCCGGGGCACCGGCAGGGGGGGCCGGACCACCGCCACGCCCCGAGGGTACCAAGCAGCGTGCGAAGGCGGCCGGGCCGCTGACGTTGGAGGCCCTGCTCGCCGCCTGGGACGAGGTCGTGGAGGAGGTCCTGGCGGCGCGCCCGACCGTGGCGGCCTCGCTCAAGGAGGCGCGGCCCGAGAGTTGCCGCGACGACGGGGTGATGCTGACCCTGCCCCACGGCGCGGAGTTCAAGCTGGAGCAGCTGTCGGCGCGCGGGATGCTCGATCCGCTGGCCGGCGTGCTGGCGCGGCGCTGGGGATTCCATGGACGCATCCGCGTGGAGGCCGCCGCGCCCTTGCACGAGGTCGCGGACGCCGCGCAGCTTCGCGGTCACCGACCCAGCGTCCGCGAGATCGAGGCCGGGTCGATCGACGACCGGCTCAAGGGCGATCCGCTGCTCAAGCAGGTCGTGGACCTGTTCGACGCCAGCGTGGTGAGGGTACGGCCGAGCTCGTAGGAGTGATACGAAACCGAAAGGAGCCCCGGGAACGGAAT
>DASSBK010000170.1:0-13963 GCA_035698825.1 Gemmatimonadota bacterium
TCAAGCACACCCGGGCGATGGTCTCGGCTGCGATCTCCGGAGAGCTGAACCGGGTCTCGTACTCGCCCCATCCCGTCTTCCGCGTAGAGGTGCCGAAGAAGGTGCCCGGCGTGCCCGATCGTGTCCTCGACCCGCGCTCGACGTGGGAGGACGGGGCCGCCTATGACGCCAAGGCGAGCCAGCTGGCGGATCTGTTCCGGAAGAACTTCGAGAAGTTCGGAGATGTGGCGAGCGAGATCGCGAAGGCGGGGCCCAGGGCGGCCCGCTGAGCGGTTTCATCCCTCGATCCCCGACTTCCGTCCCCGGCGCGTTGCCATTCGCCTTCGCGGCGTGTTGCTTGAACGGCGATCGCTCGGAGCATGCCTGACCTCGTGAACGACCCCGGGACCTCCTGGCCGCTTCGCCTGCGCGCCGCCGGCCTCTACTTCGCCGCCTGGACGGCGGTGGCGCTGTTCTTCGCCAGCCAGTGGCTTCTCTACAACCTCTACGACGAGGCCCCGGAGCCCGGGCACTTCCTCGCGGTCCTCTTCACCGACTGGTACGTGCGCGGCCTGGTGGCGGCGCCGTTCCTCCTCGTGATCCGCAGGATCCCCTTTCGCAGCGGCTCCCGCCTGCGCGCCGCCACCATCCACGTGGCGGCCTCGATCGCCTTCGCGCTGGTCAAGATCACGATCTGCTGGGGGCTCGGCTTCGTCCTGCCCTGGCTGCAGCCGATCGGGTACCTGGATCTGCTGCTCGGCGAGATCCACCTGGACATCGCGACGTACTGGGTCCTGCTCGGCCTCGTTCAATGGCGCGATTCGAGGCTCCGGCTCCGCGAGCGGGAGCGCGAGGCGGCCCGGCTCGCGCTCCAGGCCTCGCAGCTCGAGACACGCCTGGCGCGGGCGCAGCTCGATTCCCTGAAGATGCAGCTCCAGCCCCACTTCCTCTTCAACACCCTGCACTCGGTATCTGCGCTGATCCACGAAGACGACGAGGCCGCGGACCTGATGATCGCCAGGCTCAGCGACTTCCTGCGCCTCGTAATCGAGCACGCCGGCGAGCAGGAGGTCGCGCTCGTCCAGGAGCTCGAATTCCTGAACCGGTACCTCGAGATCCAGCAGGTGCGCTTCCAGGATCGCCTTCGCGTTTCCATCGACGTGGATCCCGAAGCGCTGGACGCGATGGTCCCCAACCTGGTGCTGCAACCCCTGGTCGAGAACGCAATCCGGCACGCCGTCGAGCCGCGGGCGGGCGGCGGCCGCGTGGAAGTCTCCGCCAGGCGGAACGGGGATACGCTGTGCCTGACGGTGCGGGACGACGGTCCGGGCCTGCGGCCGGGCGCGCGGACCGTTCCCGGAGTGGGGATCTCCAACACCCGGGCGCGGCTGGAGCAGCTCTACGGGGGCCGCCAGATGCTGGAGATCGCGAACCACACCGCAGGAGGCGCGCTCGTGACCGTGCGATGCCCGTGGCGGGTCGGCGAGGCCGCCACCGCCGCGTGAGCGATCCGATCCGGGCCCTGCTCGTCGACGACGAGGCGCTGGCACGCCGCCGGCTTCGATCCCTGCTCAGCGACGAGCCGGACATCGACATCGTCGGCGAGTGCGGAGACGGCGGATCGGCGGTAAAGGAGATCGAGGCCCTGGCCCCGGACCTCGTCTTCCTCGACGTCCAGATGCCCGAAGCCGACGGCTTCGACGTGCTCGGCGCCGTCGGCGCCCGAACGATGCCCGTCGTCGTGTTCGTGACCGCGTACGACGCGTACGCGCTCCGGGCGTTCGAAGTCCACGCCCTCGACTACCTCCTGAAGCCGTTCTCGCGCGACCGCTTCCAGACCGCTCTCGCGCGCGCGCGTGAGGAGGTCCGGCGACGGCGCGAGGACGGGCCGCGAGGCCGGGACGAGCTGGCCGCGCTCGTTCGCGAGCTCCGCGAGGCGGGTCGGCGGCAGCAACGTCTAGTCGTCCGCGACGGGGGCCGCGTGTCCTTCCTCCGTGTCGAGGAAATCGACTGGGTCGAGAGTGAGGGGAACTACCTGCGGATCCACGTGGGGTCCGATTCGCACCTCATCCGGGGAACGATCAAGGGATGCGCCGAGCGGCTCGATTCGGAGAGCTTCGTGCGGATCAGCCGTTCGACGATCGTGAACCTCGACCGCGTGCGCGCGGTCCACCCCTGGACGCGCGGCGAGCTCGTCGTCGTCCTGCGCGACGGAACCCAGCTGCCGACCACGGGCGACCACGGCCGGCGGCTTCGCGAGCGGCTGAAGCCCGGCCTGTAGGCCTGGAAGCCGCCGGCGTTCGCGGCTCCCCGCAGCTGCCGGGATCATCCCCGGCGTCCCCGCCTTCGTCCCCCGCTCGTTGACGCCCCTCCGGGCCGCGTTACCCTGGCCGCGTCCAGCGCGCCACATCCCCACCGCCACGAAAGGACACTCCCGTGCAGCGCATCGCGATCGGCGTGATGCTCGTGATACTGGTCCTGGCGCCCGGTCCGGCCGGGGCACAGACCGCGGCGGACTCCTCGACGGACTCCGCCGCCATCCGGCAGGCCGCGCTCGACTACATCGAGGGATGGTACGGCGGCGACGCCGGTCGCATGGAGCGCGCCCTCCATCCCGAGCTCGTCAAGCGGATCATCCGCGCCGACTCGACCGGCGCGAGCTTCATCAGCTCCATGGGGGCGTCGCAGCTCATCGCGGCCACCCGCGGCGGGTTCGGAAACGAGGTCCCCCCCGCGCAGCGGAAGACGGACGTGACGATCCTCGACGTCTTCGGCAACGTCGCCAGCGCGAAGATCGACGCGGGCCCATGGATCGATTACCTCCAGCTGGCGCGCGTGACCGGCCGCTGGGTCATCGTGAACGTCCTCTGGGAGATGGTCCCGGGGGAGGCGCCGTGAGCCGCCGCGCCACTCTCGCGATCGCCGTGCCGGCGATCCTCGTCCCGGCCGCGCTCTTCGGGCTGCTCGAGCCGGCGCGGATCCCGACTCCCGCAGCGGTCCGGACCGGATCCGTGGCGCATCCCTCGCCGGCGTACTCTCGTCTTCTCGCGCGTCACGTGCGGGACGGCACGATCGAGGGCATCAGCGTGCGGGTGGTCGACTATGCGTCGATCCCGGACGACCCCGACTATCAGCTGGCGCTCACCGAGCTCGCCGACGCGCGGCCCGAGACGATGGATCGCGAGGCGCGCCTGGCGTACTGGATCAACGCCTACAACCTGCTCGCCATCCGCCTGGTGGCGGAACGCTATCCCGTGGCGAGCATCCTCGAGGTCGGTTCCGAGCACGAGAACGTCTGGTCGATGGAGGCCGGCACCGCCGCGGGCCGCGCCGTGTCCCTGAGCTGGATCGAGGACATGCTGCGGCGCGGTTTCGGAGAACCGCGCATCCACTTCGCGCTCGTCGCGGCCTCCGTCTCGTGCCCGGACCTTCGTCCCTACGACGCCGCCGGACTCGACGCCCAGCTCGACGAAGCGGCCCGCGCATTCCTCGCGAACGAGCGGCGCGGCGCACGCGTCACGGGAGACCGCGTCGAGGTCTCGAACCTCCTGCACGCGTTTCACGAGGACTTCGAGGCGGTGGGCGGAGTCGTCGCGTTCCTGCGCGCGTATGCGCCACCGAGCGTGGCGGAGCGGCTGGAGGGCGTGCGCCTCCACGATCTCGGCAAGCTTCCCTACGATTGGAGCCTGAACGACCTCGCCCGCACGTCGGTGGCTCGCCAGAACTGACCGGCGGTCGCGCAGGGCGTCATGCGCGCTCGAGGATCTGGTCGCGATCCTGACCGACCGAGACCTGCCGGATCGGAACGCCGACCAGCTCCTCGATCCGCTCCAGATAGCTGCGGGCCGCCGACGGGAGCTCGCTCCACGAGCGTGCCTCCGCGATCGGGCCCTGCCATCCGGCGTGCTCCTCGTAGATCGGCTCGCAACGCTCGAGGAGCGCCAGGTTGGCGGGGAACTCGTCGAGCTCGCCGCCTCCGTCCGACCCGGCCGAGCGATAGCCCGTGCAGAGCCGCACGCTCTCGAATCCGTCCAGGACGTCGAGCTTCGTGACGGCCAGCTCGGTCAGGCTGTTGATCCGCGCCGCGTAGCGGACGACGACCGCGTCGAACCAGCCGCAGCGGCGCGGACGGCCCGTCGTGGCGCCGTACTCGTCTCCCGCTTCGCGGAGCCGCTCCTGCAACGGGCTCTCCACCTCGGTCGGAAGCGGTCCGTTGCCGACGCGCGTCGTGTACGCCTTCACGACGCCGATGATGTCGTCCAGGAACTTGGGGCCCAGTCCGATCCCGATGACGGCGCCGCCCGCCGTCGTGCTGGAGGAGGTCACGTAAGGGTAGGTCCCGTGGTCGATGTCGAGCTGCGACCCCTGGGCGCCCTCGAGCAGGATGCGGCGCCCGGCGGCGATGTGGTCGGCCACCCGCTGCGAGACGTCCGTCGCCCGCGCCAGCAGCCGGTCGCGCCACTTTCCGATCTCGGCCAGGGTCCCCTCGGCCGTCACCTCGGCATCCGAGCCGAGGAGCGAGAGCGCCGCGCGCTTGGCCTCGGCGCCTTCCTCGACGAGCTCCTGCAACCGATCCCCGTCGAGACAGTCCGCTACCCGGATGCCCACCCGGCCGACCTTGTCCTCGTACGCCGGCCCGATGCCGCGCCCGGTCGTGCCGAGCGCGCGGGCTCCCCGGCTCCCCTCCTTGGCCGCGTCCAGCGCCTTGTGCCACGGCAGGAGCAGGTGCGCACGGTGGGAGACCCAGACGCTCGCCTCGGCGTCGATGCCCCGCTCCTCGAGCAGGTCGATCTCCCGGAAGAGCTCCTCGGCGTCGAGGACGACTCCGTTCCCCAGCAGACATTCCTTGCCGGGATGCAGCACGCCGCTGGGGACCTGGTGGAGGATGAACTCCTCGCCGTCGACGACGACTGTGTGGCCGGCATTGGATCCGCCCTGGTAGCGGGCCACGACGTCGGCCCGCTCGGCGAGCACGTCGACGATCTTCCCCTTGCCCTCGTCCCCCCACTGGGCGCCGACGACGACCTGGCACGTGCCGCGGGACTTTGCCATCGCTGCCTCCCAAAGAAAAAGCGCCGTCCGGGGAGCCCGGCGGCGCATCCTCCGCTGAAACTGCTCGCCGGGGGCGCGCGCGTCAACGAGCCCGCTGACGCGGCGTGTCCGTGCACGTCCGTGTCCGGGCGCTAGGCGTCGTGTCCGGGCGCGTCGTTCTCCTTGTCCTCGTCCGCCGGGCGTGTTTGCTTACTGTCCCATGCGCGGCGCGCTCAAGCCCTCGCTCAACTGGCTTCTACCGCTGACACCGATCGCGATCGCGGTCCGTCTGGCGGCCCCGGACGCGCACGTCTGGCTCTTCTTCCTGGCCAGTATCGCCATCGTTCCGCTCGCGGGCTGGATGGGCAAGGCCACCGAGCACCTCGCCGCGCGGACCGGCGAGGGGATCGGCGGGCTCCTCAACGCCACGTTCGGCAACATGGCCGAGATCATCATCGCGATCATGGCCCTGCGGGAGGGGCTCACCGAGATCGTGAAGGCTTCGCTGACCGGGTCGATCATCGGCAATGCCCTGCTCGTCCTCGGCGCCTCGATGCTCGGCGGCGGGCTCAAGTTCAAGATCCAGGAGTTCAACCCCGCGGGCGGACGGACGCGCGCGACGCAGCTCACGCTGGCCGCGATCGCGCTCCTCGTCCCCGCCCTCTTCCACCATCTGGCGGGGCCCGCGGGACCGGCTCGCGAGGGCGCGTTGTCGCTGGAGATCAGCATCCTGATCCTGATCGTGTACGCGCTGGCCCTCGTCTTCTCCCTCCACACCCATGAGCGCTACTTCACGCGCGAGACCGCGGAGGCGGTCCAGCTGGAGGACGAGACCCACGCGTCCTGGAGCGTTCGGCGCTCGCTGGGGATCCTGGTGGGCGCCACCCTGCTGGTCAGCGCGCTGGCCGAGATCCTGGTGGCGTCGGTCGAGACGACCGCCGCGACGCTGGGAATGACCGAGGTCTTCGTCGGCGTGATCGTGGTGGCGATCGTGGGGAACGCCGCGGAGCACTCGACCGCGATCCTGATGGCGATCGAGGACCGGATGGATCTGGCGATGGGGATCGCGATCGGAAGCGCGACGCAGATCGCGCTCTTCGCGGCGCCGGTGCTCGTCCTGCTCAGCTACGTGATCGGGCCGGCGCCGATGGACCTGGTGTTCACGACCGCAGAGGTCGTGGCGGTGGCGGTCTCGGTCATCATCGTGGGGCAGGTCGCCGAGGACGGCGAGTCGAACTGGCTGGAGGGCGTCCAGCTCCTCGCCGTCTACCTCATCCTGGCCGTCATGTTCTACTTCCTCCCCGAGACGATCGCCGCGGCCGAGTAGCGCGACAGACGGATGGGCTCCTTGCAGCGACCTGCCTAATACCCCGTCGGCACGTCGAGGAACACCGTCTCCAACCCGAACCGCTCCGCCAGATGGTCGCCCAGCGCCCGCACGCCGAGGGTCTCGGTCGCGTAATGGCCGGCGAAGAGCACGTTCAGGTTCCGCTCCCGGGCCTGGTGCACGGCCGTGTGGCTCGTCTCGCCCGTGACGAACGCGTCGACGCCCGCGCGGGCCGCCTCGGGAATCAGGTCGGACGCCGCCCCGGACACGACGGCCACGCGCGCGATCGCATCCGGCCCGAACGCGAGGACGTGAGGGCGCTCGCCGAGGAGGGCCTCGAGCCTCGCCGCGAGTCCGGCCCGATCGAGGGATCCAGGAAGGCGCCCCATGACCCCGATCGCCCCGCTCCCCCAGGATCCGAAGGGCTCGAGGTCCCGGAGCTCGAGCAGCCGGGCGAGGACCACGTTGTTTCCGACCTCCCGATGGGCATCGAGCGGCAGGTGGGACACGTACAGGTTGACCTCCGCGCGGAGAAGGCTCGCGAGGCGCGCCCGGAGCGGGCCCGTCACGGGCTCGACCCGCCCCCAGAACAGTCCGTGATGGGCGATCAGGAGATCGGCGCCGGCCTCGACCGCCAGGTCGATCGTGGCCTGCGCAGTGTCGGTCGCGAGCGCCACCTTGCTCACGCGCTCCGCGCCTTCGACCTGGAGGCCGTTCAGCGACTTGTCGCTCCACGCCGCGGTGTCGAGGAACTCGTCGAGGTACGCGACCAGGGCGTCGCGGCTGACGCTCACGGGGGCGATTCGATCGCGAGCTCGCGGTCCGCCGAGTAGCCCGTCAGCCGGTACGTACGGCCGTCGGACTCGTAGCTCCACGAATCGAAGGCCTCGCTCAGGGCCTCGCGCTGGAGGGCCCACGATTCGGTCGCGCCGAACTCCTGCACGGAGGGATACGAGCCGCGCGTCTCGCGGACGCTCTCGAGCGCGGTCTGGACGTCGAAGAGGAGGAGCCGGGGGTTCGTGGCCATCACCCGGGCCTGCTCTTCCGGAGGAGCCACCGACCCGGGAAGGTCGGTCGCCTCCCCGAGCGGCCGGGGCGAGGGCTCCTCGCCAGCCTCCCCGCAGGCCGCCACGGTAAGCGCCAGCGCGACCACCGTGGTCAGCCCCGGGTGCGGGATGCGCGGCCGATGCCTACCCATCCGCCGCCTCGCGCGGAAGCAGCGTCCGCCATGCCACCTTCCATCCTTCCGGGTCGCGGGCCAGGACGAGCAGGTCGCCTCCGGTCTCGTCATAGATCGTGCCCTCCCGCTCGTACCGGACCGTCCATGGCGTCACCGTGACCGCCGCGTCTCCGATGACGTCGACGATCGGGGCCTCGGAATCGAACGACAGCACGCGCGCCTCCCGCAGGAACTGGGCGTAGCTGTCGACGATCGCGTCGCGGCCTTCGAGCCGCTGCTCGAGATCCGCGCCGAGGAGCACCGCGTCCTCGCGAAAGCAGGACCGCAGCTCGTCGAAGCGGCCCCCCAGCCAGGCGGTCTCCACCTTGCGGAGAAACTTGAGGATCTCGCGGCGGATCTCGCGGTCGGCGGCGGTGGGCATGCTAGTGTGCTGCAGGTGAGGTCTCGTGTCGCATCGAGACCAGCGATGCGCCCCATTGGCAAGGCGCGACGAGGAGGAACAGCAGCGCTATTGCGACGAGTCGCAACGCAGCCAATGGGAATGCAGCGCTGGTCGAATGCAATGAGACCTCACCTGCAGCACACCAGGTCAAGATAGATCCACGCCCGCGACCAGCAACGCGGCCCGGATCTCGTCGCGCTCCGGCGCTCCCAGCGCGGCGAGCGGCGCGCGCGGCGCGCCTCCACCCGGCCACCCTCGGAGATCCAGCGCGGCCTTGATGCCCGGCACGCCGAAGCGCGCGCCGAGGCAATCCGCCAGCGGCTCGATGGCGCGCTGCGCCGCTTCCGCGGCCTCGCCGTCTCCTGCCGCGTGCGCGTCGAGGATCGCGAGCGCGCACTCCGGGGCTGCGTCCGCCACCGCGAGGATCGCCCCATCGGCCCCCTCCCGCAGGGCCTCGAGCGTCAGGCGCGCGCTGCCGTTGAAGATCGCGAACCCGCCGGCCGCCCTTCGCAGCGCGCGCTGGAGGTCGATGTCGCCCGCCGACTCCTTGATTCCGGCGAGCGCGCCGTCGGAGGCGAGCTCGCAGAGGTGATCGACGCCCGGGTCGACGTGACTGCGCTGCGGGATGTGGTAGGCGAGGAGCGGCAGGCCGCACGCGCCCGCGACCGCGCGGTAGAAGCGCGCGATCCCCTCGGCGCCGAGCGGATAGTACCGCGGCGGCAGGCAGAGGAGCGCGTCCGCACCGGCGGCCTCCGCCCGGCGGGCCGAGGCGAGCGTCGCGCGGAGGCTCTCGTGCCCGACCTGGACCACGAGCGCGCGGTCGGTCGGGAGCGCGCTCCGGGCCGCAGCGAGGAGCGGCTCCTCCTCGTCCGCGTCGATGAGCGGCCCCTCGCCGCTCGTCCCGAACAGGACGACGCCGCGGACGCCCAGGCGCTGGTAGATGTCGATCTGGGCCGCCAGCCGCTCGGGCGAGGCGTCGCCGCCTGGATCGAAGGGAGTCGTGACGGGGCACAGGAGGCCCGCCAGTCGTGGGGTCACGCGCTCACTCGTTCACCCGCACGTCCCGCACGCCCTCCAGCTCGAGGATCCCGTCGATCAGCTCGTCCCGCCTGGCGGCCGACAGCGTCAGCGCGAAGTCGATCTCCACGCCGCCGTCCCCGCGCTTCAGCCCGAAATCGCCCAGGGGCACGCGCGCGCGCTCCACCAGGCGGTTGATGTCGTCGATCAATCCCGGCCGGCGGTCGGCGACCAGGTGGAAGTACACGAAGCGACGTGGCGAGGTGATGCGGTCCTCGATCCAGCCGAGGACCGAGAGCGTGACGAGCAGGATCACCGTGCCGGCGATCGCGGGGGCGTACGTGCCGCTTCCGATGGCGAGGCCGATCCCCGCCAGGACCCACATCGTGGCGGCGGTCGTCAGGCCGTGCACGGACCCCCGCGCCTGGATGATCGTGCCGGCGCCGAGGAACCCGATCCCCGACACGATCTGCGCGGCGATCCTGCCCGGGTCCGCGATGTTGATCTGCCGCTCGGCATACGTCAGAGCGACGTGGATCGAGACCATCGTGATGAGCGTCGAGCCGACGCAGATCAGCATGTTGGTGCGCAGGCCGGCGGGCTTGTCGTGGAGCTCGCGCTCGATGCCGATGGCGGCGCCGCAGGCGATCGCCAGTCCGAGCTTGACCCACATCTCCGCGGCCAGATAGTCCACGCGCGGCTACCGGTCCCCGATGGCGCTGGGATCGCGGGCGTGGCGGTAGTGGCGGAACCGCTCCAGCACGGAAGCGAGTCCCGCGAACGAGCGGATTTCGCACAGCTCACAGAGGCCGTCGAAGAGCTCGATCGCCTCGCAACGATCGTTCGGATCGGAGAAGAAGTCGCGCGCTTCCAGGGCCTCGAGCAGGAACGAGATCCGGTACTCGTGCTCCCGCGGTCCGGTCTGCGGCCGGACGACCCGGTCGATCAGGTAGAGATCCTGGAGGACGACCTCGGGGTCGACACTGGACTCCATTCTGTCGAGGCGCTCGAACAGCAGGTCTTCCACGTCCGCCTCCGCTCCCCGTTCGGGTCCGCCGGCGAAGTTAGAGTCCGACCTCCGGGCGGCAAGATTCCCCTCGGTCGGCAACACTGCGGCCACCGTCGCGGGGCCTCTCAGCCTGCCTGCCTCCAGCGCCGCGCGAGGGATTCCGGCGAAGCCCCGGCGAGGTACGCGAGACGCAGGCCCCACATGAGGGCCATCGTGCGCGCCACGCCGTGCCCGAGCCAGCGCCGCGCGCTCGTCTCCAGGGGTCCGCGGCACACGGCGGGACGCCCCGCGCGCCGCAGATCGGCGGCCAGCGCGACGTCCTCGAAGAGCGGCCACGCGGGGAAGCCGCCGGCTGCGTGGAAGACGTCCCGCCGCACGAAGAGCCCCTGATCGCCGGTTCCCCGGCGCGTGACGCGGGTCCGCGCGTTGATCCCGCGCTCGATCCACGGCACGAGAGGATGGAGCCTCCGCTCCTCGGGAAGGAACGCGATCAGGAAGCAGCCTCCGGGCGAGCCGCGCAGGGTCGCGCTCCGGATCTCCTCGACCGCCGACGGCGCAGGCGCGCAGTCGGCGTGGAGGAACCAGAGCACTTCGCCCGAAGCTTCGCGAGCGCCGGCGTTCTGCTGCCTCGCCCTGCCGCGCTCGCAATCGACCACCCGCGCCCTCTGCCGGGCGAGATCGGGAGTCGAATCGCCGGAGCCGCCGTCGACGACGATCACCTCGTGCGGAGCGGGGTCGCAGCGCTCCAGCGCGTCGAGCAGCCGCGGAAGCCGCTCGGCCTCGTTCCAGGCCGGTACCACCACGCTCACGCGCGGCCCGGCGGTCATCCGCCCCCGTCGAAGGGGAGTCGGAAGCGGATCGTCGCGCCGCCTCCGGGCTCCGACTCCGCCCAGATCCGGCCCCCGTGGAGCTCGACCAGGTGCTTGCAGATCGCGAGGCCCAGTCCGACGCCGCCGTAGGCGCGGGTCGGGGACGCGTCGGCCTGGCGGAAGGGCTGGAAGATCGCTTCCAGCATGTCGGCGGGGATTCCCACCCCCTGGTCGGAGACGCTCCCTTCGAGCTCGCCGTCCACCACATGCGCGCCGACCCGGATCATTCCCGGGGGCGAGTACTTGATCGCGTTCTCGATCAGGTTGAGGTAGACGCGGTAGATCTTCTCCGGGTCGACGCTGCAGAGCGGAATGTCGTCGTCGAGATCGAGGTCGACTTCCAGCTCTCCTTCCTCGAGCAGGGGCCTGATCGTCTCGACGACCGTCTCCAGCAGCAGGCCGATCGACACGTCCTGCAGGCGGAGCACGTCATCCCCCTCGCGATGGCTGGCGTAGGCGAGCAGGCTGGTGATCATCTTCAGGAGGTGCTGGCTGTTCCGTGAGATGTTGATCAGGATGCGGCGCTGCTCGGGGTTGACGGGCCCGCACATCTCGTACTCGAGGATCTCCGCGTTCGCGATGATGGAAGTGAGCGGGGTCTTGAGCTCGTGGCTCGTGTTCGACAGGAACTCCGTCTGCAGGCGATTGGCGTTCTCGAGCTCCGCGTTCATCCGCCGGAGCTCGACCATCATCTCCCGCACCTCCCGCTCGCTTTCGCGGCGCTCCGAGATGTCGACGAGCTCGTAGCGCCAGGCGGGGTCGCCGCGCCACTGGATGGGGTGCGCGTGGAGAATGACCGGCACCGTGTGGCCGCGATCGTCGCGCAGCTCGAACTCGAAGCTCGACGCCGCGTCGCCTTTGCGGATACGCGCGAGCTTCTCGAACTGGGCGAGCGATCGGCCGCACCGCTCGCGAAGCGCTCGGTTCGCGAACGTGACCGCCTCCTCGCGCACCACGCAGATCATGTTCGGATCCGCTTCGAGCAGGAGCTCGAGGTCGGTCGCGCGGCGGCGCCCGGCACGAAGATTTCGATAGAGCAAGTAGACGAAGAGGGCGACCGCCGCGAGTACTGCGAAGAAAGCGGCGGGAGGAGCGTCGGAGGTAGGCATCGAGGACCTGCGCGCGCCGCGCCCGTCAGGTCCAGGCGCGGACCACGTCTAGCGGCTCAGTCCCATTCCTCCTCGTCGTCCGCTTCCCAGTCGCTTTCCACGAGCTCGAATTCGAGCGGCGACGTGCTCGTGACCTCGAGCTCCGAACCGCACTCGGGACACTCGATCACTTCGCCTTCTTCGAATTCGTACGGCTCGCCTTCGATCTCGGCGTCGCACTCGGGACAGTATGCCAAAACGCACCTCCTATGCCGGTTTGGAAGGTCCGTATTATACCACCCTGCCCGGCCGTGTCTAGGCGCAGTGGAATGCGGTGTCCTGCACGGATTTACGGGCTCTCAGGTGCCCACCACGCGGGCCAGGATCGATCGTGCCTCGGCCTCGTCGGTGATCCCGTCGACGATCGCGCGACCGTCATGGAACAGGTTCACGGTCACGCCGTTCCTCCGGGCGCGTAGCATGCGCTCGCCGAGGACCACCTCCCACTCGCCTCCGATCCTCGCGGCAACGGCCGGCAGCGAGGGCGCCGATTCCTGACGCGGCAGGATCTGGATCGCGTTCCGACCGCAGAGGCGCGCCGCGCGCGAACCGCGCCGGCCTTCGAGCCAGGCGAAATCCCGATCGCCGCAGGCCGGACATCCGGGACGCGGGCCGCCGCTGCCTACCGTCGTGAAGGAACCTTCCCACCCGTCGTACCGCAGGATTCCCGTGAGGAGTCGCTCCCGCGCGCCCACGAGGAGCTTCACGATCTCGGTCGTCTGCACTCCCGCCACGACGGCCACGGCCGCGCCGAGCACGCCCGCCGTCTCGCAAGTCGCCAGGCTTCCCGCCTCGGGAGGCGTTTCGAACACGCACGCCAGGCAGGCGGTCTCGCCGGGAACGATCGGCATGACGAGCCCGCCGGTCCCGATGACACCGCCGTACACCCATGGGATCCGATTCTGCACGGCCCAGTCGTTGATCAGGTATCGCGTCTCGAAGTTGTCGGTCCCGTCGCAGACGACGTCGGCGCCGCTCAGCAGGTCCTCCGCAGTGCCGGCGCGCAGGTCGTCGACCAGGCCACGAACGGAGATCTCCGGGTTGATCGCAGACAGGGCGCGCTCGGCCGCCACTGCCTTCGGAGTGGCGCCCTCCGCGTCGGCGTCGGTGAAGAGGATCTGGCGCTGGAGGTTGGCCCGCTCGACAAAGTCGCGGTCGATGACGGTCAACCGCCCCACCCCGGCCCGCGCCAGGAGCTGGGCCTGCACGGAGCCCAGCGCCCCGCAACCGACGATCACTGCGTGCGAGCCGGCGAGCAGCCGCTGTCCGGTCTCCCCGATCTCGGGCAGGATCCGCTGTCGCGCGTATCGATCGGCGCTCATCTAGCAAATCTAGAGGGCCGCGTATATTCGCCGCCATGAACGACGGCCTGCGGGTGGTGGTCACGGGAATCGGGGTGGTGAGCCCCAACGGCATCGGACGGCCGGAATTCTGGCGCGCCTGCGCCCGCGGGCAGAGTGGGACCGGGCCGATCACCCTGTTCGATCCGAGCGACCACGACTGTCGTGTGGCCGGCGAGGTGCGCGGCTTCGACGTCGCGGCCCACCTGCCCGCCAAGACGCGGCGCTACGGGATGCGCGTGGTCGCCATGACGCTGGCCGCCACGGCCGAGGCGTTGGCCGACGCCGGGATCGATACCCTGGAGCTGTCCGAGGAGGAGCGTCGCAGCACGGGCGTGATCCTGGGGACCGGCGCCGCGGGAATCGCCTTCGGGGAAGAGCAGTACGAAGTCTACTACCGCGAGGGCGCGCGCCGGGTGAGCCCCTACAGCATCGTGGCCACGTTCGTGGGCATGCTCTCCAGCGAGGTGTCGATGGAACACGAGCTGCGCGGAATGAGTCACGTGATCTCGACCGGCTGCACCTCCGCCTCGGACGCCATGGGGTACGCGTTCCAGGCGATCCGGACCGGCCGGGTCGATCGCGTGGTCACGGGAGGCGCCGAGGCTTGCATCGTTCCCG
>DASSBK010000171.1:0-22044 GCA_035698825.1 Gemmatimonadota bacterium
CTCCGACCCGCCCGTCTTCGAGGCGATCCAGCCGCTCCGCGCGGACGCTCCCAACCCGAGCGAGTACGGCGGGGACTCCATCGCCGAGCAGCAGCGTGAGGGCTATCCGGACCTCGGACCCCTCACCCTGGACGCTCCGCCCGAGGCGGTCTTCCTGCGCGCCGTCGAGGCCGGCCGGGAGATGGGATGGGAGATCGTCGAGAGCGATCCGGATCGAGGCCGGATCGAGGCCACCGCCACGACGCCCTGGTTCGGGTTCAAGGACGACGTCGTGGTCCGCATCCGGCCCGAGCGGGGCGGGAGCCGCGTAGACGTCCGCTCGGTCAGCCGCGTCGGCAGGAGCGACGTGGGCACCAACGCCCGCCGCATCGAAGAGTATCTGGAGCTGCTCGCCGGCGACTGATCCGGCCGGAAAGCAGCGAGCCGGCGTTGGTTGCCCTTACTTCTGCGGGTGCGCGGGCGACCAGGCGCCCCGCCATCCGTGCTCCCCGATCGCATGGACCCGCCGCTTGGCCCACTGGATCCCGCCCTCCATCAACGAGTACAGGACCGGGATCACGAGCAGGGTCAGGAACGTCGAGGTGGACAGCCCGCCGATCACCGCGATCGCCATCGGCTGCCTGAGCTCGGCGCCTTCGGAGATCCCCAGGGCGATCGGCGCCACGCCGAAGATCACGGTCAGCGACGTCATGAGGATCGGCCTGAGCCGGATCGGCCCCGCCTCTTTCAGCGCGTCCTCGAGCGACCGCCCGCGCGCTCGCAGCGTGTTGGTGTAGTCGACGAGCAGGATCGAGTTCTTGACCACGAGGCCGATCAAGAGGATGAGCCCGATGAACGAGTAGAGATTCAGCGACATCCCGGTGACGAGCAGGAGCCCCAGCGCCCCGATCGCGGCCAGGGGCACGGCCCCCATGATCGTGAACGGGTGGACGAGGGATTCGAACTGGCTCGCCAGCAGCATGTAGGTGATGACGGCCGCCAGCCCGAGCGCGAAGAGGAGCGCCGCGAACGTCTGCTGGAAGGTCTCCGACGCGCCGGCCACGGCGGTCGCGTACGTGTCGGGCAGGATCTCTTCCGCCTCGCGCTGGGCGGTCCCCACCGCCTCGCCGAGCGAAGCGCCCTGGAGGTTGGCGAGGATCGTGATCGCCCGCTGCCGGTCGCGGCGGTTGATCACGTTGATCCCCGTCCCCTCCTGGAGCCGGACGACGTTCCCCAGGCGCACCATCTCGCCGGACTCGGTGCGCGCCGCCAGAGCGAGGATGTCCGCGGGCTGGTTCCGCTGCCGATCCTCGACGCGTACCCGCACGTCGTACCGGTGCCCGCCTTCCTTGTAGATCGTCGCCTCCTGGGAGCCGATCAGGACGTTGATCGCGCGCGCGATCTCGGAGGCGTCCAGCCCCATGCCCGCCGCCTTGTCGCGGTCGAGCTCGACCCGGACCTCGGGCTTCTGCAGCCGCATGTCCGTACGCATGTCGGTGATGCCGGGCACCTCTTCCCTCAGCCGCGCCATCAGCGCATCGCTGTACTCCTGGAGCCCTTCGAGCTCGGGACCCGTGATCACGAACTGGAACGGCTCGGAGGCGGCGCCGCCCGAGAACGCGCTGCCGAACGTCGAGACGTACGCGGTAATCCCCGGCACCGCGGCGAGCCGGCCGCGCAGCTCGTCCATGATCTCGTGCTGCGAGCGGTCGCGCTCCCCCGCCGGGTGCAGGTTCACGAACATGAAGCCCTGGTTGACGGGCCCGAACAATCCGACCGCCGAGAACACGCCGCCGACCTCGGGGACGCTCAGGATGATCTGCTCCAGCTGACGCTGCTTCTCGTCGGTATACAGCACGGAAGCGGAGGTCGGGGTCTCGGAAGCGACTACGAACCCCGACTCGTCGACCTCCGGCGTCAGCTCCTTCGGCAGGACGATGAACAGCGCGAGGCCCACGACGGAGAGGATCGCCGCGATACCGATCGTCTTCCAGCGATTGTCTAGCGACCAGTCCAGTCCGCGGCGGTACGTGCGGTCCGTCCAGTCGAGCCATTCGCCGACCTTCCGGAAGACGGGGTTGCTGCGCCCCTCCTCGTGCCGCAGGAAGCGCGAGCAGAGCATCGGGGTCAGCGTCAGGGCCACGAACAGCGACAGCAGGATCGCGACCGCCACTGTTACGCCGAACTGGAACAGGAAGCGCCCGACGATCCCCTCCATGAACGCCACCGGCAGGAACACGGCCGCCAGCGAGAACGTCGTCGCCGCCACCGCGAGCGCGATCTCCTGGGTGCCGAAGGCCGCCGCTTCCTCGGGCGGTTTTCCTTCCTCCATGTTGCGGTAGATGTTCTCGAGCACGACGATCGCGTCGTCGATGACCACGCCCACCGCGAGCGCCAGCGCCAGCACCGTCATCGTGTTGATCGTGAAGCCGAAGAAGTTCATGAACGCGAACGTGCCGAGGAGCGACGTGGGGATCGCCAGGCCGATGATGAGCGTCGAGCGCCAGGAGCGCAGGAAGAGCAGCACGACGACCATCGCGAAGAACGCGCCGTACAGCAGGTCCAGCTGCGCGTCGGCGATCGAGCGCTCGATGTATTCGGCCCCGTCGTAGGCGATCTCCGCGGTCATCCCCTCGGGGAAGGAGGCCTCGAGCTCGACCAGTCGGTCGCGCACGAGACGCGAGACCTCTACGGTGTTGGCGCCCGATCGCGGCGCGATGCCGAGGCCGATGGCGACCTCGCCGCTCCACCGGGCGAAGCCGCGGATCGGCTCGAGCCCGTCCTCGACCCGGCCGACGTCGCGGAGCCGGATCGGCGCGCCTTCGCGCATCGCCACGACGAGGTCCTCGAACGCGGCCACGCTCGACACCTCGCCCTGGATCTTGACCACGGTCTCGCGCGCGCCGGACTCGAGTGCGCCGCCCGGGACCTCGACGTTCTGGGCCTGCAGCGCGGCGACGATCTCGCCGGCCGTCAGGTTGTAGCCTTCGAGCCGTTCGCGATCGATCCAGACACGGATCTCGCGCTCCTGGAAGCCTCCCAGGAAGATGTTTCCGACACCCTCGACGGTCTGGAGCCGCGGCCGGAGCGTCCAACGCGCGTACTCGCCGATCGCCCGCGCGTCCGGACCCATGAGCGCGATCCAGAGATTCGGCTGGGCCGAGATGTCGAGCTTCGATACGACCGGGGGCTCGACGTCGTTGGGCAGCGACGCCTCCGCTACCGCGACCTTGTCGCGCACGTCCTGGGCGGCGAGGTCCACGTCGCGATCGAGCTCGAACTCCACCGAGATGTTCGAAACGCCGAGCGCGGAGGTCGACGTGATGTGCTTGATCCCCTCGATGGACGAGAGCTCGTTCTCGATCACGTCGGTGACCGCCGACTCGACGACCTCCGGGCTCGCGCCCGGAAGAACCGTGGTCACCGATACGGTCGGGAAGTCGACGTTCGGGAACTGGTTGATGCCGAGCGCGCGGTAGCCGATGTAGCCGAACAGGACCAGGGCCGACATCGCCATGATCGTGAAGATCGGCCGGCGAATCGCGGTATCGGAGAGAAACATCGCTTCAGTTTTCCCGCTGCAATGTCTCGCGCGGCTCGACGATGCGCACGACCGCCCCATCCTGGAGCCCCTGCTGACCGGCGACGATCGCCACCTCGCCGGGCCGGACGCCGCCCAGCACCTCGACCATCCCCTCCTGGATGGAGCCGACCGTCACCTCGCGACGGTGCGCGGTCGAGTCCTCGACCACGTAGACGTAGTTCTTGGTGCCTTCGGTGACGAGCGCTTCCTCGGGCACCAGCGGTGCGTCCTCGTGAACGCCCGTCGTGACCACCAGGTCGGCGTACGCGCCGGGCTTCACGCCGCCGTCAGGGTTCGTGTACGCGGCAGTGATCTCGAACGTCCGGCTGTCCGGCTTGATCTCCGGACTCACGTAGTCGACGCTCGCGATCCGGGTGGCGACCGTATCGGAGCGGACCCGGAACTCGACGCGGTCCCCCACCGCGATATCGCCGGCGTAGATCTCGGGCACGTCGAAGCGCACCGAGACGGGCTGATCGTCGACCAGGTCGAACACCGGATCCCCGGGGTCGACCGATTGGCCGAGCTGTACGTGGCGCTTGCCGACCGTTCCGGCAAAGGGCGCGCGAACGGTCGCCTTGCCCAGGTTCCAGCGCGCCGTGTTGAGCGCCGCCTGCGCCTGCTGGACGGCGGCGCGACCGCTCTCGACGCGGGCCTCCAGGTTGTCGTACGTCTGCTGGTCGACGGCTCCGGCTTCTAGGAGCTGCGTGAACCGCTCGAGCTGCTTGGAGTCGGCCGAGAGCTGGGCCTGGGTCCGGCTGAGATCCGCCGCAGCGGACTGGACGGCGTACTGGTACGGGGCCGGGTCGAGCTGAATGACGGGTGCGCCGGCCGCGACGCGGCTGCCCTCATCGCGGATGATGCGGGAAACCTGCCCACTCACCTCGGCGCCGACCGCGGTCTGGTTGTCGGCTTCGACCGTCCCGACCGCCTGCACCAGGGTGGGGACGTCTTCCGCCCGCACGTGCACGGTGTCGATGACGGCGCCCTGGGGGGCTGTGTTCTCGTCCCCTCCGCCGCAGCCCGCCATCCATGCGGCGGCCAGCGCGAGCGCGCTCGTGGAGCGTAGCGTCCTCAGAAGAGCCAACTGATCCGTCCCTCCCATCGTCGATTGTGAACCGTCTGCGTCTCGCGTTCCTCGCTCTCCACAGGATCCGCCAGGCGCACGCCGGCGGCGGTGCTTTCGAGGCGGGCTTCGAACCGCTCGAGGAAGCTTCCCAGAATACCCCCGCCGTACGTCCACTGGGACTGCGATCGGGTGGTGAGCTCCAGGTCCTCCACGTCCCCGCTCGGGTTGGTGACGAGGCTCCCGAATCCCCCCACCGCGTACGGCATCACGCCGAAGCGGCGGAACGGGCCGAAGTCGGGCGATACCACCACCTGCAGATCGAACGGCATGATCCACGCGTCGACCTCGTCGGGTCCGACTCGAAGCGTCGTCTTCCCGGCGGCCATGCTGGCCCGGCCACGCACTCCCCGCCACAGCATGCGCTCGATCGACAGGGTCGTCATCGTGAGGTCTTCGTAGGGCGCGTCGAAGGGAGAGGGATCCTCCCAGTGGTAGCTTCCCACGCCCACGCCGAAGGCGAACCTCAGGGGTTTCGGCACGATTCCCGACGGCGGCGGGATCGACAGCGTATCGGATGCGCCGTAGTCCTGCGCGAACGCCGGCGCGGTCAGGCATCCGATCGCCACGAGGGCGACGAGGATGGCCCGGGCGCTCAGATCTCCCCCATCGCGTGGAGCAGGACCGCGCGCGCCAGCATGTGGGAGTACAACGCTTCGGCGGCGTTCGACTGCGCCTCGATCAGATCCTGCTCCGACTCGTCGAGCTCGAGCTGCGTGGAGAGTCCGCTGCGGAACCGCACGGTGGCGATTTCGTAGGCGCGCTCGGCGAGATCGAGCGTCGCCTGGGTCGCGGTCACACTCTCGGCTGCGGCCTGGACGGACTGCCACGCGTCCAGCACCTGGAGCTCGACGTCCCGCTCGAGCGCGTGAAGGCGCTCGACCGCCGCCACGTAGTCTGCGCGCGCCTGGAGCGTCAGGCCCTGGTTGCGCCGCCCGTCGAAGATCGGGATGTCGAGCGCCAGCGCCGCCGTCGCCGACTGGGTGAAGTCCCGGTCCTCGGGCCAGATCTCCTCGGAGGACGCCCGCCGGTTGAGATTCAGGAACAGCGAGACCGAGGGATACGCCTCCGTCCGCTGCACGTCGACGAGCTCCTGCGACAGGTCTACGGTCTCGCGCTGCGCGATCAGGTCACCGCGCCGCTGGAGGGCGGTCGCCACGGCCTCGTCGAGCAGGATCGTGACCGGCTCGTAGGTGAGCGAGTCGGCGAGATCGACGCCGGTCGAGAACGGAATTCCGGTAACCCGCTTGAGCTCGTTGTAGGCGAGGCGCTGCGCGTTCACGGCGCGGATGTGGACCGGCCGTGCGCTCTCGAGCGCGACCCGCGCGGTCAGCAGATCGAATTCCGCCGCGGTCCCTACGTCGAAGAACAGCTGGACCTGCCGCTGCCGCGCTCCGGCCAGCTCGAGCGCGTTCGCGGCGACCTCGACGTCGGCGTTCGCGAGGAGCACTCCGTAGTATGCCTGCCGGGCGTCGAGCGCCACGTCGGTCAGCGCGCGCTCGTAGCTCGCCTCGCTCGCCGCGGTGCCGTGGCCGGCCGCCGCCAGGGCCGAGCCCAGGCTGAAATCGAGCACCGGCTGCTCCACCGTGATGTCGAAGGCGTGCTCGGTCGCATTGCCGATCTGGATCTGCTGCGTCTCGCCACCCTGGTCGAAGAACAGGACGGGGCGCTGGAGGTTCCGGGTGAAGCGGTAGGAGCCGTCGATCGTCGGCATGACCCGAGCGTACGCCTCCCGCACCTGGCCCTCGGTGCGATCGACCGCCGCGCGTGCGATCCGCGCCTCCTCGTTGGTGACCAGTGCCCGCTGGACCGCCTCTGCCACGGTGAGGTCGAGCGTGTCACCGGCCGCTTCCTGCGCCCGGGCCGCGACGGGCCCGGCCAGGCCCCCCACCAGCGTCAGGGCGACGGCGATCGCGTACACGCGGATCGACGAGCACACGCGGATTGAATAAACCCCCTCCCCGATACGTTGCTTTAGGGAGAGCCAGGGTCCACAGCCTGGCCGATTCCCGGGAGTCCTCCTGCCGGGGATCACCCCGCGGTTCCTGTTTGACCCGGCAGGAGCCGCATCCGGCGGCGGCCCGCCTCGACGCGGGCCGCCGTTCTTTTGGCGATCCGCATTCATCCGCACGGGGGGTCTCCGGCGTAGAGCCTTCCGATCAGCTGCTGGACCATCGTCAGAAACGCTTTCCGTTCAGTCTCACCCATGTTCCGCGTGAGCTCCTCCTCGACCGTGTCCCACAGCGCGAACAGGCGCGGCACCTGGCTCTCCCCGCGCTCGGTCAGGCTCACGAGGTGGGCCCGGCGATCGCCGGGCTTCTTGTCCCGCAGGGCCATCCCCTCGCGCTCCATGACGTCCAGGGTCGACACGAGCGTGGACGGATCCACGTCGGTATGGAGCGCGAGCGACTGCTGGTTGAGCGGTCCGTGGAAATGGAGGGCGATGAGGATCCGCGCCTGGGCGGGCGTGATCCCGAGCCCCTGCTCCACCAGGGCCTTCTCGAGCCTGCGCCCCACGAGACGTCCCACGAACAGGAGCGCCGGTCCCAGCTTCCCCTCCAGGTTCGACCGTCCCCACACGCCCTCGCAGCCCGGCTTCCGATCGCTCCGTCGATTCATTAGATGGCTGATAATATGAGAACCAATAGATGGATGTCAAGCGAAGAAAGATCGGGACGCGGGCTATATTCGGCGCCGTGCGGGTCCGCCTGTGTATCCCTTACGCGATCGGCGCGCTGTCTGTTTCCGTACCCTGCGCCGCGCAGACTCCCGAGGACAGCTGGCGGGGGCCGGACAAGCCCCTCCACGCCTTCGCCGCCGGCTGGACGGCGGGGGCGGGCTATGCGGCCGGGATCGAGCTCGACTGGGACCCGGCGGACCGGCGCCTCGCCGGGATCGGCGTGGCGCTCGCCGCGTCGCTCGGCAAGGAGGCGCGTGACTGGACTCGCGGCGAGCCCTTCTCGTTCAAGGACCTCACCGCCGACGGCATCGGAATCGCCGCCGTCGTGGCGCTCACCGCCCTGGCGGATCGCTAGGTGTACGGCTCCGCGCTCGTCTTCGACGGCCACATGGACACTCCGCTCCGCATGGTCGACGACGGAGTCGATCTGGGCGTCCGGCGCGAGGCCGGCCATGCGGACCTTCCGCGCCTCGCCGAGGGCGGGGTCGACGCCGTCTTCCTCGCCGCCTGGATCGATCCCACCTTCGCCGACGGTCGCGCGCGCGCCCGCGCCGAGACGCTGATCTCGGCGGTTCGCGGGGCCGCGAGCACCTACCCCGACCGGTGCGCGTTCGCGACCACGGCGGACGAGGTCCGGGCAGCGGTGGCCGGCGGCCGGATCGCGCTCCTCTGCGGGATCGAGAACGGCCAGGCGCTGGAAGGCGATCCCGCCAACGTGGCGCACTTCCGCTCCCTCGGCGCGCGCTACCTGACGCTGACGTGGATGAACTCGAACGAGCTCGGGGACGCGGCGGGAGCCGACGGCGCGTCGCGCGGGCTCTCGCCCCTCGGGAGGGAGGTCGTCGCCGAGATGGAGCAGTGCGGAATGCTGGTCGACCTGGCGCACGCGGCGCCCCGGACGTTCTGGGACGTCGTCGAGATCGCCAGCCGGCCCGTGATCGTGAGCCACTCCGCCACGGAAGCCCGCGGCGCCCACCCCCGGAACGTCACCGACGAGCAGATCCGCGCGGTAGCCGCGACCGGCGGGATCGTGGGCGTCGCGTTCTACCCGGCGTACCTCGACCCCGCCGGCGGGCGCTGCGGACGGGACGCGATCGTCGAGCACCTCCTCCGGATCCTGGAAGTCGCCGGGCCGGATCACGCCGCGCTGGGCTCGGACCTGGACGGGGTCCCGCGCCTTCCCGAGGGCTTTCGCGGAGCGCAGGACTTCGGGCTCGTCGCCGCCGATCTCGAGGCGCGCGGCGTCACGGGGGACGAGCTCGCCTGCATCCTCGGCGGCAACTGGCTGCGGGTGCTGGGCGACGGCGGCTAGCCGCTCGCGCGAGGGCTGGGGCAACCCGCCTCGCTGCATCCTTTTCCCCGCCGCGGTGTAGATTCCCGCTCGATGGCCGAATCGCGCAACCGCCGCTCGCGGCGGAAGTTCCCCCTCGGAAAATCGATCGCGGTCACCGGCGCTCTTCTCCTCGCCGGCATCCTCGTGATCGGCGTCGTTCTCGAGCGCCAGGTGACGGCGAAATGGGAGGGGCGCAAGTGGAACGTCCCTTCCCGGATCTACTCGGACGCCTTCCTCCTCCATCCCGGACGCAGGCTCGACGCTCGCGACTTCGAGGCGCGCCTCGAGCGGCTCGGCTATCTGGAGCAGGCCGGCGGCGTCGACGAGCCGGGTGAGTACGCCCACGACGACGGGCGCTGGCTCGTCTACCTGCATGCCTTCTCGTACCCCGACGGCTCGAATCCCGCCTACCCGGTGCGGATCGAGACCTCCGGCGGCGTGATCGCGCGCGTGAGCCAGGCCCGAACCGGCAAGGTGCTCGACACCGCGGCGCTCGAGCCCGAGGTCATCGGCGTGGTCTTCGACCAGCACATGGAGGACCGCACGCCGATCGAGCTCGCGGAGGTCCCGGCGCACGTGGTGCAGGCGATCCTCGCGGTCGAGGACTCGCGGTTTTACTCCCATCCGGGGTTGGACCCGATCCGCATCGGCGGGGCCTTCCTCGCCAACGTCAAGGCGGGGAGCACGACCCAGGGCGGCTCGACGATCACGCAGCAGCTCGTCAAGAACTACTACCTGACCGCCGAGCGCACCTACCGGCGCAAGGCGATCGAGGCGCCAATGGCGCTGATCCTCGAGCTCAAGTATTCGAAGGACGAGATCCTCGAGGCCTACCTCAACGAGATCTACCTGGGCCAGCGCGGGGCCTCCAGCATCATGGGGGTCGAGGAGGCCTCGCGCTACTACTTCGGCAAGTCCGTGCGCGAGATCGATCTGTCGCAGGCCGCCATGCTCGCTGGGCTGATCCGCGATCCCGGACGCTACAACCCGCACCGCTATCCCGACGCCGCGCGGCAGCGCCGCGACCTGGTGCTGCGGCTCATGCACGACCAGGACCGCATCACCGACGACCAGTACGCCTACGCACGGGGCGCCGCGCTCCTCGTGCGCGGCGAGGAGAAGCGGTTCAACGACGCCCCCCACTTCGTGGACTTCGTCCTGCGCGAGCTGGCCGACCGCTACCCGCGGCGGCTCCTCCAGAGCGAGGGCCTGCGGATCTTCACGACGCTCGACATGCAATACCAGATAGCGGCCGAGAGCGCGCTGATCGACGGCCTCGACCACCTCGAGGAGGGATACCCGCGCCTGGCGAAGCGTGCCGGCGAGCTCGAGGGCGCGTTCGTGGTGCTCGATCCGCAGACGGGCTTCGTGCGAGCCATGGTCGGCGGGAGGGACTATCCCTCGTCCCAGTTCAACCGGGCGGAGCAGGCCCGCCGCCAGCCCGGATCGACGTTCAAGCCGTTCGTGTACCTGACCGCGTTCCTGACGCCCGGCCGCTGGTCGCCGGCGACGATCATCGACGACATGCCGTTCTCGGTCGTATCGGGAGGTCAGACGTGGTCCCCCGACAACTACGACGGCTCCGTTCACGGCAACGTCACGCTGCGCGCCGCGCTGGCGAACTCCATGAACATCGCCACGAGCCGCCTGGCGCTCGACGTGGGGCTGAACCGCGTGACCCGCACGGCGCACGACGCGGGGATCGAGAGCACGCTCCAGGCCGTTCCGTCCCTCGCTCTCGGCGCCTTCGAGGTGACTCCGCTCGAGCTGGCGTCGGCGTACTCCACGCTCGCCAACGGCGGCATCCGCACGACGCCGCTCTCGATCCTGGCGGCGGTCGACGACGACGGGAACGTGCTCCAGCACCAGCATGTGGAGATGGATCGCGTGCTGCCCGCCGACGCCGTCTACCTCGTGAACGACATGCTGCAGGACGTCTTCGACTACGGCACGGCGGCCCGCGCGCGCAGGCTCGGCTACGGCGGCTCGGCGGCCGGCAAGACCGGCACGACCAACTCCACCCGGGACGCATGGTTCGTGGGCTACACGACCGAGATCGTGGCCCTCGTGTGGGTCGGATACGATGACAACTCCGCGATCGGCCTCTACGGGGACAGCGCCGCGCTCCCGATCTGGGTCGAGTTCATGAAGCGCTCGGGCTACGGCGACCGCAGCCCGGAGTTCCCCGCGCCGCGAAACATCGTGCTGGTCGAGATCGATCCCGCGACCGGACTGCTCGCGACGCCGGGTTGCCCGGTCACCCGGTACGAGGCGTTCGTAAGCGGCACCGAGCCGACCGAGTCGTGCTACGAGCACGGTGGTGCCGTCGACGACGGGTGGTGGATCTTCTGAGGACTTCCGGCTTCGCTCTCGCCGTCCTGGTCGCGCTCGCCGCCTGCGGCCGCGGCCGCGAGGAGGGCCCGCGGACCGAGCCCCCGGTGCGGGAGAGTCCCGCCGCCGCATCGGATGCGGAAACGGCCGCCGTAGAAACTCCCGCGCCGCGCGAGATCTCGACCGACACCGCGCACGCCAGCGATCCGGGTGCCGGCACGCCTTCGCGTGCGTCGAGCCAGCGGGTCGTCGAGGAGGGCAAGGGCTTCATGATCGCCGGCCGGACCGCCGAGGCGGCGAGCCGCTTCGAGACCGCGAGCCGGATCGATCCCACCAACGGCTTCGCCTGGTACTGGCTGGGCCGCGCGCGGATCGCCGCCGGCGACCGGGGCGGCGCGATCGGCGTCCTCGAGAAGGCGGAGTCCCTGCTCGGCCCCTACCCCGACTGGCGTGACCGGACACGCGCGCTTCTCGCTCAGCTGCGCTAGTTTGTCGATGGCAGAGGAAGCGGGAGTCAGGCAACCGGCGGGAGCGGCCGTGATCGACTGGGCGACGGAGCGCGAGCACATGGTGCGCTGGCAGATCGACGCGCGCGGCGTGCACGATCCGGCAGTCCTGGCGGCCATGCGCTCGGTCCCGCGCCACGAGTTCGTCCCGGCCGAGTTCATGGACCTCGCCTATTCGGATCGGCCGCTTCCCATCGGCCTCGACCAGACGATCAGCCAACCCTACATCGTGGCCTACATGACCGAGGCGCTCGAGCCGCATCCCGAGGACCGCGTGCTGGAGGTGGGGACCGGCTCGGGGTATCAGGCGGCGGTCCTCGCCGAGATCGTGGATCGCGTCTTCACCCTCGAGATCTCGCCGATCCTGGCGCGCCGGGCGGCGCGAACCCTGCGCGAGCTCGGGTATCGCAACGTGTTCGTGATCGCCGCAGACGGACGCCGCGGGCTGCCGCGGGCCGCTCCCTTCGACGCGATCCTGCTGGCGGCGGCGCCGGCACGCATTCCCGAGCCGCTCGTCGACCAGCTGGCCGAAGGCGGACGGATGGTGGGACCGGTCGGGGATGGATTCGAGCAGGTGCTGCGGCGCTGGCGGCGCCACGGCGGGCGCCTCGTCGCGGAAGACCTGATCCCGGTCCGCTTCGTGCCCATGACGGGCGAGAGCCGCTGAGCTCGTGACCCATCCGTGGCACGACCTCGATCCGGGGCCCGAAGCGCCCGATGAGTTCTTCGCCGTCATCGAGATTCCCAAGGGCGGCAAGGTCAAGTACGAGGTCGACAAGCCGAGCGGAATGCTGCGCGTCGATCGCATCCTCTACTCCTCGGTCGTCTACCCGGCCAACTACGGGTTCATCCCCCGCACTCTGGGCGAGGACCACGATCCGCTGGACGTGCTCGTGCTCATGCAGGAGCCCGTCCAGCCGCTGTCGGTCCTGAGAGCGCGGCCGATCGGCCTCATGGTGATGGAGGATCACGGCCTGTCGGACGAGAAGATCCTGTGCGTCCACATGGACGACCCCGAATACGTGAGCTACAAGCACATCGACGAGCTCCGGCCCCACCGCCTGGCACAGCTCAAGCGCTTCTTCGAGGACTACAAGAAGCTCGAGGAGAAAGAGGTCAAGGTGGAGGAGTTCCTGGGTCCGGAGGAGGCCGTCCGCACCGTCGCGGAGGCGATCGAGCGGTACGCGGACAAGTTTCCCGGATCCTGGTGAGCCGCCTTCGGCACGCGCTCGGGCTGACGCTGGTCCTGGCTGCCGCAAGCCCCTGCATCGGCCAGCCGGCCGATTCCAGCGGGCCGATGGTCCTGCGCCCCGATCGCGTGTTCGACGGCGAGACGATGCACACCGGCTGGGCGGTGGTCGTCGAAGGCGAGCGGATCGCCGCCGCCGGGCCGGCGGACGAGGTCGTCCCGCCGAGCGACGCGCGCACGATTCAGCTGGCGGGAGCCACGCTCCTGCCGGGCCTGATCGATGCCCACACCCATCTCTTTCTCCATCCGTACGACGAGACCAGCTGGAACGACCAGGTGCTGACGGAGTCGCGCGCCGAGCGGGTCGCGCGGGCGGTGGTCCATGCGCGCCGCACGCTGGAGGCGGGCTTCACGACGATACGGGATCTGGGCACCGAAGGCGCGGGATACGACGACGTGGGGCTCGCGCGCGCGATCGCCGGCGGCATCGTCGCAGGCCCTCGCGTCGTTCCGGTGACGCGCGCGATCGTCGCCACCGGGAGCTACGGCCCGCGCGGGTTCGAGTTCCCGGTCCCGCAGGGCGCGGAGGAGGCGAGCGGAGTCGAGGACCTGGCGCGGGTCGCGCGCGACCAGATCGGCCGGGGCGCCGAGTGGGTCAAGGTGTACGCCGACTACCGCTGGGGACCCGGAGGAGCGACCCGCCCGACGTTCACGCGGGAGGAGCTCACGCGGGTGGTCGAAGTGGCGGAAAGCGCGGGCGCGCCGGTGGCCGCCCACGCCTCCTCGCCCGAGGGAATGCGCCGCGCGGTCGAGGCCGGCGTCCAGACGATCGAGCACGGAAGCGAGGGGACGCCGGAGGTGTTCCGGCTCATGGCCCAGCGCGGCGCCGCGCTCTGCCCCACGCTCGCGGCGGGTGAGGCGATCGCGCGCTACCGGGGCTGGGAGCCGGGGGAACCGGAGCCCGCCAGCGTCGTGGCCCAACGGGCCTCGTTCCGCGCGGCCCGCGAGGCCGGCGTGACGATCTGCAACGGCTCCGACGCGGGCGTGTTTGCGCACGGCGACAACGCGCGTGAGATCGAGCTCCTGGTGGCGTACGGGATGCCACCCCTGGACGCCCTCCGCGCGGCCACGTCGATCGATGCGCGCGTCCTCCACATGGAGGACCGGATCGGCGCGGTCCGGCCGGGGCTCCTGGCGGATCTCGTAGCCGTCGAGGGCGATCCGTCGGTCGACATCTCGGAGCTTCGCCGGGTGCGGCTCGTGATGAAGGGCGGCCTCGTCGTGCGTCGGGTTACCGAGGAGGCCGTGGTCGCCGGCGGGGGAAGGCCGTGAGCCGCCGCTCGATCGGCCTCGACGACGCCGTCCATGCCTACCTGCTCGACGTCTCGCTCCGCGAGCCCGACGTCCTGCGCCGGCTCCGCGAGGAGACCGCATCGCGGGAGAATGCGGACATGCAGATCGCCCCCGAGCAGGGGCAGTTCATGGCCCTGCTGGTCCGGCTGATCGGCGCCGAGCGGACGCTCGAGGTGGGGACCTTCACCGGTTACTCCGCGCTGGTCGTCGCGCTCGCGCTTCCGCCTCACGGGCGCGTCACCGCCTGCGAGATCAGCGAGGAGTACGCGGCCATCGCGCGCCGCTGGTGGGCGGAGGGAGGCGTCCTCGAGAAGATCGAGATCCGCGTGGCGCCCGCCGCCGAAACGCTCGACCGCATGGTGGAGGAGGGCCTCGAGGGTCGCTTCGACTTCGCATTCATCGACGCCGACAAGGCCGGCTACGTGGAGTACTGGGAGCGCTGCCTGCGCCTGGTGCGACGCGGCGGGCTGATCGCGGTCGACAACGTGCTGTGGGACGGCCGCGTGGCGGACCCGGCAAACGAGGAGGAGTCGACGCAGGCGATCCGCGCCTTCAACGCGCGCGTGCGCGACGACGATCGCGTGGACCTGTCGCTGGTGCCGGTCGGCGACGGGCTGACGCTCGCGCGCGTGCGCTGATCAGCCGTGTCTTCCCGACCGGCATCGCGTGCCAGGGTGAAGCTCAAGCGTGCCTACGAGTCCCCCGAATCCGGAGACGGAACGCGGATCCTCGTGGATCGGCTCTGGCCGCGGGGGCTCTCCAAGGACGCCGCCGGGATCGACCTCTGGCTCAAGGAGATCGCGCCCAGCACCGCGCTCAGGAAGTGGTTCGGGCACGACCCGGTCAAGTGGCCGCGGTTCCGCGACCGCTACTTCGCCGAGCTGGATGCGAACAGCGAGGCGATGACGCGGCTCCGGGAGGAGCTCCGCAAGGGACCGGTGACTCTCGTCTATGCGGCGAAGGATCGCGAGCACAACGACGCCGTTGCCCTCGCGGAGTACCTGACGACGCAAGCAAGGAAATGAATTCCAGGCGACCCCGGGTCGCTGTGCTGGACCGTCACCGCCGCCGGAAGAACCAGGATTACTCCATTTCGCGCTCAGCGGCGGGTCCGCGATCGGCCCGGTCTCGCGCCGGCAGAGAGTCCCGATACTTCGGGGATTTCTTCCACTCGGGGATGGGCGGGGCGTACTCCGGTCGGGGAGCGTATGCCGAGTGCTCGACGAGCTGCATCCGGTGTACGTAGCGGGGACAGTTCGGAAATATTCGATTGGCCCTCACGCGTACGATGAAGACCGCGCCGGGGAATTCTCCGAGCGTTGGATCGTCCTCCCTGACTTCTCCGACGCCGTTGATGCGCAGCCGGCCCGGATGCTCAAAGTCGAGGAACAACAAGCCGACGTGAGGATTGACGAGGAGATTCCCCCACGTCCGATACATGCCGTTTCCGTCGTAGTCGGGGATGCATAGGGTTCGGTCGTCGAGGACCCTGACGAACCCCGGCATCCCGCCTTTGTACGAGCAGTCCGGCTCGCCGCGAGCGTTCGCCGTGGCGACGAAGAACATCGAGCTGCGTTCGATGAAGGCACGATCCTCTGGAGTGAATTCCTCGTGTACCGTCACCTGTTCGAGGCGATCGGCCAGCCGGCGGGTCTCACGGAGGTCCTGAAGACGCCGCATTCCCTCGTGGTACATCGGATGTCCAGGGTGTTTGCTTTCCGCCATGTTCGGAGGCGTTCCCTCAGCTGTCGAAGTTGCGGGGTCCGCAGAATAGGATCGCGGCGTGCGCGAGGATCTCCGCCAGTCGGACGCACGAGTCGAGATCGACCCACTCCTCGTCTTCGTGCGCGCCTGCCCCGGCGGGACCGATTACCGCGGTCTCGATGCCCGCGGCGCCGAGCAGCGCGGCGTCCATCCAGTACGCGACGCCGACGCGCTCGGGTCGCCGTCCCAGCACATCCTCCGCGGCGCGCTCGAGTGCGCGAACCAGGGGGGCGTCCGGGTCGGCCTCGAACGGCTCTCGCGCCAGGGCGATGCGGGCCGTCGCGCGGATGCCGGAGCCGATGGGGTGGCGTCCCGCTTCCTGCCGCTCGAGTCGCGTGAGGCGCGCCGTGACCTCGGCGAGGGCTCCCTCCGCGGTCTCGCCCGGGATCATGCGGCGCTCCACGCCGGCGATCGCGCGCGCCGCGTAGGTGCTCCATCCCGTGCCGCCGGCGAGGGTGCCGACATGGAGCGACGGCCGCCCGACGCGAGGATGCGCGAGGCGGCCCGCCAGCTCGCGCTCGAGTCCGGCCACCTCCGCGAGCACGCGGCCCATCGCGAGATTGGCGTCCACGCCCAGGTCCGCGCGGCTGCCGTGCGCGGCGCGCCCCTCGACTTCGATCTCGATCCAGGCGAAGCCCTTGTGCGCGAGGCAGACCGCGAGCTCGGTCGGCTCGGTGACGATCGCGCCGTCCGTCCGTGCCCGCTCGATGACCGCCGAGGTGCCGATGCTCGCCACCTCCTCGTCCGCCACGGCCGCGACGACCAGGTCGCCGGCCAGCGCGACGTCCACGTCGACGAGCGCCTTGACCGCGGCCAGGCAGGCGGCGAGCGAGCCCTTCATGTCGTAGGACCCGCGGCCGTGGAGCCGGCCGTTCTCGATCCGGGGCTCGAAGGGGGATTCCATCCCCTCGACGCCGACCGTGTCCAGGTGCCCGTTCAGCATGAGCGAGCGGCCGCCGCCCTCCCCGCGACGCCGGCCGATCACGCTCGGCCGGCCCGGCACGGGTTCGACGGTCTCGACCTCCATCCCCAGCGCCTCCAACATCCCGGCGACGCGCGCCGCGATGGGGCCCTCGCCGGGAGCGCCGGGGACCAGAGTGGGATTGCGGGAGTCGATGGCGACGAGCTCGGCGAGGATGTCGCGAACGAAGTCCGGATCCACCGCGAGGTTCGCGGACGCGCGGGGATTCGGTGCCGGAGGGTTCCCGCCCGGGTGGGAGTTCGGGCTCAGCTCTCCCTCAGGTCCCTGCCGGTCATGACCGCAGGCTTCGCGATCCCCTGGAAGGCGAGCAGCGTCGGTACGGCGTCGCACAGGGCGCCCCCGCTCCGGAGCCGGCCCCGGAAGTCGCGCGAGACGAACACGCACGGCACCGGGTTCGTCGTGTGCGCCGTGTGGGGGGAGCCGTCCTCGGCGATCATCGTCTCCGCGTTGCCGTGGTCGGCGAGGATGAGGAGCGCCCCGTCGGGCGCGGAGGCGCGGAAGCCCTCCACGACGCGGCCCAGGCACCCGTCGACGGTCTCGACGGCGCGGATCGCGGCCTCGAGGCTGCCCGTGTGCCCCACCATGTCGGGGTTCGCGAAGTTGAGGACGAACGCGCCGTGCCCACCCTCGGTGAACGTCGCGACCAGCCGGTCGGTGACCTCGGGAGCCGACATCTGCGGCTGGAGGTCGTAGGTGGCGACCTTCGGAGAGGGGACGAGGATCCGGTCCTCACGCGCGTACGGCGCCTCACGCCCGCCGTTGAAGAAGTACGTGACGTGGCCGTACTTCTCGGTCTCCGCGATCCGGAGGCTCGACAGCCCCTCGCGCTCCCAGACGTCGGCGGCCACCTCGCGAATGTCCTTGGGCGCGAACGCGACCGGCACGCCGAACGTCTCGTCGTAGCGGGTCATCGTGACGAAGTGGAGATCCTTCAGCGGCTCGCGCTCGAATCCGTCGAAGGCCGGATCGGTGAAGGCGCGCGTCAGCTGCCGTCCGCGATCGGCGCGGAAGTTGAAGAACACGACCGCGTCGCCGTCCGACACGCGGGGCGTGCCCTCGACGACGATCGGGTTGACGAACTCGTCGGTGATCTCGCGCTCGTAGCTCTTCTCGAGCGCCTCTACGGGGTTCCGCGTCACGATGTCCGCGCGGCCCCGCGTCAGGGCATCGTAGGCGATCCGCGTCCGGTCCCAGCGCTTGTCGCGGTCCATCGCGTAGTACCGGCCCACGACGGTGGCGATGACGCCGACGCCCTTCTCGTCGATCGACCCCTCGAGGTCCTTGAGGTACCCCACGCCGCCCGTCGGCGAGGTGTCGCGCCCGTCGGTGAAGGCGTGGATCGCGACCGCGCCCATGCCCTGCCGGCGCGCGAGCTCGAGGAGCGCCACGAGGTGGGTCATGCTGGAGTGGACGCCGCCGTCGGACTCGAGGCCCATGAGGTGGAGCGTCGACCCGCGCTCCCGCGCGTGTGAGAACGCCCCGAGGAGGGCGGGGTTCTCGAAGAAGCTCCCGTCCTCGATCGCCTCGTCGATGCGGAGGATGTCCTGCTTGACGACCCGTCCGGCCCCGAGGTTGAGGTGTCCCACCTCGGAGTTCCCCATCTGGCCGGCGCTCAGGCCCACCGCGCGGCCCGAGGCGTCGAGCGCGGTGTGCGGGTACTTGTCCCAGAGCTCGTCGAAGACGGGCGTCCGGGCCAGCGCGACCGCGTTTCCCTCCCGCGAGTCGCGCAGGCCCCACCCGTCGAGGACGATCAAACCGACTCGGGTCACCGCAGCAACTGAGCGGTTTTCACCCGCCGAATCAGATGCCGACCCGCTTCCGACCCTTGCTCACGTACTCCCCCGCAAACCCGACGGCTTCGGTGGCGCTTTCCTGCCACTTGCCGCTCTTCTTGGCGAGCTTCTTCCGCGTCTTCTCGCCCTTCTCGGGCGCGTAGAGCACGGCGATCAGGCCGCCCAGCGCGAGGCCGAACAACAGTCCGCTCAGGAATCCCCCTCTACCCATCGTCTTGCCCCCCTCCGGTATACTCGTCCATGGAATCGCGGATCGCGGCCAGTACCGCGTCCGCCTCGGCGCGAAGCCGATCGATCGACCCGTCGTTCACGATCACGTAGTCGCAGGCCTCGACCTTCTCCTCGTCGGGCATCTGCGTCTCCATGATGCGCGCGATGCGCTCGGCGTCCATACCCCTGGCCTCGCGGAGCCGTTCCTCGCGGATCCGGGCCGGCGCGGTCACCAGGACGATCGCGTCCAGAACCTCGCCCAGACCGAACTCGAATACGAGTGCGGCGTCGACGACCGCCAGCTCCGCGCCCGACTCACGGGCCTGCTCGAGCTCCCGGTCGAGCCGCTCCAGGAGCGGGGGATGGACGATGGCGTTGAGGCTCGCGACACGCCCGGTCACCGAGAAGGCCGCCTCGCCCAGCGCCCGCCGGTCGATCCTGCCGTCGGGTCCGAGGATGCCGCCGCCGAACTCTCTCACCAGGGCCTCGCGGGCCTCCGCATCTTCTTCGAGCACCGCGTGGCCCAGCCGGTCGGCGTCGATCACCGTCACGCCCGACTCGCGCCAGCGGTCGGCGACCGTGGTCTTGCCGCTCGCCACGTTGCCGGTCAGGCCCACGGTCATCATGGGACCGCTACGCGCCGCCCGCCTCGCCCGCAGGAGCCGCGCCGCCGAGCAACGCCTCCATCTTGCCGAGGAGCCGGCTCAGCTCGATCGGCTTGGTGTCGTAGTCGTTGCAGCCGGCTTCCAGCGCCTTCTCGCGATCGCCGGACATGGCGTGGGCCGTAAGCGCGATGATCGGCAGCTCCTTCGTGGCCGGGTCGGCGCGCAGCTCGCGCGTCGCCTCCCACCCGTCGATCTCGGGCAGGCTCATGTCCATCAGCACGAGGTCGTAGGCCAGCGTCTTGGCCTTGTCGACCCCCTGGCGACCGTCCACCGCCATCTCGACCTCGTAGCCCTTGCGCTCGAGCCGCCTCGACAGCATGTCGCGGTTCATCTCGTTGTCCTCGACGAGCAGGATCTTGGCCATGCAGCCTCCCGTGCTATGTCTGGGGCTCCGCGACCGCTGCGGCGGTCGTCGGAAGCCGGATCGTGAACGTCGAGCCCACACCGGGCTCGCTCTCGAGCTCGATGCCGCCGCCCATCATCTCGCAGAACCGCTTGCTGATCGCCAGGCCGAGTCCCGTGCCGCCGAACCGCCGCGCCGTCGAGGCCTCCGCCTGCGAGAACGCCTCGAACACACGTGCCTGCTGCTCGGGAGTCATGCCGATCCCCGTGTCACGCACGCGGAAGACCATGGCTCCGCCGCCGTTGCGATCGCGCTCGACCTCGAGGCCTATCCTGCCCTCGGTCGTGAACTTGCTGGCGTTGGAGAGCAGGTTGAGAAGCATCTGGCGGACCTTCGTCAGGTCGCCCCGCATGTCTCCGACTTCCGGACCGCAGCGCACCTCCAGCCGATTCGCGTTCTTGTCGATCAGCGGGCGCGCGGTGGCCGCCACATCGTCGATCATCTTCCGTACGTCGAAGTCCTCGAGGAACAGCTCCATCTTGCCGGCTTCGATCTTGGAGAGGTCGAGCACGTCGTTGATGAGCGCCAGGAGATGGCGACCGGCCGTGTGGATCTTCCCCAGGTCGGGCACGAGCTCCGACTGGCCCAGATCCTCCACCTCCTCCTGAAGCATCTCGCTGTACCCGATGATCGCGTTGAGCGGCGTCCTGAGCTCATGGCTCATGTTCGCGAGGAACTGGCTCTTGGCGCTGTTCGCCGCCTCAGCCTCGCGGCGCGCCTCGAGGAGCTCGGTGATGTCGTGGTACAGTCCCATCAGCCCGAGCTGTTCGCCGTCCACGACCACCGGGACGCCCAGGATCTCGACGTCCACGAACGCTCCGTCCTTGCGGCGGCGGCGGCCGATCCCATGCACCGCGTGGTCGAGCGCCTCGCGCGTGTACGCCTCTGCCTCCGAGCGCGTGTCGGCGGTGGAGATGAGATCGTCGAGCGGACGACCGACCGCCTCCTCGGTGGAATACCCGAACAGCCGTTCGAATGCCGGGTTGCAAGAGACGATCTCGTGACCCAGGCCGAGCGATACGATCGCCACCGGGCTGTTCTGCACGAGCGACTCGAAGTACTGGCGCTGGCGCTGTGCCTCCGTGTAGAGACGCGCGTTCTCGATCGCGATCGCCGCCTGCGGCGCGAACATGTTGAGGAGCCGCAGGTCTTCCTCGACGAAGACCCGTTCGGGGTCCGAGTGAACGGTCGCGATCGCGCCCACGAGCCGCCGGCCGATGAGAAGGGGGGCCGCCATCACGGAGTGGACGGTGATGTCGGAGTATTTCTCGGAACGGCCCAGCCATTCGTGGTACGAGGGGATGATCAGCGGCTCCAGCGTTCGCGCCACGTGCCCCATGGCGCCCTCGTCGAGGCTGAGCCGGGTGCCGGTCGAGTCCTTCCCCACGCTGCGGCTCGCGAGGATGACCAGGTCCTGCCGCTCCTCGTCCCAGATGGCGACTTCGCCACCGGACACGCCGAGCTGGGTCACAGCCCGGTCGATGACCGCCTGCAGGACGCGCGACAGCTCGAGCTCGGAGGACAGGTCGGCCAGCGTGTCGAGCAGAGCCTTGTGCTCGTCCGCGCGTCGCCGCTCCGCCTCGATGAGCCGGACGCGCCCGATCGCGATGGCGGCCTGGTCGGCGGCGGCGGAGAGGATCTCGAAGTCCTGGTCGTCGAAGGCGTCGCGCTCGTCGCTCTCGACCACCAGCACGCCGATCGTCTCGCCGTCGACCCTGAGCGGGATGTCGACCTCCGAGCCGCGGACGCGGCTCGGCAGGTAGCTCGCTTCGCGGGTGACGTCGGCGGTGTAGTGGAGCGTTCCGTCCTCGGCGGCGCGGGCGCTCAACCCCTCGCCCTTGTGGACCCGCCAGTTCTCGGGGGCGTCCGGCCAGCCCGCGCTCGCCCGGAGCACGCGGTCGCCCGTTTCGGGCTCGATGATGAAGGCGCCCAGGAAGCTGTAGCCGAGCGCGTCGTCGTGGAGGCCGTCGACCATGGCGTGGTAGATGTCGTCCTCGGTGTGCGCCGAGACGATGCCGGTCGTGAGCCGCAGCAGCGCGGCCTGGCGGTGGGCCTGCGCCGAGCGGCGGGACGTGCGCGGGGTCAAGCCGCCGTGCCCCCGTGCACGGGGCGCGCGTGGAGCGCGACCAGGTCGCGGACCTCGCGCA
>DASSBK010000172.1:0-4779 GCA_035698825.1 Gemmatimonadota bacterium
CGCGCTGACGATGGCGACGGACCGGGCGGAGCTGGTCGAGGGTCTCGTGCGGGGCTACGGCGAGATGTCGACGGGGCCGGCGGCATCCATGCAATGGGAGCGGAACGAGGCGCTCGAGCCCTGGCCGCATGACCCGGTGGAAGCGAAGCGCCTGCTCGCGGAAGCCGGCTGGAGGGACACGAACGGCGACGGGATCCTCGACAGGGACGGTCGCCCCTTCCGCTTCCAGATCACGACGAACACCGACAACATCCTGCGCCAGGACATCCTGGTCGCGCTCCAGAGCCAGTTCCGCGAGGTCGGTGTCGACGCGCGCCCGCGGGCGGTCGAGTTCAACACGATGATCGACCAGTGGATGTCGGGAGAATTCGAGACGGTCGTCGCCGGCTGGGATCTGTACCTGCGATTCGACCCGACGCAGATCTTCGAGACCGGCGCGCCGTACAACGGAGGCGCGTATTCGAATCCTCGGGTCGATGAGCTTCTGCACCAGGCGCGGGCGACCCTGGACCGCTCCGAAGCCGAGCCCCTATGGGACGAATTCCTGCAGATCGTCCACGACGAGCAGCCCTACATCTTCCTGATCGCCGACCACGAGCGCTGGGGCGCGAGCCGGCGCCTCCGCGGCGTCCAACCGACGGCGGCCCCCAACGCCTATTCGCCCCTCGCGGGCATCGCGAAGTGGTGGATTCCGGAAGACGAGCGGTGACACGCCGCGCGGCTTGACGGCGGGGCCTTCGCGCAACATATTCGTTGCGAGGAGGTCATGGCCATGGCCAGGCAAGCGGCGGACTTGCGGCACTTCGAGGTCGCGGACTTCGTGCAGGACAGCGGCGGGTCGACCACCTGGCTCCTGTACCTGGCGGCGCGGCGGCCGTTCCCGTCCGACGCGGCCCTGGCCGACGCCCTTGGCGTCCATCGCAGCCAGGTAGCGCGCTGGAAGCGGGGCGGGCAGGCGGACGAGGCGAACGAGGAGCGGCTCCGGAACCTGGGCACGGTCGTCGAGAGCCTGACCGGATACCTGGAGCCCGACGCGATCGCCGAGTGGCTCTCCGGCGTCAACCCGCACCTCGGGCACCGACGGCCGATCGACGTCCTGCTCGCGGGGCACGTCACCGACGTGATCGCGGCGGTCGAGGCCGAGAGGCGCGGCGCCTACGCCTGAGCCGAACGCGGTCGACGCCTGGCGCGCGTTCCCCTGGAGCCGCGCGGCGCGCCCCGGCGAGAAATTCTCCGCGTCGTTCGTGCCCGCATCCGGCGGAACCGGCCGCTTCGATCTCCCCGGCGAGCGCGTCCTCTACCTGGCCGAGACCCCCGAGCACGCGATCGCCGAGAAGATCGCGCGCTTCCGCGGCTCGCCGCTCCAGCCCCGGCACCTCCGCGAGTACGGCCTGCCGCTGGCGCTCGTCGGCGTGCGGATCGCCGAGCCCGCGCGCAAGAGCCTGGCCGACCTCTGCGATCCGAAGGCGCTCCGCTCGCTGGGGATCCCGCCGGATCGCGTGGCCGCGCGGGACCGCGAGGCGACCCAGTCGATCGCCGCGCTCGTGGCCGAGACCGGCGCGTCCGGTCTCCGGTGGTGGTCGGCCTTCTTCGGGGAGTGGCACACGCTCGCGATCTTCGTCGATCGCCTGCCGCGCGGGGCGCTCGCGTTCGGTGTTCCGCGCTCGATCGAGCTTGGCGATCCGGCGCTCGTCGCAGCGATGGCGGCGCTCGGCATGCGAGGAGCCGGAACGCGCTGATCGGCGGCGCCGTCTCCGCGTCAGGGCTCGAGGCGACAGCGAAAAACGGATTCTCGGGAGGCGATTTCATGCTATACACGGTGCTCAAGCTCGTGCACGTTCTCGGCGCGATCGTATGGGTGGGAGGCTCGCTGGTTCTGGCCCTCTCCACGATCCGCCACCTTCGTCAGGAGGAGCCCGGAACCGTGGCGGTCATGCTCCGGCAGAACGCCTTCGTGGGTCAGTACGCGATGGGTCCCGCCGCGGCCCTCACGCTCCTGGCGGGGATCGCCATGATGGTGGTCGGAAAGTGGCCCCCGACGATCTGGATCGTGTGGGGGTTCCTGGGGCTCCTGGGATCGGCGGCGCTCGGAGCCGGCATTCTGCGGCGCGAGCTGAACGGCGTCGCCGCCGGGGGCGATCCCCGCGTGGCGGCGTCGCGCATGGCCAGGATCGCGGCGATCAACCTGACGCTCCTGGTGTCGGTCGTGGCCGCCATGGTCTTCAAGCCGACGCTCGGTTGAGCGGGATTGACTTGTAGCTACAAGTAGCTACAATGGAAGCATGCACGCCGTCGGCGTTCGAGAGCTCAAGAACCGCCTCAGCGAATACCTGCGCCTGGTGCGGGCCGGGGAGCGTGTCCTCGTGACCGATCGGGGGGAGGTGATCGCCGAGCTCGGGCCCCCGGGGGAGGGTGCGGGGCACGACGAGATCCCGGCGAAGTTACGGGAGATGATCCGTCGCGGCCTGGCGACCCGGGCGATGCCGCGAGGCGAATACAAGTATCCCCGGCTTCCGCGTCTCGCCCCGGATGGCACGGCCGAGAGACTCATCGACGAGGAACGCGGAGAACGGTGAACCTGTACGTGGAATCGAGCGCGGTCGCCGCGCGACTCCTCGGACAGGCCCAGGGAGCCAGGGTCCAGAAACTCCTCGAAAGAGCGGACAACGTCATCTCTTCCGACATCGTTCTTCTGGAGTGCGACCGCGCTCTCATCCGGGCGGAGGTGTCGGGTGAGATCTCGGCGGCACACGCTGCCCGCCAGCGCGCGGTGTTCAACCGTGAGTCTGCGTTCTGGACACTGTTGCGTGTGGAAGGGGAAGTGCTGGAGCGCGCCAGGCGGCCGTTTCCCATCGAACCTGTACGATCGTTGGACGCTCTGCATCTGGCCAGCCTGCTGGTTGCCGGCTCGATATTCGTAGGTGCAGTGCTGTTGAGCTTCGACGACCGGATTCGGGCGAACGCGAAAGCGTTGGGGTTCGAGCTGGCCGACGCATAGCCAGGAAAACAAAGGGGCGCACGCGAGTGCACGCGCGCGCCCCTCCGAGCGGTCCCGGTCGTGGGGCCGCTCAGTCCTCGACCTTTACCTCACCCTCGATCTTCCCGTCGTCCACGTCGATGTCGGCCTCGATGCCGTCATCCTCTTCCACGACGACGTCCGGATCGTCATCCTGTTCGATCGTGATGTCGGGCTCGCGATCCTCGATCACGGTGGTGTCGCTGCCCTCCTCGTACCCTTCGCGCTCGCACCCCCACAGGGACAGGAGTGCCGTCGCGGCCATTGGAATCATCCAGCGCCATGGGTTCATATCCACCTCCTCGGCCCTGTATCCAGACTAGGCCGGGATCCGGCGATGCCGCAGTAAGACGCCACACAGCGTGAAGGATTATATAGTGTTCAGGGCGGTGCTCAGCGAGGCAATTGCGGTCAGTCGGTGTCGATGCGGACGTCTCGGAACGCGACGGCCGGCGGGATCTCGAGATCGATCCGGCGCGTCCCCGCGGGCGGCGCCGGAAACTTCGCCCACCACGTCTCCATCTTCCCAGGCTCGATCTCCACGGAGAGCGTGCCCTTCGACTCGGCCTCGCCGTCCTCCTTTCGCAGGATCGGATATTCCTCCGTCCCCACTCTCAGGACGAACGGCTCCTCACCCGTCGGATCGATCGACAGCTGCGCCGGAGCCTCGCCCTCGTTGTAGAAGCGGAGGCGCGCGGTGAGCACGCCGTCGTCGATCTCGGTCCGGTGGAGGACCGCGACGAGAGCCGTTCCGGGGATGCCGCGCGTCTGGAGGCCTTCGTAGTCCCCGCACCCGAGCTCGCAGGGATCATCATCGTCGATCCTCCGCTCCTCCTGCTCGCGCCGGAGCTGGTCTCTCCGCTCCTGGTCGGCCTGGTCGGCGTAGTTCGGATCGAGCGGTTGCCCGGCGACGGGGTCCTGCTGGACGGCCCCGCGGGCGGCCATCGGCAGAGTCGGGATCGCGAGCAGGACGGCCAGGAAGAGAGACGAGCGGCGCATCGGGTCGGCTCCTCTAGTCGATTTCGAGTTGGACGTCATGAAAGGTGACGGCCGGGATGTGGAGGTCGAACGTCGTCGCGCCGCGGGGTGGTGCGGGGAAGCGCGCCCACCAGCTCTCGATCTCACCGGGCTCGAGGACCTCGTCCACGACGCCCTTCGATTGCTGCTCGCCGTCGTCGCCCGTCAGAACCAGAATCCTCGTCTCGCCGATCTGCACGAAGACGGAGCCAGGCATCTCGAGGGGATCGATCGTCAGCCGCGCAGGCTCGAGGCCGTCGTTGTGGAACCGGAGCTGGACGGTGAGGACGTCCTCGTCGAGGTACGCCTTGTAGACGACCGCGGCGAGGTGCGTGCCGGGGATTCCCCGGACCTGAAGCCCCTCGTGTCCCTCGCATCCCAGCCCGCACGCGTCCGCCGCGTAGGCCAGCTGTCGCTCCCGCACCTCGTCGCGCTTGTCGCTTTGCCGCTCCTCCCGGATGGCCCGCCGATACCGCTTCGTGTTCAGGTAGATCTCGGCACGGTCCATCTCGAGCGTTTCCCCGTCTGCCCGTTCGACAGGACGTCTGCGGAGACTCACCTGACCGAGACCGTCGACCGGTACCATCGGAAGGACGAGCAGGGGAAGGACCAGAAGCAGGATGCGCGAGGTTCTCGACACGGTCGAACTCCTTTGTGCGTACGATGGGCTGCTTTCACCAGTATCCCTGCCGAACCCTCGCATGTCAAACGCCACACGATAGCCGGTGGTTGGCGTATCTTGGGTC
>DASSBK010000173.1:0-5920 GCA_035698825.1 Gemmatimonadota bacterium
GCAGCCTGATCCCGCGCCAGATGTTCGATGTCGCCATCCAGGCGGCCGTCGGCGCCAACATCATCGCGCGCGAGAATGTCAAGGCGCTGCGCAAGAACGTCATCGCCAAGTGCTACGGCGGCGACATCACGCGCAAGCGCAAGCTCCTCGAGCGCCAGAAGGAGGGGAAGCGGCGCATGAAGCAGGTGGGCACCGTCGAGATCCCCCAGGAAGCCTTCTTGGCGGCCCTACAAATCGAGTCGTAGCGGGGGATTCCGAAGCGTACGACGGTACGCCGCAGGAAGACACGAGGAGCGCGACGCGGCAGATGGGCCGTTTTCCACGTCCGACTCACGGGGAGTCGATCTCCAGGCCCACCGTTTCGATCCGATCGTCGGAGAGCTCGCGGATCGTGAACGTGATCGGAGGGGACGCGAGCCGGTCTCCCACCGTCGGATGCCGTCCGAGCTTCGAGCGCAGGAATTCGTCGAGCGTCTGGTCCGCCGGCGCCTCGATGTGGATGCCGTAGAACTCCTCGACCTCGCCCAGCCGGGTCGTCCCCCGCAGCGGGAACTCGACGGCACCGATGGGGAGCCAGGAGTCCTCTCCGGCGGGGCCGAACACGTGCTCGACGAGCGCGCGAACGGCGGGGCGAAGGAGCACGAACACGTCGTCTCCGGGGAGGATCTTCGTCGTGCCGCGAGGCGGAATCACCTGCTTGTCCCGCACGATCATCGCGATCACGACGCCGTCCGGGAGCGCCAGGTCCCGGACCCGCACCCCGTTGGCCCGCGAGTCCTCGAGGATCGGATACTCCACGATGTCGCCGTCCACGTCCTGGAGCGAGGTGATCTCGAGCATGACCCCGGAGTGGGGGACGCCGCCCTCCCGGAGGCCCAGCGCGCGCGCCGCGTAGGGCAGCGTCCAGCCCTGGGTCACCGCCGAGACGAGGACGGCGAAGAACACCACGTCGAAGAGTCCGGCGGCACCCTCCAGTCCCCGCAGCAAGGGGTAGGTCGCGAGGATGATGGGAAGGGAGCCCTTGAGGCCCCCCCACGCGACGAACGCCACTTCGCGCAGGGAGAACCCGAACGGGAGCAGACATGTCGCGACGGCCACCGGGCGGGCGAGGAAGACGAGCACTCCGGCGACCAGCAGCGCGGGCTGGCTGGCCGCGACCAGTCGGCTCGGCAGGCTGAGGAGGCCGAGGAGCGTGAACATGAGGATCTGGGCGAGCCAGGCGACGCCGTCGTGGAACATGAAGACCGCCTGGCGAAACGGCAGCCGGCGCGATCCGAGCACGATGCCCGCCACGTACACCGACAGGAAGCCGCTGCCGCCCGCGACGGCCGCGGCGCCGAAGGCGAGGAGCCCCGCCGCACTGACGAGGACGGGGTAGAGCCCGGCGGTGTCGAGCCCGATCCGGTTCAGGACGATCGTCGTCCCCCTTCCGACCATCCATCCGATCAGTCCGCCCAGGATCGCCTGTCGGAGGAAGAACGTGACGATGTCCGGGCCCGGCTCGAGAACCCCCATGAGGATCTGGAGGCAGACGATCGTGAGGAAGACGGCCATCGGATCGTTCGATCCGCTCTCCACCTCCAGCAGGGCCGTCAGCCGCTCCTTCACGCGCATGCCCTGCGCGCGGAAGACGGCGAACACCGCGGCCGCGTCGGTGGACGACACGATGCTCGCCAACAGGAAGGCGACGATCCACGGCAGGTCCAGGACCGCCATCGCGGCGAGGGCGACGATGGCCGCCGTCAGCAGCACCCCCACCGACGCGAGCGTGAGGGCGGGAGCCATGACGGCCCGGAATTGCACGATGTCGGTCCGGAGGCCGCCGTCGAAGAGGATGAGGGCGAGCGCCACGGTGCCGACCCCGTGGGCGAGCTCGTAGTTCTCGAAGACGATCCCGCCGAGTCCCTCCTCCCCGGCCAGCATGCCGACGAGGAGGAACAGCACGAGGACCGGCAACCCCATGCGGGAGGAAAGCTTGCTCGATGCGATGCCGAGGATGAGGAGCACCGCGGCGAGCAGGATCACCCGGTCGACGCCGAACATGGAATGAACCTATAGCGATGCGGCGATAGATTCCCCCGATGCGATTCGAGGGGATCGTCCAGCCACCGCCCGGAGTCCGTCCCGCGGAGCCCAGCGCCGACGGCACGGTCGTGATCCGGGCGCCGAACTGGATCGGCGACGCGGTGCTGGCGCTCCCCGCGGTGGCCGCGGTGGCCGACCGATTCGCGGACCGCACCGTGCTGGTTCTCGCGCGCGGCACGGTGGCACCGCTGTTCGTCGGGCTCCCGCGGATCGACTCCGTGCTGCGGGTGGCCGAGGGCGGCGCCGATCGCGTGGCGAGCGTCCGCCGCGCGCTCGAAGGCGAGGAGCCGGAGCTGGGGATCGTGTTCCCGCACTCGTTCGGGACCGCCGTCGAGCTCGCGGCGGCAGGCACGCGGACGATCTGGGGATACGGCGGACCGCTGCGGAAGCTCGTCCTCGACGTCGCGCTTCCGCCCCGCTGGCTCGCCGGACGTCATCGATGGGAGGCCTACGCGCTGCTGGCCGCGGCGGTCACCGGCCGGGCCGTGGTGGAGCGCTACCCGCTGGCACGGGGGCCGGGAGACGTGGCGGCGGCAGACGCGCTCTTCGCCGAAGCCGGTCTGCGTCGCGGGACGGGGGAGGGGCCGCTGGTCGGCCTCGTGCCCGGGGCCCACGCGGACTCCCGTCGCTGGCCCGCGGCGCGGTTCGCGGAGCTCGCCTCGCGCCTCGGCCACCGCGGAGCGCGAGTCGTGCTGTTCGGCTCCGCCGCCGAGCGGCCATTGGCGGCACGGGTCGCGGCCGCGGCGGACCCCGCGCCCGCCGACCTCAGCGGCCGCACGCCGCTTCCGGTCCTCGCCGAGTGTTTCCGGCGGCTCGACTTCCTGGTCACGAACGACACCGGGCCCATGCACCTCGCGGCCGCGCTCGGGACCCCGCTCCTCGATCTCTGCGGCGCGGCGAACGAGGTGGTCACCGGGCCGCGGGGAGCGGCCAGCGAAGTGGTGGTCCATCCGATCTACTGCCGGCCCTGCGTGAAGAACTCGTGCGCCTACAATCTCGGGTGCATGAAGGGGATCGGCGTGGATCGCGTCGAGGCGCTCGTGCGGGCGCGGATCGACCAACCGGTGCCCGCGGCCATCGACGGCTAGATTGGTGGACATGACGATCCCGGACGCAGGAATGCTGGCATGGGGTGTGGACGTCGGCGGGACCGACTGCAAGGTCGGCGTGGTCGACGCCGCGGGGCGGGTCCTCGCCGAGTCGGGCTTCGAGACCCCCGACGAGCCCGAGGTCGCGGTCCGCGAGATCGAGCGCTCCTGCCGCGCGCTGGCGGAGGAGCTGGGCGCGCGGATCGACCGGCTGGGGATCGGGGTTCCCGGTCCGCTCGATCTCGAGCGCGGCGTGATCGTCCAGGCTCCGAATCTCGGGTGGCGGGACGTTCCCCTCCGGGACATGGTGGCCGAAGCGCTCGACTGTCCGGTCGTCATGGACAACGACGCCAACGCGGCCGCGTACGGCGAGGCGTGGGTGGGAGCCGGGCGCGGAGCGCGCGTCCTGCTCCTGGTCACGCTCGGGACGGGCGTCGGGGGTGGCGTGGTCGAGGAGGGCCGCGTATTCCACGGCGCTCGCGGCCTCGCGGTCGAGATCGGGCACATGGTGGCAGTGGCGGAAGGGCGCGCGTGCTCGTGCGGCAAGCGGGGCTGCGTCGAGGCGTACTTCAGCGCCCACGCGCTGAGCGAGCAGGCGGCGGAGGTGGGCGCGGGCGACGGCGATCCGCGCGTGCACCGGTCGCTGTTCGAGCGCTACGCGGCGGGCGACGAGCGGATCGTTCCGTGGCTCGGGCGGGCGATCGACGTGCTCGCGCAGGGCGTGGCCCACGCGGGGGTCCTGTTCGACCCCGACCGCATCGTCTTCACGGGCGGGCTGACGCGGTCCTGGGACCTGTACCGGCATCGCCTTCTCGCGGGTCTCCAGGCCGATCTCGGCCCGGCGGGGCCGCCTCCCGGCGGGATCGGCCTCACCGAGCTCGGCGGGCACGCCGGGATCGTCGGGGCCGCGGGACTGGCGATGAAGCAGGCCGCCCGCCGGCACGAGGCGCGGAGCGGCGAGCGCGTCTCGGGGGGATCGCGATGAGCCGCGAGCGCGAGATCGGGGTCATCGGCACGGTGGTCGAGGACACGATCGACCGGCCCGGCGAGGAGACCGTGCGCGACATGGGCGGCGCCTACCACTCCGTGATCGCGATGAGCGTCTTCCTTCCCGACGAAACGGTCGCCGTGCCGATCACCGCCGTGGGCGAGGACGCGATCGCGCGCGTCCGCGCGGACTGGGAGCGGCTTCCGCGGATCTCTCTCGATGGCGTCCATCCGGTCCCGACGATCAACAACAAGGTCCATCTCGAATACGACGCGGAGGGCGGCCGCGACGAGACGCTGACCGGGGGCGTCCCGCCGCTGGAATGGGCCGAGCTCGAGCCCTGGGCGGGCCGCGTCAGCGCGTGGTGCTGGAACTTCATCTCGGGCAGTGAGGTCGAGCGCGAAACGTTCGAGAAGGTCAAGCTCCACGCGGCGGGCCCGCTTCACCTCGACGTCCACAACCTCTGCTACGGTCCGCCCCGCGAGGGGCAGCCGCGCGAGCACCGCCCGCCGGAGGACTGGGAGGGGTGGGTCGAGGGTGCGACCTGGGTGCAGGTCAACGAGATCGAGGCCGGCCTCCTGCACGACGGGCGCGCCGTCCCCCTGGCGCGCGACCACGAGGGCGCGCTCGCGTCGCGCGTGCATGCCCTCGGCGCCGAGGGGCTCCTGATCACGCGCGGCGCGCGAGGCGCGACCTGGCTCCCGCGCCGCGGGCCCGCGTTCGAGGCCCCGGCCGGCTCCGAGGACGCGATCGATCCGACGGGTTGCGGGGACGTGTTCGGGGCGGCCTGGGTCGCGCTCCACGTCGCGCGCGGGATGGATCCCGAGGAGGCGGTCCTGGGCGCCGTCCGCGCCGCGGGAGCGGCGGCGACCGTCAGCGGGACCGCGAAGCTCCGGGAGACGCTCGAGGGAGCGGCTTCGGCGATGTTCGGCCGGGAGAGGGTCGCCTCGCGAGCGGCCGGCGGAAGAGCGCGCCGGTGACGGCGCCGGGCGACCGGCGGAACGGCCCGCGGCCGGACACGCTCGCCGTCCACGCGGGCTCGCAGCCCGATTCGCAGACGGGCGCGGTCGTCACGCCGATCTTCCAGTCCTCGACCTTCCTCTATCCGGCCGGTGATCGGGAGCTCCAGTATACCCGCTACGGCAACAACCCTTCGCAGGTGGCGGTTCACGAGAAGCTGGCGGCGCTGGAGGGGGCCGAGGCCGCGCTCGCACTGGCGTCCGGCATGGCCGCGATCGCGACGGCGATCCTGTCGACCTGCGGCCGCGGCGACCACATCGTGGCCGCGCCGGCACTCTATGGCGGCACGCATTCGCTCCTCGACCGCGAGCTGCCGCGGCTCGGGATCGAGGTCACGTACGCCGACGACGTGGATCCCGCGGCATGGGAGCGGGCGACGCGGACCGGGACCCGGCTCTGGCTCTGGGAGGCGATCTCGAACCCGCTCCTCCGGGTCCCGGACGGTCCGGCGCTCGCGGCGAAGGCGCGCGAGCGGGGGATCGCGACCCTCGTCGACGCCACGTTCGCGAGCCCGATCCATCAGCGACCGGCGACCTTCGGCGCCGATCTCGTCATGCAGAGCGGCACGAAGTACCTGGGGGGGCATTCCGATCTGATCGCCGGAACCCTGGCGGGGTCCGCCGAGCGGATCCGCCGGGTCACCGAGATGATGCACGTCCTGGGCGGATCGATCGACCCCCACGCGTCGTTCCTGCTCGAGAGGGGGATGAAGACGCTGGCCGTCCGCATGGCGCGCCAT
>DASSBK010000174.1:0-6701 GCA_035698825.1 Gemmatimonadota bacterium
CGAACAGGTATCCGTTGGGCGTGCCGCGCGGAAAGTTCCCCGGGGCTCCCGTATCCGTGAGCCGCAGGCCGAACGCGCCGCGATTGGTCACGCCCAGGAAGACTTCATTGACGTCGTGCACCGCGAGCGATGCCACTGACGGGGAGATCCCGCGCTGGGCGTAGGCTCCCGCCGGAAGCAGCAAGAGTGCGAGGATCGTCGCGGAGGTCAGTCGTGGCATTCTTCGCACAGCCCGTAGATCTCCAGCCTGTGTCGCGAGGGACGGAATCGGTGGAGCGCCGCGATCTCCTGCTCGAGGCGATCGACCGCATCGGACTCGAACTCGATCACCTTGCCGCACCGGGTGCAGACCAGGTGCTCGTGGCGCGGACGGGAAGGCCGTGCCTCGTAGCGCCGGAACCCGTCACCGAAGTCGTGCTCGCGGACGAGACCGGCCTTGAGCAAGAGATCCAGCGTGCGATAGACCGTCGCCTTCCCGATCGATTCCTTCCGCGCACGCAGCTTCTCGCCGATCTCTTCGGCGGAGACGTGGCGATGGGTGCCGAACACCTCTTCGGCGACCCGTAAACGTTGCGGGGTCACCGGGTGGTTGTATGCGCGCAGATATTCCCGGAAGCGTTCGACGCCCTCGAGGGTCACGGCGCGGCCCGACTGGGCGCGAGGAGCTCTTCGGCGAGACGCTCGAGGGGTGGGACGGCCTCGGCGTTGCGGCCCGACAGTGGGATCTCCCGGTAGAGCGCGCCTTCGACGCCGCAGCGGTCGATGAACTCGGCCAGGATCTCGGGCAGAACCGAATCTGGGAAGCGCGCGCGCCGCACGAAGTCGCGCGCCGCGGTCCGTTCCCCCTCTACGCGACCGCCGACGGCGACCATCTCCAGCCGGTCGGACCCCAGGCGCTTGGTCACCAGCGCCAGGGTGAACGAGACGTCGCCCCGCTCCACGGGCTCGAACACGTAGGCCCGCTCGAGCGACTCACCCTCTTCGAGGCGAACGGCGGTCTGGAGCTCCGCGACCAGGGCATCCCGCGCGGCGTCCGCGGACGGTTCCGCATCGGACGGCAGGGCATCCGGGCTGGGGACGGCCTCGGGGGCGTCTGGGAGTTCCTGGGTTTCGCTCATCCGGGTTGACAGAGGGAGGGCGTTCGCCTAGTGTCGGCGCTCATCGCCGGCGAATCTCGCGGCGCCTTCGCGAACGGTCAACCGCACCACTCGCCCGCCCATGCCTGCTCAGCGATCGGAAGGCGAACGTCGATCGATCGCGGCGCTGGCGTACATCCTCGGTCCGCTGACCGGCGTCGTCTGCGTCCTCCTGTATCGCGAGGATCCGTACGTGCGCTTCCACGCCTGGCAGTCGATGCTGCTCGGTGCGTTCGTGGGGCTCGCGATCGTCGCCCTCGAGGCGGTCCCGCTGCTGGGCCTCGGCATGGTGTTCTTCCTGTGCGTGGGCGCGGGTCTGCTGACGCTGCTCCTGATGTGGCAGGCCTGGAGCGGGCGCTGGTTCGTGATTCCGCTGCTGGGCGACGTGGCGCTCGAGATCGTCAACCGCGACGGCGCTCGCGACTGAGCTCGCCCACGCGCGGGGGCCAACGATGCCGCCGCTCGTCCGTCGCCGCACTAGCCGGCGGCCATCGCCTCGGCCGGTTCCTCCTCCGACGCGCGGCTCCGGCTCCCGCCGTTCTTCGAGCGCTCCGGATCCCCGGACTCCAGCGACACCGACACCAGCGAGCTGACCCCGGGCTCCTCCATCGTGATGCCGTAGAGATAGTCCGCGGCCGCCATCGTGCGCTTGTTGTGCGTGATGACGACGAACTGGGTCTCCTCGCTGAAGTGGCGGATCATCTTGAGGAAGCGGCTCACGTTCGCGTCGTCGAGCGGCGCGTCGACTTCGTCCAGGATGCAGAACGGCGACGGCTTGACGAGATAGATCGCGAACAGGAGCGAGAGCGCGGTCAGCGCCCTCTCGCCGCCCGATAGCAGGCTGATGTGCTGCACGCGTTTGCCGCGCGGGCTGGCCACGATCTCGATCGGCGACTCCAGCGGGTCGTCCGGGTTCTCGAGCCGGATGTCGGCATGGCCGCCCTCGAACAGGGTCTTGAACGTCACCTCGAGGTTCTTTCGCACCGCGTCGAACGTCTCGACGAACAGCTCCCTCGCGGTCGCGTTGATCGTGCGCACCGCTTCCTCGAGTTGGCGCTTGGCCTGGGCGAGATCGTCGCGCTGCCGCACCAGGAACTCGTAGCGCTCCGCCTCGCGCTCGTATTCCTCGACCGCGAGCATGTTGACCGGTCCCAGGTTGGCGCGCTTGCGGCGCACCTCTTCGAGCCGCACGCGGAGCTCCTCCGCCACCAATCCCGCCTCGGCCTCGGTCAGCGGATGGAGCGCAGACAGCTCGGCAAGGGGCAGCGCGTACGTCTCCGCGAGATGGTCGAGCAGCGTCTGGCGGCGGAACTGCAGGTCCTGCCGCGCGAGCTCGAGCTCGTGGCGCCGTTCGGTGACGCGGTCGTGCTCGCGCCTGAGCTCGCGCACCTCGGCTTCGAACGCCGATCGGCGCCCCTCGGCCTCGCGCAGGGCCTCCCCGCCTTCGACGCGCGACTTCTCGACGCCGTCGAGCTGGGCATAGAGGGCTTCGATCTCGGTCAGCGTCGCCTCGCGCTCCCGCTCGAGCTGGATGCACGCCTCGTCGAGGCGCCGCCGCTCGCCGGCGCGCTCGGCGCGGGCCGACGCCAGCCGGTCCTCTTCGGCTACCAGGTGCTCGAGCTCGCGCTCGATCGCCTTGAGCGCGGCCTCGGCCTCGGCGCGCTCGAGCTCGATCGCGTGGCGCGCGGAGATGCGCTCGGCGCGGACCTCGTCGTGGCGCTCGAGCGCGGCGCGCACGTCCCCGTGCCTCGCCCGCGCGCGCGCGAGGTCGGCATCCAGCTCCTCCATCGTCTCGGCCACGGCGCGACCGGCGGCCGCCGCGCGAGCCTGCGCCTCTCGCTCCTCGGCCTCCTGCGCTTCGAGCTCGGCGACCCGGCGCGCCATCTGGCGCTCCTCCTGCTCGGCCACGACCGCAGCCTCCCGCGACTCGCGGTACTTCGCCTCGGCCGCGAGCGCTTCGCTTTGCGCGGTCGACAGCGCGGTCTCGCCCGCCGACAGCACGGCCTCACCAGCGGCGACGATCCGTGCCGCGTCCGCCGCTTCGGCCTTCCGGTCCTCGAGCTCGGCGCGCGCCTCCTGTACGAGCCGGCGTCGCGCCAGGAGCCCACCGTCGCCCTCTTCCCCCGCCGTCCGCCAGCGGCCCGTGGGCTCGATCAGCGTGCCGTCCATCCCGGCGATCACGTAATGGCGCGCCGCCTCGGGGTTCTCGTCGAGCGCCCGCCGGCAGGTCAGCGCAGCCGTGCGATCGGCCACGATCAAGAGCCGCGCGAAGAGCGGCTCCAGCGCCGCCCCGAGCTCGGGGTCCCCCGTCCAGCGGAGCGCCCGGTCGCCGCGCGCCGCCACCAGGGCCGCCGCCGAGTCCGGGATCTCGGGCGGAGGTCCGACCGCGATCAGCGCCGGCACGACGAGGTCCGCCCGGCCCAGGCCGTCGGCGACGAGGCGGTCGGCCGCCCGGCCGGCGGCTTCGAGCCGGGCCGCCACGATGGCGTGGCCGAGGCTCTCCAGGTAGCGGTCGAGCGCGGGCTCGAAGTCCGGGTCGCGCGTCTCGATCGCCTGGGGTAGCGCGCCCGCCAGCCCGTCGCCGTCGCCTGCGAGGAGCGCGCGCGCTCCGCGCATGTACCCTTCGAAGCGCGCTTCCATCGCCTCCAGCGTCTCCAGCCGCCCCGCGGCCGAGTGCTCGCCCGCGCGCGCCCGCGCCAGGCTCTCGCGCGCCGCCTGGAGCTCATTCGTCGCCCGCCGCACGGTCGCCGCGAGCGTCTCGATCCGCGCGCCGCGCTCCCCCCGCTCGACGTCCGCTTCGGCCATCGCCGACCGTGCCCGCTCGCGGGCTTCGGCCGCGGTCACGGAGTCGCGGCGCCGGGCCTCGAGCTCGGCCCGGACCCCGGCGATTCGCTCGTCGGCGCTCTCCGCGGCGCTTCCCTGCCGGGCCGCCGCCTGACGCGCCTCGCCGAGCTGCTCCTGCAGCCGCTCGATCTCCGCTGCCAGATGCGCGCGCTCGGCGCGGAGCTCGGCCTCGTGCTGCGCATCGGATCCCTCGCCCTCGACCCCCAGCCTGCCGATCACGGCCTCGAGCCGCTCGGCGGCAGCATGGCGGTCGACCTCCAGGTTCGCGCGGCGCTCCTCGAGGTCGTCCGCGCGCGAAGCGGCCCGGGCGTCCTCGACGGCCAGGGACTCGAGCCGCTCGGCGTGATGCCGGAGCGTCTCGCCGGTGACGAGCTGCGAGTCCTCGCGGCGCGAGATCTGGCGCTTGAGCTCCTCGGCGCGCTCGCGGACCTCTTCCTCCCGCCGGCGCGACTCGAAGATCTCGAGCTCGAGCGTCTCGAGCCCCGCCTCGCGGTCGGCCAGGCGCGCGGACTGCTCGACGTCCTGGGCCTGCAGCCGCTCCAGCTCCTCCGTCACCGGACCCTCACGCCCGCCCAGCGCCGCCAGCTCGGAACCGCTGACGTGGACGTCCAGGCGCGCTTCCTCGGCCTCATACTCACGCCAGCGGCGCGCCTTGCCTACCTGCCGCTTCAGCGAGCCGACGTTCTTCTCCACCTCGGCCACGATGTCCTCCACGCGGCGCAGATCCGCGGCGGTGGCCTCAAGCTTCCGCTCGGTCGCCTTGCGCCGGCTCTTGTAGCGGGTGACGCCGGCCGCCTCCTCGAACATCGTGCGCCGCTCTTCGGCCTTGTCGGAGAGGATGCTGTCTACCATGCCCTGCTGGATCAGCGAATAGGTATGGGTTCCGACGCCGGTGCCCATGAACAGGTCCTGGATGTCCTTGAGACGACAAACATGTTTGTTGAGAGCGTACTCGCTCACGTCGTCTCGGAAGACGCGCCTCGCGATGGCCACCTCGGAGTACTCGACGGGGAGGACACCGTCCTCGTTGGAGAACCGCAGGACGACCTCGGCGAGATTGATCGGCTTGCGGTCCCGGCTGCCGGCGAAGATCACCTCGTCCATCTTGCTGCCGCGCACCAGCGTCGGGCGTTGCTCCCCGAGCACCCAGCGGATCGCGTCGGAGATGTTGCTCTTGCCGCACCCGTTGGGCCCCACGATGGCCGTGATACCCGGATTGAAATCGATCGCCACGCGGTCGGCGAACGACTTGAACCCGTACATCTCGAGACGCTGGAGTTTCACGCCGGATTCCTCCGTCGGTTGGAGTCGGGTATCGAGCGACGCGAGCTCATCGCACTCGCCGCGAGAGCCTGGGGATGTCTTCCGGCGACTCCGCGCCGAGCGCGGACGCCAGGACGCGCGACTCCGATTCGTCCTGGAACGCCCCCGCCCAGACGCGGAACGGCCCTTCGCCGAGCGCGTACGCGGGGATCCCCCGCGTCGCGAGGATCGAGACCCTCGCATCGGCCTCCTCCGCGGTCGGGTACTCGCCGAGGAGGAACGAGAGCGGGGTCACGCGCACCGACCCCTCCTCCACGACCCCCCCGGAGGTCAGCTCGTCGAGCGTCGCGCGCGCCGACGTGGAGTCTCCGAACGCGCCGACGTACACGCGCACCCATTCCCCCGTCTCGGGGAGGACGACCGGCGACAGGAAGGCCTTCATTCCCCTCCGGCCGAGGTCGCGGACGACGCCGCGCGCAGCGTCCGCGGTGCGGTACGATCCCACCTGCAGCGAGTACGGCGCCGGGGTGCCCGGAGCCGCCGCCGCCACCGGCGCGTCCCCCGTCGAGTCCGCGCTCCCGCCCGCCGCGGAATCGAGCGCCGCACCGGGGGGCGATTCCGCGGCCGGACCGGAGAGCGGGATCACGGTGCCGGGCTCGCCGGCCTGCGAGCCCGGGTTGCCGGACCCGTCGTACAGCGCGTCGATCTCCCTGCCCGACCAGCCCGCGAAGAGCGGCGCGAAGAGGCGCGAGCCGAGCGCGAGCGCGGCCACGGCGGCGAGGACCACGGTCGCCAGCGTGAGCGCGCGCCGATCGAGCGGCCGTCGTCTCCGCGGCGACGGGTCGGCCCGCCGCGCGCGGCTCCTGGCGCGGGAGGCGTCTACGACTTCCTCGAGGGAGACCGGTCGCTCCCGTGGCGTCGCCGCATCCGTTCGGGAGCCGGTTCCCTCGAACGCGCTCAGGAAATCGAGCTCTTCGGACTCGGGCGTCTGCGCGGAGCGCGCCCCCGACTCCACCGTCGCCCAGAAGGGCTCGTCGTGCCTGGGTTCGGCCGCCGGCCGCGCGGCCGCACGCTGCGGCGAAGAAGCAGCGGGCTCGCGCGCGGGCCGATGCTCGGGCGTTGGCCGCGCTGCCACGCCGGGCAGGGGACCCAGGAACCGGTGGCAGAGCCGGGCGAGCTCGCGCGCGGCGCGCGGGTCTCCGGAGAGCCGCACGATCGCGCGCTCGGTCCCGAGCGGTTCCGACGGACCCTCTGTGTCCTCGATCGTGACGACGGCGTCGCAGAGCGCGGGGATGCCGGAGCCGTCGGCGCTCTCCGCCGGCGGCGGCAGCGCCGCCACTACCACGTCGCGCCCCTGCTTGAGCGACAGGAGCGCGGCGCGGAACCGCGGCGGGTCGTCGAGCGGGGAGCCGGCCAGGAACGCCGCCCCGCCGCTCATCACCACCAGCCCGTCGACGC
>DASSBK010000175.1:0-6420 GCA_035698825.1 Gemmatimonadota bacterium
CGCCAATCACGAGTATGCGGCCTACGCCAACGAGACGGCGGTCGAGTACTACCGGCGGGCGATCGACTTCGCATCCGAGGCCCAGGCGGTGTCGGGCGAGTCGGGTCGGGGGAGGCGGATCGATTGGTACCGCGGCATGGCCGAGGCGCTGGGGCTCCTGGCGCGCTTCGACGAGGCGATCGACGCGTACGAGCGGATGCGCGCCGCCGCGGCGGCAGCGGACGACAAGGTCGCCGAGGCGCAGGCCTGGAACGGGAGAGCGTTCATCGAGCAGCGGCAGGGCGACTACCAGGGCTCGCTGGCGAGCGCCGAGCGGGCCGAGGAGCTGGCGGCGCAGGCGGGGGACTCGCCCGAAACCCGGATCGAGCGCGTGACCGCACTGGTGCGGATGAGCGACGGCTACTTCCGCCTCGGGGCCGCGCAGGAACAGGGCCAGCTGGCCGAGCGCGCGCTGGAGATCGCACTGTCAATGGGGGACGCGGGCCTGCGCGAGCAAGCTCTGAGCTTGAAGCTCCTCGGCATGGCGCATCAGGTCGCGGGGCGGTTCGAGGAGGCGCGAAAGCGCAAGGAGGAGGCGCTCGCGATCTTCCGCCGCATGGACGACATTCGCCCGGTCGGCATGATGCTGAACAGCCTGGGAGAGACGCTGCGGCTCAAAGGCGATTACGCCGCCGCGCGCGACCGCTATCAGGAGGCCCTGACGCTGGCCCACGAGGGGGGGCATCGCCCCGAGCAGATCCTCTGCCTGAGCAACCTCGCCGGAGCGCTGCTCGGGCTGGGCGAGTTCGCCGAGGCCGAGCGGCTCCTGCGCCAGTCGATCGACATGGCGGGCCCCACCGGCTACCACGTACTCCCCGAGGCGTATCGTTTCCTCGCCGAGGCGTGCCTGGGGCAGTCGCGGATCGACGAAGCGGCGGAGGCGGCCCGGTTCGCGCTCACGCTCTCGCGAGACGAGAACCCCGACCACCTCGGCCATGCGTGGCGAGTGCTGGGACGCGTCGCCTCGCGGGTGGGTCCGATGGAGGTCCTCGGCGGGACATGGGATGCGGACGCGTGCTTCCAGGAGAGCGTGCGCGTGTTCGAGGGGGCCGGCATGGACTCCGAGCGCGCCCGCGCGCTCTACGACTGGGGACAGCACGCGATCGAGGCCGGCGACTCCGATGCCGGGCAGCCGCGGATCGACGAGGCGCGCGCGATCTTCGAGCGGCTCGGCATGTCGTTCGAGCGGGACACCGCGACGCGGCCCGCCTGAACGGGGCACGCGCGACCGTGCGGGTGTCCTGATGCGCGAGATCGAGGTCCGCACACGGGCCCGACGCGAGCTCGTGGACGTCACGCGGCAGGTCGCGGCGGCCGCGCGCGAGGCGGGCGGCGACGGCGCCTGGCTGATCTTCGTCCCGCACACGACCGCGGGCGTCACGATCAACGAGGGCGCTGACCCGGCCGTCGCGGACGACATGGTCATGGCGCTCGAGGCCACGGTCCCGGAAGGGCAACCCTGGAAGCACGCCGAGGGAAACTCGCCCGCACACGTCCTGTCGTCGCTCGTGGGCTCCTCGGTCCTGGTCGCCGTCGAGGACGGCGAGCTCGCGCTGGGGACCTGGCAGTCGATCTTCCTCTGCGAGTTCGACGGACCGCGGAGCCGCAGAGTGTGGCTCCAGAAGCTCGAATGAAGCGCGGGTCTTCGCGCGGCGCGGGCATCTGGGGGAGCGCGGCGATCCTTCCCGCGGCCGGCGCGCCGCTCTACTTCGCGCTTCCGGAGCCCTGGGGCGCGCTCCTGTGGTTCTACCTGTTCCTGGCCGCCGGAGCTCTGGCCGGCGCCTCGCTCGCCAGGAGCGGACTCGGCGGTCCCGTGGCCCTCCGCTTCGGCGCCGCGTTCTCGATCCCCGGAGCGGTGCTGCCCTTCTCCGTCCTTCCCGCCGATGGGCCGGCGGTGGTCTTCTCGACGGCCGCCGCGTGGGGATTCGCGCTGGGCGGAGCAGCGGCGCTCGGCGCCTTCCTGTCCGGACCGCGGCTCGCCGGGGCGAGGGGATCCCGCTTCCGGTCCGGAGTTCGAGTCGGCATGGCGTTCCTCGCGGGCGGCGCGCTGGCCGGCGCCCTGGCGCCGATCCTGACCGCCGTGCTGCCGGCGCGAGGCTACTTCGGCGCCTGGTCGGGCGGAGTGATCGCGGCCTTCGCCGTCGGTGGCGGGCTCCTCCAGCGGAAAGGGTGAGGATGCCGGACGCGTCGAAAGGAAGAGCCGGGATCCGATCGAGCACGCACGCGCTCGAGACGATGCCCGGGTTCGATTTCGCCGGCACCGCTTACTCGCACGGCTGGTACGCGCTGGCTCCCAACCGCGGGGATGCGGCCGAACGATCGCTCGATCGCACGTGGCGGGTCGGAGACGGCACCGCGTGGATCCGGCTCAGCCAGCCCCGGGGACCGGGTGGGAGCGTCGAGATGGAGGTCCTCTCGGGACGCGGAGCCCGCGCGGGACTCCCGGACGCGGCCTGGCGCGGGATCGAGCGGGACGTCCGCCACATGCTGCGGCTGGACGAGGACCTCTCGGCCTTCCATTCCCTCTGCCGCCGTGCCGGGCCTCCGTTCGATCGCGCGGCCGCGTGCGGTTTCGGCCGACTCCTCCGCTCGCCGACCCTGTTCGAGGACCTGGTCAAGGTGCTGGCCACCACGAACACGCAGTGGTCCGGGACGAAGGCGATGGTCTCGAAGCTGGTCGAACTGGCAGGGGAGGGCGGCGCGTTCCCGGGTCCGGAGCGGGTGGCCGAGCTCGGCGCCGCACGCATCCGCGACCGGGCCCGGTGGGGATATCGGGCTCCGTACCTGGTGGGTCTCGCGAGGGCGATCGCGAGAGGGAAGCTGGACCTCGCCCGGTGGGAGAGCTGGGACGGCACGACCGAGGAGCTGGAGGAGGACATCCGGTCCGTGCCCGGGTTCGGACCGTACGCCGCGGCGCACGTCCTCACGCTCATCGGCCGATACGACCGGATTGGCGTGGACACCGTGTTCCGCGAGTTCGTGCGCCGGGCGCATTTCCCGCGGGCCCGCAGGCCCGTCAGCGATCAGCGGATGCTGGCCGTGTACGATCGGTGGGGCGAGTGGAAGATGCTGGCCTACTGGTTCGAGCTCTGGACCGACTACGTGGGCGACGACTCCGCCGGGGAGGGGACGAAGCCGGAGTCGGAGAGGTGATCGACGATCGCGCGTTCCAGCTCCTCGAGATGCCCGGCGAAGAAGTGATCCGCTCCACGCACCACGACCAGCCGCTTGGGCTCGGCCACGATCGCGAAGCCCGCGCGGAGCTCATCGATCGGCCCGTGCTCGTCGTTTTCCCCGTGGACGAAGAGCTTGGGCTGGGTCGCCCGCGCGAGCCGCTCGAACGGGATGCCCCTGGTCGAGCTCCTGGTGGGGGTCCCCAGGCAGACGAGCACGTCGACCCGCGGGTGGGCGGCGGCGACCGGGGTTCCGATCGCGTTTCCGAACGAGAACCCGCAATGGACGAGAGGCAGGGTCGGATGCTCGCGGGCCATCCAGTCGAGCGCCGCCCTGACGTCGTCCGCCTCGCCGACCCCGCCGTCGAACGTTCCGGCGGAGCGGCCGACGCCGCGGAAGTTGAACCTGAGCGACGGGTACCCGAGCCGCTCGAACGCCTTGGCCGCGCGGAAGACGACCTTGTTGTGCATCGTGCCGCCGAACTGCGGATGGGGATGAGACAGAACGGCGGCCCGCACAGGCTCGGCGGGACCCGCCTTGTAGAGCGCCTCGATGGGACCGGCCGGCCCCTCGAACGTGAACGTGCCGAGCTGGCTCATGGCGGCCGATGGCTACAGCGGCGGCCCGGCCGGCGCAACCCGACCGCGGCGCGAGCGTGATTCCGCGCGTGGGGCGCTCGACTTCGGCGTTGGCGCGAAGGTGAACCCGGCCGCTGGCGAAAATCCGACAGAGGTGTTCGGGCCGTTGGCGGAGGAGTACGCGCGGTTCCGGCCGTCGTATCCAGACGCGCTGTTCGACGAGCTCTTGGGTCGGCTCGGCCACCAGCCCGGCGCGACGCTCGACCTCGGCGCGGGAACCGGGGCGGCGACCGCCTCGCTCCTCCGCCGTGGCGCGCGTGTCGTCGCGCTCGAGCCCAACCGATCGATGCTCGGGAAGGCCACGGCGCGGCTCGCGGGCGCGGCAGGATGGCTCGGGGCGGTGGCCGCGCGCGCCGAGGAAGTGCCGATCGCATCGGCCTCGGTCGCGTGCATCACCGTGGCCCAGGCGTTCCACTGGTTCGAGCCAGAGCTCGCGCTCGCCGAGTTCGCCCGCGTGCTCCGGCCGCGTGGCCTCCTCGCCCTCATGTGGAACGTCGTGGTCCCGGACGCGTTCACCGACGAGGTGTTCGCCCTCGTGGCCCGGCACAACCCCTCGCACGGCCGGCCCGTCACGCGGCGCATGCTGGCGACTCCCGAGCCCCTGGCGCGCCATCCGGCGTTCGACGTGGCGGCTCCCGCGGAGTTCGCCCACGAGCGTACGATGAACGAAGACGCGTACGTCGGCTACGCGTTCTCGTGGTCGTACTGCGGCGGCGCGCTCGCGGGGGACTCCCGGAGCGCGTTCGAGCGCGAGCTGCGCGAGGTGATCCGCAGGCACCGGCCCGAGGGGTCGTGGCCCGAGCGCCTGGTTGCGGTCGCCCACTTCGCGGCACGGCTTCCGCGCTGACCAGGCTTCCGCGCCGACCCGGCCTCCGCTGACCTGGCTTCGGCTCGTAACGACCCTCTCTCCCGCCACTCGCGGCTTCGATGGCCCGCATGTCGGCCCGCCCTATCTTGTCGCGCGTGGAGAGCGAAGACGTTCTCGTTCGCGCGCGCGGGCTCGTCAAGGCGTATTCCGCCGAGCCGGTGGTCAAGGGTATCGACTTCGACGTGCGGCGCGGCGAGTGCATCGGCTTCCTCGGCCCGAACGGCGCCGGCAAGACCACGACGATCAACATGATCTGCTGCTTCGTGTCGGTGGGCGGTGGAGAGCTGGAGGTATTCGGCCAGCGGGTGAACGGCGATGCGCGCGAGATCAAGCGCCGCCTCGGCGTCGTCTCCCAGGAGAACAACCTGGACCCCGATCTGACCGTCCTCAAGAACCTGCTCGTCTATGGGCGATACTTCGGTCTCCCCCGCGAGCACCGCCTGCGCCGCGCGGAGGAGCTCCTGGAGTTCGTCCAGCTCGAGGAGAAGCGGGACTCCCACATCCGCACGCTGTCGGGCGGCATGCGGCGCCGCCTCACGCTGGCCCGCGCGCTCATCTCGAACCCCGAGCTCCTGATCCTCGACGAGCCGAGCACCGGTCTGGATCCTCAGGCCCGGCACGTGGTCTGGCAGAAGCTGCGGGCGCTCGGTCGAGCGGGCGTGACCATGCTCCTCACGACGCACTACATGGAGGAGGCGGCGCAGCTCTGCGATCGCGTTTTGATCATGGACGAGGGACGGATCATCGCCCGCGGCACTCCGCAGGGCCTGATCGAGGAGCACATCGGGGCCGAGGTGGTCGAGCTCTACTCGACCGATCCGTCCCATTCCGAAGCCATGGCGCTGCTTCAGGGGGCCGCCGACCATGTCGAGCGGGCGGGCGACGAGGTGTACGGATTCTTTCGGCGGAGCGAGAGCGCCCGCGCGTTGCTGCCCGATCTCGCCGAGCACCACTTCGTCCATCGGCGCGCCACCCTGGAGGATGTCTTCCTGCGTCTGACCGGTCGCGAGCTCCGCGAGTGACCGCCCTGTCGACCAGGATCGCCGGCGCCTGCCGGGTCTGGCTCAGGAACTTCGAGTCGTGGAAGGACTTCGCCGTCGCGTCCCTGGTGGGGACCGTGGCCGAGCCGCTCCTCTTCTTCGCGGCGATGGGCTTCGGCCTGGGCCGTTTCGTGGATGACATCCAGGGCCAGCCCTACGTCGCGTTCCTCGCACCGGGTCTCGTGGCTTCGACCGCCATGAACGCGGCTTCGTTCGAGACGACGTTCGGGTCTTTCACGCGGATGAACGAGCAGCGCACCTACGAGGCGATCGTCATGACGCCGATCTCGGTCGGCGAGGTGGTCGCCGGCGACATTCTGTGGGCGGCCTCGAAGAGCCTGCTGGCGGGCGCGGTGATCCTGGCTTTCATGCTTCCGCTCGGACTGCTCGCCAGCCCTCTCGCCGCCGCCGTCCTGCCGCTGACGTTCGCGGTCGGGATCATGTTCGGGGCGCTGGGGATGGCATACACCGCCCTCGCTCCGTCGTATACGTTCTTCAACTACTTCTTCACGCTGGTGATCGGCGTAATGTTCCTCTTCAGCGGCGTCTTCTTCCCGCTCGAGGGGTTGCCGGAGTGGGTCGGGTGGGCGGCGTGGTTCCTTCCGCTGACCCATGCCGTGATCCTCATGCGCGCTCTGACTTCGGGGACGCTCGAGGCCTC
>DASSBK010000176.1:0-3782 GCA_035698825.1 Gemmatimonadota bacterium
GCACCTGGCGCCGTAGGCGCGCGGCGATCTCTCCCGGCGAGCCCGCGAGCCGCTGCATCCCGCGCACGTCGAGGAACGCCTCGTCGATCGAGAGCCCCTCGACGAGCGGTGTCGCGTCCTCGAAGACCCGGAACATCTCCTTGCTCGCCTCCGAGTAGGCGCTCATCCGGGGTGACACGACCACGGCGTGCGGGCAGAGCCGCCGCGCCTGGCGGCCGCCCATCGCCGTCCGGACGCCGTACGCCTTCGCCTCGTAGCTCGCCGCGAGCACGACCCCTGCTCCGACGACGACGGGCCGGCCTCGCAACGCCGGATCGTCCCGCTGCTCGACCGACGCGAAGAACGAATCGACGTCGGCGTGCAGGATCGTCGGTTCCATGTGCGAACATATGTTCTCACATGGAACTCGGGGACGCGCTCGACGACGACCCGGCGCTCTTCGTCCGAGCTGCAGCGACCGGCGCTGCGCCCGCGGTCTTGACATGTCAGAATTGCGCTCGCCGCGCCAGGCTGGTAGGTACGTCCTGATCCGGGCCTTCCGAGAACCCGGGCGACCGAAGGAGAGGGAGCCGATGAGGCGACCGTTGTTCGGACTGCTGGTGGTGGTGATCGCGGCCCTGGTCGGAGCAGTCGCCCAGACGGCGACCGGCTCCCCGAGCCAGGCGACGGCGAGCGCCGCCGGAGCGCTGACCGGGCCGCCGCCCGCGCAGCCGCTAAAGATCCGGATGGGGTGGGGCATTCCGGCAGAAGAGATCAAGTACGCCATGCAGCGCTACGGCAGCGAGATCGCGCCCAACATGGGCAAGTGGTACACGATCGACTGGTTCCAGTTCGCCGGGACGGCACTCGGCGTGCAGGGGCTCGCGGCGGGGACGCTCGACTGCGCGACGGTCGGGTCGCTGTCCGCGCCGAACGGGATCGAGCAGGGCGCGCCGATCGTCCTCACGGGCGAGTTCATCGAGGAGCGGACGCCGTTCTTCTCGACCACGTGGATGGTCAAGAACGGCACGGGGATCAACACGCTCAACGACCTCAAGGGCAAGACGGTCGCGACGTCCGCGATCGGCGGGTCGACCGACTACATACAGGACTTCTACATCGAGCAGAAGACCGGGATGAAGGCGGGCAGCGACTACAAGAAGGTCGAGCTCCCGTTCTCGCAGCAGCAGGAGGCGCTGCTCGCGGGTCGCATCGACATGGGGCTCTTCCCGCAGCCGTTCTATGGGCGGATCATCGCGACGGGCCAGGTGAAGCCGATGTTCAAGCTCGTCGACGAGCAGAACCCGTTCGTGCAGCTCCTGAACGGCTGCCGGCGGAGCTTCATCCAGGACCACCCGCGCGAGATGCAGGCGTTCGTGCTCGACTGGATCAGGGTCGCGAACTGGATCCGCAACCCGGCCAACCGGGACAAGGTCATCGACGCGAGCGCGGCGGCGACGAAGCTGCCGCGTGACGTGCTCGCGACGTATCTGCTCACCCAGCAGGACTTCTACCGCCCGCCGAACGGCGCCGTGAACATCAAGGCGCTCCAGGCGAACTGGGACTTCTTCCAGAAGATGGGCGGCATCAAGAAGAAGCTCAAGGTCACCGACTACCTGATGCCGGGGTACTACCCCTCGGCCGCCGTGGTCGCCGAGGCGCTCGGCAAGAAGTTCGTCAAGGGCGTCGAGAAGCTCGGCAAGGCGAAGTCGGAGACCCTACGCGGGACGGATGGCGAGGACCGGCTGTTCGGGCTCGGCGGCAACGACAAGCTGTTCGGCTTCGGCGGCAACGACCAGCTCGACGGCGGCGCCGGCAACGACCAGCTCGTCGGCGGCGCCGGTGACGACGCGCTGATCGGAGCAGCGGGGAACGACAGGCTCGACGGCGGCCGCGGCGACGACTCGCTCGTGGCCGGGCCCGGAAACGACACGCTCCGAGGAGGCCCCGGCCTCGACGACTTCAACTGCGGCGCCGGGCGGGACACCGCGCTCGACGTCCAGCCGGGAGAGTCGACGACCGGGTGCGAGGTCGTGAAGCGGGGGTAGTGGAGGCAGGGCTCACCAACCTGGAACCGGGGGCGCCGGGAACACCGTCCGGCGCCCCCGGCATCCGCGCCGCGGGCGTGCGGAAGGAGTTCTCCAGCCGGCGCGGCGAGGTCGTCGCCCTCGACGGCATCGACCTCGAGGTCCACCCCGGCGAGTTCGTCTCCATCGTCGGCCCCTCGGGCTCGGGGAAGTCCACGTTCCTCTACATCGTCGGCGGCTTCGTCGAGCCGAGCGCGGGCACGGTCGTCGTCGGCGAGGAAGAGGTGAAGCGGCCCTCGCCCCAGCGCGGGATTGTCTTCCAGGAGTTCGTGCTCTTCCCGTGGAAGACCGTGCTCGGGAACGTGACCTTCGGGCTCGCGCGGAAGGGCCTCGGTCGCGCGGAGCGCAAGCAGATCGCGCAGCGCTACGTGGAGATGGTGCACCTGCACGGCTTCGAGAACCACTACCCGAAGGAGCTCTCGGGTGGGATGAAGCAGCGGCTCGCGATCGCGCGCACGCTCGCCACCGATCCATCCGTCCTGCTGATGGATGAGCCGTTCGGGGCGGTCGATGCGCAGACGCGCGTCGTCCTGCAGCAGGAGCTGATGGAGATCTGGGAGAGCACGAAGAAGACCGTCCTCTTCGTCACCCACTCGGTCGACGAGGCGATCTACCTCTCCGACCGGATCTACGTGTTCTCGCACCGGCCCGCGCGCGTCAAGGCGGTGCTCGAGGTCGACCTCCCGCGACCCCGCTCTGCAGAGGACATGCGCGGGTCGGCCGAGTACGCCGAGCTGCACCGCGAGCTCTGGAGCCTGCTGCGCCACGAGCAGCCCGAGGAGCTCGATGACGAGCCCTAGCGCAACCGAGGCGGCACCCGCGCGCGCGGCCGCGCCAGGGCCCCTGTCGCGTCTGCCTGTCGCGGAGGTCGCGCTCGGCGCGCTCGGGTTCTTGATCCTGATCGGGCTCTGGGAGATCGCGCCTCGCGTCGGGTGGGTCCGGCCCCAGTCCGTGCCGCCGTTCTCCGAGGTGATGCGCGAGGTGCGCCATGTGCTGGCCGATCCCGATTTCTGGACGAACCTCGAGTCGTCCGCGAAGCGCTGGGTGGCGGGACTCGGGATCGCGATCCTCGTGGGCATCCCGCTCGGGATGCTCATGGGTCGTTTCCGCGTGCTCTTCTACTCGATCGACCCGATCCTCACGGTGAGCTACCCGGTGCCGAAGGCCGCGCTGATCCTCATCTTCGTCCTCTGGTGGGGCGCCGGTGACCTCTCGCGGGTGATGATCATCATCAGCGGCTGCCTGATCCCGATCGTGATCTCGTCGTACCACGGCGCGAAGGCGGTCGAGCCGCGCCTGCTCTGGTCCGCGCGCTCGCTGGGATCGGGCCGCGTCGGCACGGTGACCCGCGTCGTGCTTCCGGCCGCGCTGCCGCAGATCTTGACCGGGCTCCGCCTCGCGATCGCGATCTCGATCTTCACCCTGCTCGCCTCCGAGCTCCTGATCCGCCAGTCGGGCGTCGGTTCGTACATGTTCACCGCGCTCGACGTCGGCTCCAACCTCGTGGTCTGGGCGGTGATGGTGATCCTGGCGATGATCGGGTTCCTGCTCGACTTCGCATACGTGCACGCCGTCAAGCGTGCGTTCCGCTGGCTCGAGGCGGAGGTGTGACCGAGACTCAGGCCCTCAGCGGCGCCGGCGCGGGCGCCATTCTGCCCCCGCCGTCGGGCGGTGACGGCCGTTCGCGCGGCGGCAGGGCACTCCGCACCGGACTGT
>DASSBK010000177.1:0-3035 GCA_035698825.1 Gemmatimonadota bacterium
CGGCGCGCCGGGCGACGTCGGCGGTCTTGCCGCGGCGACCTTCAAGCGGGGGCTTGCGCTCGCGCTCTTCCCGACGACCCTCCTCGCTCAGGTGGACGCCGCGATCGGCGGGAAGAACGCGATCGATCTCGGCGGGATCAAGAACGTCGTCGGCACGTTCCACGACCCCATCCTGATCGCGATCGACCCGCTCTGCCCGCTCACGCAAGCCGACCGCGACTGGCGCTCGGGATGGGCCGAGATCGTCAAGGCGGGCCTGATCGGAGATCCCGAGCTGTTCGCGCTCTGCGAGCGCGAGCCGTCGGCGATCGGGGATCGGCGGCTCGACGTGGTCGAGGAGGCGACTCTGCGCGCGGCGCGGGTCAAGCTCCGGATCGTCCGCGAGGATCCGCGCGAGGCCGGCCCCCGGCGGGCGCTCAACCTCGGCCACACGATGGGCCACGCGCTCGAGGCCGCCGCCGACGGGGAGCTGACCCACGGCGAGGCGGTAGCGATCGGGCTCGTGGCGGCGGCGCGGCTCTCCGCGAGCCTGGGCGCGGCCGAGCCGGGACTCGTCGAGCGGGTCGAGTCCGCGCTCGACGCGCTCGGTCTCCCGACCGCTCCGCCTCCCCTCGATCCCGCCCGCGTGCTCGCGCTCGCGCGCCAGGACAAGAAGCGCCACGGCGGCGCGGTCCATGCCGTGCTGCCCGTCCGTCCGGGCGAGACGACGATCCGGTCCGTCGACGACGACAGGCTCGGGCGCTGGATCGAGGAGTCGCTCGGGACACGTACCGCGGGGAGCTCGCGTGCGGTGCGCGCGCGTAGGGCGAGATGAAGGTCCTCGTCCTCAACGGCCCCAACCTCGGCATCCTGGGAACGCGGGAGCCCGGGATCTACGGGTCGCAGACCCTCGCCGGGATCGAGGCGGCGCTCGCGCCGACGGCCGCCGAGCTGGGGCTCGAGACCGAGTGGATCCAGTCGAACCACGAAGGCGACCTGATCGAGGCGCTCCAGGGCGGGACCGCCACGTCGGCCGGCGCGCTCCTCAACGCGGGCGCGCTCACCCACTACGGGTTCGCCCTCGCCGACGCCGTCCGCGCGTTCCCGCATCCGGTCGTCGAGGTGCATCTGTCCAACGTCCACGCGCGCGAGTCGTGGCGGCGCCGCTCGGTGCTCGCCGCGGCGTGCGCCGGCGGCGTGTACGGGTTCGGCGCCGACAGCTATCGCCTCGCGCTCCTCGCGCTCGCGCGCCTCGTCGAGGCCGATCGCCGATGAATGCGCGCGGCGCGGTCCGCGACCCGTCCGGAACCGCGCTCCCGCGAATCGTCGTCCCGCCGCCGGGGCCGCGGAGCCGCGCGCTCGCCGTTCGCGCGTCCGCGAGCGAGACCCCTCCCGCCGTCGGGATCGTCGGCGGCGCGACGCCCATCGGCCTCGCCGCCGCGCGGGGGGCCAACGTCGTCGACGTCGACGGGAACCTCTACGTGGACCTGGTCGGCGGGTTCGGGGCGGCGCTGGTCGGGCACCGGAACCCGCGCGTGGTGCACGCGATCGAGCGCCAGTCGCGACGGCTCGTCCACGCGCTCGGGGACGCGGCGCCGCACCCGGAACGGGTCGCGCTCGCGGAAGAGCTGTCGGCCCGGGGTCCCGTCCGCGGGGGCCGCGTGTACTTCGCCGGCTCGGGCGCCGAGGCGGTGGACCTCGCGCTCAAGACCGCGCATCTCGCCACCGGCAGGCCGGGTGTCGTCGCCTTCGAGGGCGGCTATCACGGCACGTCGCTGGGGGCGCTCCGCGCCACCTCGCGCCGGGCCTTCCGCGCGCCGTTCGAGGACGCGCTGGCGCCCGCGACGCTTTGCGTGCCGTTCGCCGACCCCTACCGTCCCGCCCACCGGGTCAGCGAAGCGAGCGTAGGCCGCGTCTGCCTCGACGCGGCGCTCGTTCGGATCGACGCCTGGATCGGCGACCTCGAGAAGCCGCGGCTGGGTGCCGTCATCGTCGAGCCCGTGCAGGGGCGCGAGGGCGTCGTCGTTCCGCCGCGGGGATGGCTCGCCGCTCTCGGCCGCGCGGCGCGGGAGCGCGGACTCCTCGTCATCGCCGATGAGGTCCTGACCGGGGGCGGCCGTACCGGCACCTTGTGGGCGAGCCGCCCGCTCGAGCCCGACCTCGTGGCGGTCGGCAAGGGGATCGCCGGCGGGATGCCGCTGGCGGCGCTCGTCGGAAGGCGCGAGCTCATGGCCGCGTGGGACGGGGAGGGTGAGGCGCGCCACACGACGACGTTCCTCGCGCACCCGCTGGCCGTCGCGGCCGCGCGCGCCGCGTTGGCCGAGATCCGGGCCCGCGATCTGCCGGGGCGCGCGCGCGCGATCGGGCGCCTCCTTCGGGCGGGACTCGCCGGCATCCGGCGCCGGCACGAGGCGGTCGGCGACGCGCGCGGCGCAGGGGCGCTGTGGGGAATCGACCTGGTCGCCGATCGCGCGACCCGCGAGCCCGACCCCGTGCTCGCCGGGGCGGTGGCGCAGGGTCTTGCCAGGCGCGGGTACCTCGCCCTCGCGGGAGGCGCGCACGGCAACGTGATCGCGCTCACGCCTCCGCTCACGATCGCCGACCGGCAGATCGCGGGGTTTCTCGCCGCGCTCGAGGCCACGTTGGCCGACCACGCCTGAGGTTCGCAACCCCGGACCGGGAAACGGGGTTTCTAGGACAATGACGACACGAGCCTTCCTGCTGTCCGGCGTCGGAGTCCTTGCGATGGTTTTTGCTTGCGGCGGCGGCGGTCCCGCATCACCCGGCGACCCGGACGACGGAGATCCCCCCGCGGGCGACCTCGCGATCGTGTGGGATGGCCGCACCGTCGACTGGGGTGCCGACGAGGTGCTGAGGGCGGAGATCGCCGGCGAGCCAATCGAGGTCGAGTGGCGCTCGTTGAGCGATCAGTACCTGGGGAAGCCGGTCGAGCTCGGCCGGGGCGCCAATACGTCGACCGCGCCGCTCCGGCCCGGCACGACCGTCGTCGAGGCCCGGATCCTCTCGGGCGGCGCCGTAACCGCGCGCGACACCGT
>DASSBK010000178.1:0-18639 GCA_035698825.1 Gemmatimonadota bacterium
ACCGCACGGGCCTCATCGGGGGCGTGTCGCCGCAGGAGCGCGGCGCCGAAGGCGTTCAGGGTCGATACCGTGCATCCGCGCGCGTCGATCCCGCGCTCGAGCGACCGCGACGCAAGACGCTCCGCCAGCGAGCGCCTCGCCGCGCGATCGAACGTCAACACCAGGACGCGCTCGGGCCGGACCCCCTCCTCGATCCTCCCGAGGACCCGCTCGACGATCGTCTGCGTCTTGCCCGATCCTGCCGGCGCCACCATCCGGATCGTCCGCGAGCGGGACCCGATCACCCGGAGCTGGTGCTCGTCCGACGGCACGTCTCAGCTCGTGTCGAACGATCGATCGAGCGCGCGATACTGGACCGCTTCCGCGACGTCCGCCGGCCGGATCGCGTCGCGCCCGGCGAGGTCGGCGATCGTGCGCGCGACTCTCAGCACCCGCACGTGAGCCCGGGCCGACAGGCCGAGTCGGGCGTGCGCCGTTTCGAGGAGGCGTTTGCCTTCGCGACAGAGGCAGAGGCATCCGCCGCTCCGCTGCGGCGCGAGGCCGGCGTTCGGCGCCCCCCGCTCGCGCTGGCGCTCACGCGCCGCCTCGACCCGACCGCGGACGATCGCCGAGGTCTCGGCGCGGCGTCCGTCGGTGAGCTCCGCGAACGCAATCGACCGGAACGCCACGTGGAGGTCGACGCGGTCGAGGAGCGGACCCGAGACGCGCCCCCGGTAGGCTCGGCGCGCGCCGGCGGTGCAGCGGCACGCCCTCCGCTCGTCCCCCCACCAGCCGCATGGACAGGGGTTCATGGCGGCGATCAGCAAAAAGCGGGTCGGGAACCGCTGCCGCTCACGGGCCCGGCCGATGACGACCTCGCCGTCCTCGATCGGCTGCCGAAGGCCCTCCAGCGCATCGCGGCGGAACTCGGGCAGCTCGTCCAGGAACAGGACCCCACGATGCGCCAGGCACACCTCGCCCGCGCGCGCCGGATGACCGCCGCCGAGGAGCGCCGCGGCGGAGAGCGTGTGATGGGGGGCGCGAAAGGGCGGGAGGGTCACGAGCGGGCGGTCGGGCGACAGCGTTCCCCACGCGGAGTGGATGGCCGTGACCTCGAGCGCCTCCTCTTCGGTCAGCGCCGGGAGGATCGTCGGCAGTCGGCGCGCGAGGAAGGTCTTGCCCGCGCCCGGCGGTCCGAGGAGGAGCGCGTTGTGAAACCCGGCCGCGGCGATCTCGAGCGCGCGACGAGCGGGCTCCTGGCCGCGGATCTCGCCCCAGTCCATGTCGGCGGTGTCGGGACGCTCCGTGGCGACGGGGGGTTGAGACGGAATCGGTCGCCGGCCAGACACGTGATCGACCGCCGCGCGCAGCGACCCGACCGGGATCGCCTCCACGCTCCGGACGAGAGCCGCCTCGCGCGCGTTCTCCGCCGCCACGAGAACCTGCGATGCCCCGGCTGCGGCGAGTGCCGCGGTGGCCGGAAGCACGCCCCGGACGGGCCGGACGCGACCGTCCAGCGCGAGTTCACCGAGCGCAGCCAGGGGCCCGGCGGCGCAGGACGGAGCGAGCGCGCCGTCCGCCTCGAGGATCGCCAGCGCGATCGGCAGATCGAATCCGGAACCCCGCTTGGGCTCGTCGGCCGGCGCCAGATTGACGGTGATTCGACGGACCGGGAGCGCGAAACCGCTGTTCCCGAGCGCGGCGGTCACGCGCTCGCGGCTCTCGCGCACGGCTCCGTCCGGCAGGCCGACGAGGTGGAACGTCGGCAGCCCCCGGGCGAGGTCGACCTCTACGGTGATCGGTCGCGCCGTCAGCCCGAGCAGCGACGCCGTGTGGACGCGCGCGAGCACGGCCGATCGCCGTGCAAGAGGCGGACCGGCCGAACGCTCAGGCTCTCCGCTCGCGGACGGGCCGCGAGCTCAGTCCACCAGCTCGACCGTCTCCTCGCGTTGCTGCACGATCGGGATCACGAGATTCTGACCGCCGGCCACCACGAACGCGTCCATCTTCACCTCCCCGGTCTCCGACCCGCCCAGGTAGACTCCCGGATCGGCGAGGAAGTAGAACGACCCGTTCCCTGTCCCCGTGCCGCTCAGCGAGATGTCGGCGCCCTGCTGACTCCCGCTGCCCTCGATCGCGACCTCGCTCGTGAAGTCGACCTGCAGCGCCGTGTGCCCGGCGTACTCCGCGTTCCCGCGCGCCGTGTAGTGATTGATGCGCTGGATCGTCATGTCGAGGCCGTTCTGGTTGGTCCTCAGGTTCATCGTATCGGTCCAGCCTCCGCCCTCGGACACGGGCTCGGCCGGAAGGACCGGATAGAATCCACGGTAGGTCGACTCGAGGTCGAGTCGCGTCGCCACGGGAGGGATCGAATCGGGCAGGAGCACCTCCGACACCGCGCCGCGCTCGTCCATCATCACCGTCACCGGCCGGCCGTACAGCGCGGTGAAATCGCTGTCGGCGGCGGGAGCGCTCTGGATCGACAGGCTGTCGTGAACGATCTCTACCGAGCGGCCGCCTCCATCGGAATCGGTCATCGTCGCGTCGAACCGCCAGTAGCTGTTCACGTCCGCCGTCTGCTCCGCGCCGTTCACCGTCTGGGTCACGTGGTCCCGCTGCGTGCGGACGTACGTGTGCGTCGCGCCGGCCTCGGCGCCGTATCGCAGCGTCTGCGCGGCCACGGGCGCGGCGCCGGCGGCCGTCCAGGCCAGCGCGGCGAGGAAAATCACGATGCATGTCTTCAACGAGGGATCCTCCGCGAACGGGCTTGTGTGGGGGGCGGACAGGCAATAATGTTCGTTTCCAGGTACCCGTTGCGGCAAGCCGGGTTCCGACACTCCTCGCTTCGACAACCGATCCCTGGGATGAACGGCGAGACCCCTTCCGCGCTGGCGGGGCTATGGTGGCATTGAAGGCGTGGTCGAAGAAGCGCACCCTGGTCGCCCTGCGCGTGTGCGCCACGGCGGCGACCGGAGTTCTCCTCTGGCTCTATGCTCCGACCGACGGTCTCACCCTTTCTCTGGTCAGCGTCTGGCTCCTCTATCTGGCCACCACCGTCGGCTACGCGTTCCTGCCCCGCCATTTCTATACCCGCCGTGGCTTCGATCTCGCATTCGTCCTCATCGAGCTCTCGCTGCTCGGCACCCTGCTCCTGGTGTATCCGCTTCCGGGCTCGTGGATCTTCTACGCCTTCTTCCTGCTGGCGGTCCTCCTCTCCGCGCTGGCCCGCCGGTTCGTCTGGTCCGTCTCGCTGGGAGCGGCCGTCGCCGCCGCGCACGTCCTGGCCAACGCGGGCACCCTGACCGAGGACCCGGGCGTCCTCATCCTGCAGGTCTCGCTGCTGCTCACGACCAGCGGGATCGTCGGCTTCCTCACCGAGGGCCTGGACCGCGAGGAGCAGACGAGCGCGCTCCTCGACAACGCTCTCGAAGTCAGCACGCTCCTGGCCGGCTCCCTCGAGGCCGACGTCGTGTACGACCGGCTCACCGAGTTCGTGGCGCGCATCCTTCGCGCCGACCGCGTATCGGTGATCCTGGCGGATCCGGACAGGCGCTCGGCCCGCGTGGTCTCGGCCGTCGATCGCGGCGTGCCGCGACACGACGTCACGATCGACCTGGCGGATTACCCGGAGATCCAGACCGCCCTCGACGATCGGGAGGCGGTCGTCATCGCCCGCCCGGGAACGAATCCGCGCATGTCCGGCGTCCAGCGGGCGCTTCCCGCGCGCGCGCTCGCTTCCTCGATCCTCGTGGTCCCGATCGTCGAGGAGGAGACTTCCCGCGGAGTGCTCTTCGTCCGCCTCGAGGAGACCCGCAGGGAATTCGGCGAGCAGGAGATCCGGTTGTGCCGCATCCTGGCCGCGGTCGCGGGCCAGGCGCTCCGGCGCGCCGAGGAGTACGCCGAAGTCGCCGAGGCCGCGCGAAGGGATCCGCTGACGGGCCTCTTCAACGTGCGCGCCTTCCATCGCGCATTGGGCGAGGAGATCGAGCGCACGGAGCGGACCGGCTCGGCGTTCAGTCTGCTCATGATCGACATCGACTACCTGAAGCGCGTCAACGACCGCTTCGGCCACCTGGCGGGCGACCGCGTGCTCCAGCAGGTGGCGAGGGTCCTCGCGGACCAGGTGCGCGGGATCGACACCGTGGCGCGCTACGGTGGCGAGGAGTTCGCCGTGCTCCTGCCGGAGACGGGAAACGAGCGCGCCCTCGTCGTCGCCGAGCGGCTGCGCGCGCGCGTGGCGGCTTCCGGTCACGAGGAGCTGCTGGATCCGGTCACGATCTCGATCGGGGTGGCCACCTGCCCCGAGGACGCCGTCACGCCCAGCGACCTGCTGCACAAGGCGGACGTCGCCCTCTATGCCTCCAAGTTCAACGGGCGGAATCGCTCGACGCGGTTCGGGTCGCCTGGGGAGGAGGGTTGGGCCGCGCCGCCCCCGGAGGAGATGCCGCCCCTGGGCGACGACTCGGCCGTCCGCTCCGTGCGGCAGGCTCTCTCCGGAGTGGCGGAGAACCGCAACCTGATGCGTCACCTCGACGTGATCGCCGCGCTCGCCAACGTGATGCGCGCGCGCGACCCGGGCGCGATCGAGGCGCTCCGCGACGTGTCGACGATCACGGAGCTCTTCCTCGCTCATCTGCCGCTCCCCGAGCGCGGCCGCTGGACGATTCACATCGCGTGCCTGCTGCGGGACGTCGGCAAGCTCTCGATCAGCGACGAGGTGCTCAACAAGAAGGACTACCTCACCCGCGAGGAGTACGAGATCGTCCGCCGTCACCCGATCGTCGGCGCGCGGATCGTCGAGCCTCTCAAGGGTCTCGACGAGGCCGTGCCGTTCATCCGCCACCATCACGAACGGTGGGACGGCAAGGGGTATCCCGAAGGGCTGGCGGGCAACGCGATTCCGTACGGTGCGCGGATCGTATCGCTCGTGGACGCGTTCTACGCGATGATCCGCAGCCGCCCCTACGCGGATCGCGCGCGCGGCCTGCGCTACGCGTGCGAGGAGATCCGCCGCAACTCGGGCACGCAGTTCGATCCCGATCTCGCGCAGCGTTTCCTCGACGTGGTCGACGCCAATCGCGACATCATCGCGACGCTCGTCGACGACGCGGACGCCGATCAGGAGGGACCGGTGGAAGCGCCGGAGCCCCGGGCATTGAGGAGCGCGCCGCCGGCGGATCCCGTCAGGTGACGGGGCCGGGCGATCCCGCGCGCCGCCGGGGTCCGGCCCGCAGGAGCCAGGCACCGAGCCCCAGCCAGACGACCGCGGTGGGAAGCCCCGCCTCGAGACCGAACGATCCCCCGGTCAGCCAGTCCGGGCCCCGGAGGACGCCGGTGTGGCAGGGGGACGGGATCGCCAGACCGCTGACCGGGATCGCCGCGCCGAGCACGATCGCGGCGTTCCATCCCGCGTGGGCGCCCACCGCCACCCAGACGTTCCGCTCGGCCAGGATCCACGCCGCCAGGACCGCTCCCACGAGCGCCAGGTTCGTCCCCGCCATCCACCCGAAGCCCGGATTGTCCTGGTGGGCGACGGCGAACAGGGCCGCGGTGGTCACCACGGCCGTCGCCGGGCCTGCCATGTCGCGCAGCGCGAAGAGCGCGTAGCCCCGGAAGAGCGTCTCCTCGAAGACCGCCGCCAGCGCGACGAACCCCGCCGTTCCGGCCACGAAGCGAAGGAGCGGATCCGGCCGGCACGTGCGCGGCGCGAGATCGTAGACCCCTGCGAGCGCGAGCCCGACGACCACCACCGCGACCAGGAGCGCGCCGATCAGCGCGCCATGAAGCGCCTGTTTCCCGTTCCCGCGGTTCACGGCGAGCGGCGTGGCCGCCCCCTCCCGCCGATCCAGGAAGCGCCAGCAGGCGAACGAGATCCCGAGGAGAAGCGCGTCGAAGACCGCGTAGCCCGTGAGGTTCCCGACCCCCGCCCCGCCGATCGCGGCGCCCGTCATGGCCAGGGCGAGGAACGTCGCGAGGAACCACGTCGCCAGGCGGAGGCCGGCACGGACGCGGAGGTTCATGGGCGGAACGCGTCTTCCAGGTGCTCGATCGCGGGGCCGCCCGCGCCCCAGGTGATGCCGATGACGTCGAACCGGAGCACGCGGGCATCCCCCCAGCGCGCGGCGGCCACCGCCCCCGCGGCCGCCAGCTGGCGCTGCTTCCGCCAGTCGACGGCGGCGGCCGGCGGCGCGAGCCCTCCCTCCCGGCGGGTCTTCACCTCGACCAGGGCCACCACACCCTCCCGCTCGACGACGAGATCGATCTCGCGCCCCGCTGCGCGCCATCCCCGGGCGAGGACGCGCCAGCCGCGCGCGACGAGGTGTTCGGCGGCGGCCTCCTCGCCGGCCCTGCCGAGTTCCCGGCGCAGCTCGGTCACAGGTCGATGCAGAGCCCGTCGACTCCCAGGTCCACGGGTCCTCCGGTGTACGCCTCGCGAATCCGGCGCTGGATCTCCTCCGGGCCGAGCGAGAGCGCGCTCGGATAGAAGTGGGTCGTCACCAGTCGGCCGACGGACGCCGCGGCCGCCACGCGCCCCACCCCGCGCGGGGTCTGGTGACCGTGCACGCGATCCTCGTCGGCGACCGAGCACTCGGAGACGAGGAGGTCCGCGTCGCGCGCCAGGTCGATCGCCTCGGCGCTCTCCTCGGTGTCGCCCGTGTACGCGACGACGACCTCCCTTCCCGCCGCCGACAGCGTCATCCGGTAGCCGACGGCTTCGGGAGAGTGGACGACGGGCCGGGCCTCGATCTCCAGCCACGCTTCCCCCCGCTCGATCTCGAGCGGGGTCTCCGGGCTCTCCCGGACCTCGAGCGGGAATCCCGGATCGAGGATCCAGCCGCCGAAGACTTCCGACAGGAGCGACAGATCGCGCGCGAAGCCCGCGTAGCCGAGGAGCGTGAGCGGGCGGACGCGCTCGACGCCCGGCGTGTGGCGGAGCGCGAACAGGAGCGGTAGCAGATCCGCGATGTGATCCTGATGCCGATGGGTCACGGCCACCATGTCGAGCTCGGGCCAGCGAAGGCCGAGCCCGTCCAGGCGGCGCAGCGTGCCCGAGCCGAGATCGCACAGCACCTGGATGTCCCCGCAGGCGAAGTGGTGCGCGGCGGGACCTCGGCGGGCGTCGGGGACGACCGTCCCGCTGCCGATGAGCGTGTACCTCACAGGCCGCCCAGGTCGATGGAGACGAGATCCCCGGCCGCGCCGGTCCCGCGGTCGAGCGCGTCGCGCTCCCTGGCGCCGGCCTCGTGGAGGAGATGCGCGGCCCAGAGGTATCCGGCGGGATGGCCCGCGTCGGCGATCGTCCCCTGCCAGGGGATCGCCCGCAGGAGCCCGGACGCGGCCAGCCGCCGGTGGACCAGGACGTCGTCGGACTCGACCCCGGCGAGCGCGGCCTCCGCCGCGACGCGCCGCCCCTCTTCGAGCCACGCGTCGGTGACCGTGTAGCGCGGAAGGAGCCGCCAGCTCCCTTCCGGCGCCGCGCGGAAGGGCCCCGAGCCGCCTCGCTCCTGCAGGTCGCGCACCCGCGAGTCCGCCCCCGCGGGTGCCAGCTCGTCCAGCTCCACCCTTCCCACGTCGGAGAAGTAGTGCCGGGTCTCGGGCCCCACGCGGTGGCAGGCCGCCAGCACGACTCCCCGGCGACCGGCCTCGGCCACGATCGCCGCGGTCATGGGCGGCGGGCCCGCGACCCGCACGTTGTCCGGCAGGAGCACGGCGAAGGGACCCTCCGCCGTCCAGACCCCCGCCGCCAGGACCGCCCCCACCACGCCCGCCGGCGGGTCCTGCCGGAACAGGCTGACCCGGGCCGCCCGCGCGGCGTCCTCGAGGGCCGGGAGGAGGCCGTCCCTCCAGCGCTCCTGCCGCACGTACGCCTCGAGCGCCGGCTTGGCGGTCGAGACCACGACCCCGATCTCGTCGAATCCTCCCTCCAGCGCTTCCGTCAGGCACCACTGGAGCATGGGCCGGGTGCCGATCGGCAGGAGCTCCTTGGGAACCGAGTGCGTAACCGGGCGGAGCCTCGTGCCGAGCCCCGCCGCGGGGATCAGACAGCGCGCGCTCAAGCGCGTGCCGACGAGCGCGCCGGCCCCGGAGCGCTCAGCGGAAGAACCCCATGTACCATCCGAGGAGCGGGTCGCCGAGGTAGAACGCGAGCGCGGCGCCGAGCGCGAGGAAGAGACCGAACGGAACCAGGCGATCGGACTTCCACGCCAGCGGGACGAACACGAGCGTCCCGGCCAGGGCGCCCAGGAATACGGTGAGGAGCGCTCCCTTCCACCCCAGGAACGCGCCGATCATGGTCATCATCTTGATGTCGCCGCCTCCCATCGCCTCCTTCTTGAACGCCATCGTCCCGAGGATCGCGACGATCCAGAGAGCGCCACCCCCGATCACGGCCCCGATCACCGACTCGGGCAGGGTCGGCGGGCCGGGCAGGAACGCCAGCGCGACGCCGAGCACCGCACCCCCCAGGGAGAGCCGGTCGGGAATGATGTAGAATCGCGCATCGGTCACCGCGATCGCGAGGAGAAGGGTCAGGAAGACGATCGCGCGCACGGCCTGGGGCTCGAGGCCGTACGCCGCCACGTTCCCCGCCCAGATCGCCGCGGTCGCCGCCTCGACCAGCGGGTACTGCCAGCCGATCGGCGCGCTGCACGTCGCGCAGCGGCCCCGGAGAAGGGCCCAGGAGACGAGCGGCACGTTGTGGTACCAGCGGAGCGGGGTCTCGCAGCTCGGGCAGCGGGACGGCGGAGAGACGATCGATTCGCCGCGGGGCCAGCGCAGGGTCACGACGTTCAGGAACGAACCGACCGCCAGGCCCACCAACCCGCTCAGGATGATCGCGAGACCGTCCACACCCCCTCCGAGGAGTTTTCCACAGGATCGGCACACGATAGAGAGCCGGGGGTGTCAAATCAATGTGGATGGCCGGTGGATTCCGCGGCGGCTTCCTCCTTCGTCGTCGGCTCGGCGCGCGCGACGGCTTCGCCTTCCGCCACGCGCCGGATCTCCACCGCCGGCGAGACGGCCGCCGCGCGGAAGCGTGGATCGAAGTCCTCGCGCTCGATTCCCAGCAGGCGGAGCTTGTAGATCAGCGTCGTGCGATTCAGTCCGAGGATCCGCGCCGCGCGCGTGACGTTTCCCCTGCAGAGTCCCAGCACGCGCAGCACGTGCTCGCGACGCACCGCGTGCCACGAGAGATCCGCCGGGCTCGCTCCGTCCGCAGTCGCGAGCCCCAGCTCCTCGACCCCGATCCTTCGCCCGGCGGCGAGATGGAAGCCCCGGTCGAGCACGCCGTTCAGCTCGCGCACGTTGCCCGGCCAGTCGTGCCGCGCGAGCGCCTCCCAGGCTTCGAGCCGGAGCGTCTTCGAGCGCCCGTACCGCTCGTTGAGCCCGGCCAGACGCAGCTCGGCCAGCGGCATGACGTCCTCCCGGCGCTCCCGGAGCGGCGGCAGATGGACTCGGTACCCGGCGAGCCGGTAGAACAGGTCGCGGCGCAGCCCGCCGTCGGCCAGCATCGAGTCGATGTCCCGGTTCGTGGCGGCGATCACGCGGAAGTCGGAGCGCTTCTCGCTCCGCCCGCCGACCGGCCGGTACCGCTGCTCTTCGATCGTGTACAGGAGCTTGGCCTGGATCTCCACCGGCAGCTCGCCGATCTCGTCCAGGAACAGCGTGCCTCCGTTCGCCTGCTCCACGAGTCCCACCGCGTCGCCCACGGCTCCGGTGAACGCGCCGCGGACGTGCCCGAAGAGCTTCGATTCGAACAGGTTCTCCTCGAGATTCGTGCAGTCGACGACGACGAAGGGCGCGTCCTTCCGCCGCGCGTCGGCGTGGAGCTGGCGAGCCAGGAACGTCTTGCCGGTCCCCGACTCGCCCTCGATCAGGATCCGGACATCCGACGCGGTCAGCCGCTGGAGGCGGGTCATCGCCGCGCGAATCGAGGGGCAACGGGTGAGGAACGCCGGGAAGGGCTCCGCGGCGCGCCCCCGCGTCGGCCGGTCGAGGACCGCCACTACGCGCGCGTAGTGCGCGCCGAGCGCACGGATCCCCTCTTCGTCTCCGAAGATCGAGCGCGCGAGCGTCTCGTAGCGCTCCTCGGGAAGCCCCCAGCGCCGCGCGCACTCGGCCGCCATGAGGTAGACCATGCCCGCGTCGTAGCGCAGGTCGCGCGCGTGCAGGTCGGCCGCCGCGGCCTCGACGTCCTTGAGCACGCCGCCGTCCGCCCGTTGCCCCGCGATCGCCTTCCACGCCAGCGCGCGAGCCTGCACGGTCGGGAGCGGAACCTGCGCGGCCAGCCGCGCGGCATCGTCCAGCCGGTCGAGCGCGGCGGCCGTCTCTCCCGTGGCGAGCTCGGCCTCGGCGCGGCCGAGCGCGAGCACGGCATCGAGGCGCAGACACGTGCCCCGCGGAGTCAGCTCGCGGGAGCGCTCGAACAGATCGAGCGCCTCGTCGTAGCGCGCCTGGAGCATGGCGTGGATTCCCATGTTGCAGAGGACGAGACCCGCGTTCGCGGCGTCCCCCCGGTCCTCGAGCCGGCTCAGCGCGGTGCGGTTTAGCCGGATCGCCTCGCCGGCGAGCCCGACCTCGAACCGGTGGCGGGCGCGGTTGGCCATCGCGTAGGTCGCGAACGCGTCGTCCGGACGCGGGCGCGAGGCGTGGAGCGCGAGCCCGAAGTGGCGCTCGGCCGCGTGGAAGCGGCAGAGCTCCATCAGCACGGTCCCCAACAGGTTGTGGACGCAGACGCGGCTCACCGCCTCGTGCTCCAGCCTCTCGAGCGCGCGGAGGAGCCCCAGGGACTCGCGCGGCGAGCGGTAGGTCGTGATCCGCGCGAGATCGAGCGTCGTCGTGGCCATGAGTCGCCGGTCCGAGGCGAGCGCCGCCGACCGATGGGCGCCGCGCAGAACGACCTCGGCTTCCGCCAGGCGTCCCTGGCTCGAGAGCCGGAGCCCGATCGAGCGCTGCTGGGCGGGTGGGGGCAGCGCGGCGGGATCCGCGCCTCCCCGCGCCAGCGATTCGAGAAGCTGCCGCGTCTCGGGGTCGTGCCCCGGATCGTCGTGATCGAGCATGGAATCCTCGGAAGGCGGCGGGACGCGACCCGCCGTGCCGGCTGGGGGTGGCGTGACGGATTTTCTTGTCTTACAGCATCCGCGAGGCGCTTGTCAACGCGGCGCCATGCAATCGCCGAGCCGCGCCCGGGACTCCCTTCGGTGGCGATCCGCGGACCCGGCCGGAGCGTCGAATTCCCGACACATTCGATGTGGAAAACTGCGCGAAACGAGCCTCCGAATCGGCCGAGGGAGCGTATGGATCCGCGAGTGGATCCGGTCGCGAACGTAGGTCGCGCGCTATCCGGTCTCGAGCGAACAGTCAGGGAAACGGCAGGCTCGCGTGGATGTCGAACTCGCCTGGGCGCACGGCCCCGTCGCGCCGGAGCACCGCGGTGCGCGCGATCATGGCGCCGTTGTCGGTGCAGAGAACCGGCGCGGGCCACACGACCAGGGCGTCGTCGACCCGCGCCCGCATCGCTTCGCGCAGCGCGCCGTTACAGGCGACCCCGCCGGCCAGGACCACGCTCGGCACGTCCAGCTCCTCGGCCGCGCGCGCGGTCTTCTCGACGAGCACGTCGACGACCGCCGCCTGGAAGGCGGCGCACACGTCGGCCCGCCGGGCGGCGACCTCGGCCGGGGAGCGGCCTTCGATCCACTGCAGGACGGCCGTCTTCAGGCCAGAGAACGAGAAGTCGCGATCTCCGCTGGCCAGCATCGGCCGCGGGAAGTCGATCGACCGCGGATCTCCGGCGCGCGCTTCGCGCTCGACAGCGGGGCCGCCGGGGAATCCCAGCCCCAGGAGCTTCGCGACCTTGTCGAACGCCTCGCCCGCTGCGTCGTCCCGCGTTCGGCCGGTCACCTCGTATTCGCGCCACCGCCGGACGTGGACCAGCAACGTGTGTCCGCCGGAAACGACCAGCGCCAGCGCGGGCAGCTCCAGCTCCGGGCGCTCGAGCAGGATCGCAACGATGTGGGCTTCGAGGTGATGAACCGGGACGATCGGGCGGTCGAGCGCGAGCGCAAGACCTTGCGCGAACGCGCCGCCCACGAGGAGCGAGCCGGCGAGACCGGGCGCGTGCGTCACGCCGATGAGATCGATCCTGCCCGCATCGACGCCCGCCTCCGCGAGCGCCCGTTCGAAGATCGGCAGGATGTTGGAGACGTGCGCGCGGCTCGCGAGCTCCGGCACGACACCGCCGTAGGCCGCGTGCTCGACCTGGGAGCTGACCACGTTGGCGAGGAGCGCGCTGTCGTCCTCGAGCAGGGCGATCGAGGTGTCGTCGCAGGAGGTCTCGATCCCCAGCGTCAGCACGGAGACCGGGCTATTGAGAGACGGTGGCGGTGTCGGGAACGGCGCGGCCGCGGATCCGCACGGTGTCGGGGGTCACGGTGACGGTCCTCAGACTCTCCGGAATCGCGATCTCCATCCGCTCGTCGAACTCCCCCTCGACGTCGCCGATCTGCGACAGGTCGAGTCCCAGGGAGCCGATCGGACGCACCTCGGCGGTCACGCCCCGGACGCGCACGGTTCGGGGAGTGACCTCGACGCGCTCGATGCGATAGCCGTCGGCGGGACGTGGAGCGCCGACCGCCGACAGCGGGACCGTGCGTTCCATGAAACGGTCGGTGACGACCGTGACCTGTCGCGGCGTGATGCCGATCGGCGTCACGGCGAGGTCCGCCGGCTTCCGGACGTCACCCAGGTCCAGCGTGACGACGATCGAGTCGTTCTCGCCCCCCCGCACGCGCTCCTGCACGGCGAGGTCGTCCTTGTCGAGCCGCAGCAGCTCCTTGCCGGTGCCGCTGAACGCGACCTCGACCTCGGGCGGCAACTGCTGCTGGTTGGTGATGATCATGTCCGCGCCCTCCACCGCGATCTGGAGCGGCACCGGGTACTCGATGACCGTGGTCTCATCGGAGGTGACGTCATACCAGAGCAGGAGCGCCAGCACGAGGGCCACCGCCTTGTAGCCCAGATTGCGGGTGAAGAAATCTCGGATCGGCGCGGCGAGGGCCAACTACCGCGGCCCGCCGTCCCCGGAGCCGGTGCGCGTGTGCTTGACGGCGCTCATGACCGCGATGCCGAACAGGCCGAGACAGACCACGAAGATCCACTGGGCCCCGATCCCGATCATGTTCATTCCCATTCCGACCGCTGCGATCAGAGCCAGGAACCCGACGAAGTACAGGTAGAACCAGTCCATCTGCCCCTCCCTCCCCGCGTGGATTCAGCCTGCTGCCGCTGCGGAAACTAGCTCGCCGCGACGAGCTCGTTCAAGGCAGGTCGCTGCGACGCCGCAGGGCGGTCAAAACGGTCCGGTTGCTAGGCGCGCGAGGAGGCTCTTCCGAGGCGTACTGAAAGGTACGCCGCAGGAAGAACCACGAGCGCAACGACGCAGACGAGTCGTTTTCCCCGCCCCGCTCAGATGTTTTCGGCGATGAAGGGGAACAGGGGTAGGAGCCAGCGGTTCAGGTACGCCGCCAGGACCGCGAAGTAGTTCGTGAAGATGAGGAGCCCGACGGCGACGAGAACGAGACCACTCGCGATCTCGATCGGGCGGAGCCACCCGCGAACGCGCCGGAAGGCGGTCAGGAAGGCGTTGAAGCCGAGCGCCGCGACGAAGAACGGAAGGCCGAGCCCGAGGCCGTAGACGACCAGCAGCCCCACGCCCGTGCGGAGCTCCCCGCTCGAGCCCGCCATCGTCAGGATCGCGCCCAGGATCGGCCCGATGCAGGGGGTCCATCCCGCGCCGAAGGCGAACCCCACGACGACCGAGCCCAGCATCCCCTCGGGCCGCTCCTGCAGGTGAACGCGCCGTTCCCGGCGCAGGAAGGCGAAGTTGAGGAGCCCCGTGATGTGGAGGCCGAAGAGCACGATCACGAGCCCCGCCACGCGCCGGATCCACACCTGATTGGAACGCAGGAACTGCCCCAGCGCGGTGGCCGACGCGCCCAGCGCCACGAACACGAGCATGAATCCCAGGATGAAGAGGAGCGAATGCAGGATCGTCAGCCGGCGGACGCGCGCGCGGGCGTCGGGTCCCGGAGCGGACAGCTCGTCGAAGGTCAGCCCGGTGATGAAGGAGAGGTAGCTCGGGAAGAGCGGAAGGACGCAGGGACTCAGGAACGAGACGACGCCGGCGCCGAACGCCACCGCCAGCGAGAGCTCACCGCCCATCCCCATCCGTGGCCGCGGGCTCGTCGGCCATGAGGTCCGCCGCCGCGGGCGCGAGCCCGAGCGCGACCTTGATCCCGTACTCGAACTCCTCCTTGGCTCGCGGCCCGACCCATTCCTCGACGATCGTCCCGTCCTTCACGAGGAGCGAGGTCGGAAGCCACGGCGAGAGCTCGTAGGATTCGAGCATGCGCGGCGTCCCGATCACCGAGGGATAGCTCATCCCGATCTCTGCCGCGAAGTCCCGCGAGTCGCGCGGCAGGTCGTTGACCGTCACGCCGAGGACCATGAACCCCTTCGGGCCATAGGTCTCGTCGAGGGCCATGAGGTCCGGGATCTCGATCTTGCAGGGTCCGCACCACGAGGCCCAGAAGTTCATCAGGATGACGGGAACGGAGTCGAGCGACGCGAGCGACAGCGTGTCGCCGTCGAGCGTCTCGAGCTCGAACGCCGGCGCCCTTCGAGTCTCCTCGAGCGAGTAGCCGTCGGAGCCGTCCTCCGGGTCCCCCGTGCGGGCATCGCTCGAGCGGCCGCAGGCCACGGCGAGCACGACGAGGGGCACCGCGAGAACGCCCCGCGGGGACCGCCGGAGAATCGAGTGGACTGGCGACATGGACGGAAAATGTACCACGTCGGAGAGCGATGCGAAAATCGGGCCGGCTGCGCGCCGGATGCGCGGAATCGGTTCGCTACTCGATCTCGCCCAGCGCCCAGGCCGCCACCTGCCGCACGGCCGGGTCCTCGTCCTCTCCCAGGACCGGGATCAATAGCGGGATCGCCCGCGCGTCCTCGATCTCCCCCAGGGCCCAGGTCGCGGCCGCCCTCACCTCGGGGCTCGCGTCGTCCAGAACACCGCCCAGTGCGTCGATCGAGGCCGAGTCCCCGGCGTACCCGAGCCCGAGCGCGCCGACCGCCCGCTGATCGGCGTCCGCCGAGGAGAGCGCCCCGCGCAGCGCGTCCATGCCGCGGGGGTCCCGCAAGCGGCCGAGCTTGAGGGCCGCCATCCGCCGGACGCAGGCGTCGGGGTCGGCGAGAGCCATCGAAAGGGGCGCGACCGCCGCTGCCGAGGGAACGGACCGGTCGTCGTCCTCGTCGTCCTCGTTGTCCACCGCCCACTCGATCGTGGCCCGCTGGAGCGCCGTCAGTCGCCCGCCGACCCCGGCCAGCTCGTCGACGGTCGACGACCAGCCGTGGCGCCCGTCGACCGCGCGCACGGCGAGCTCGCACACGACGGGGTCGGACCCGCGAACGGTCGCCAGGAGCTGGGACGCGAGCGAGTCGGCGGGAATCGCCGGGCCCGCCGACTGGGCCTGGGCCGCCGGCCCGGCATCGCTGGACCGGCAGACCACGAGGATCGCGGCCGCCAGGACGAACAGGCTCGCGATCCCCGCGGCTCGAACGGGTGTGCCGCGCTTCACATGTCCCCCAACGCCTCGGCGGCCTTCCTGCGGACCTCCGGGTCCTCGTCCTTGAGGAGCTCGACGAGGACGTCGTAGACGGACGCGTCGTCCATCTCGAGGAGCGCCCAGATGGCGGTCTCGCGGATCTCCGCGTCCGGATCGCCGAGGAGCGGACGGAGCGCGGGGATCGCCGACGGATCCTGGATCTCGCCGAGGGCCCACACGGCCGTCTTGCGGGTCTCCTGATCGCTGTCGGAGAGCGCCTCGGTCAAGGGTGCGACGCCGCGCGGATCCTGGATCTCCCCCAGGGCCCAGACAGCCTTCCGGCGGACCTCGACGTCGGAGTCGCGGATCACGGTGCGGAGCGCGTCGACGCCGCTGGGGTCTTCGATCTCACCCAGCGCCCATGCGGCGGTCGCGCGGACCTCGGCGTCGGAGTCGCGAAGCGCGCCGCCCAGCGCGGGGACCGCGGCCGGGCTCTCGATCTCGCCCAGCGCCCAGGCGGCCTTCCTCCGGATGTCGACGTCGCCGTCGCCCAGCGCGGGCGTCAGCCACTCGACGGACTCGGGGCTCTCGATCTCCCCCAGCGCCCAGACGGCCATGCGCCGCACCTCGACGCCGGAGTCGCGCAGCGCCGCGCCCAGCGCGGGCACCGCCTCGGGACTCTCGATCTCGCCCAGCGCCCAGACCGCCATCTCGCGGACGTCGACGGACTCGTCGGAGCGCGCGGCCTGGGAGAGCCCGCCGACCGCGGCGGGACTCTCGATCTCGCCCAGCGCCCAGGCGGCCATCTTGCGGACGCCCGCGTCGCGATCGGTGCGGAGGGCGTCGAGCAAGGCCTCGACGGCGCGTGGATCGGACAGCGATCCCAGCGCCTGGGCGGAGCTCATGCGCACCGCCGCGTCGGGATCGTCGAGCGCGGCGGAGAGCGCGACGATCAACCGCCCCTCGGCCTCTTCCTGCTCTTTCGTCTTCGGCTGGCCCTGGGATTCGCTCTCGGATTGGCTCTGAGAAGTCGATACGCTCGACCGGTACGCGAACGGCACCAGTGCGTCTACTGCCACGAGTCCATCCCCGATTCCATTTTCGATCCCCTCGGCGAGGGCCTTCGGGTCGACCGCCTCGATCGCCTCGCTCTCCTTGTCGAAATCATCGAAGACGATCCGATCGGCGGGAATTCCGGTCGCGTCCCAGGCCTTCTCTTCCGTGGCGGGATTCCCGGCCCGCATCTCCGCGGGGGCCATCGCGGCCAGCGGCAGGACCACGACGGCCAGTCCGGCGGCGAGCGCCGCCTTCCGCCGCGCGGTCATGGCATGCCGCGCGACACCGGGCTCGAGGATCGCCAGGAGCCGACCCTCGAAGCTCGAGCGCTGAGCCATCGGGACCGCGGCCGCGGGGGCGCTGTTCCGCCCCGCGGAGCGAACGATGTCGAGGAGATGCGTGGCATACTCCGAGGCGCGCGTTCCCGCCCCGAGCACGAGATCGTCGCAGGCGCGCTCGCTCTCGTGGCGGAGCCGCCGCGCGGCGATCCACGCCAGGGGATGGAACCAGTACAGCGCGCAGGCGACCCAGGCGATGAGATGGGTCGCGAGGTCTCCGCGATGGACGTGCGCGAGCTCGTGGAGGAGGACCGCCTCGCGGCGCTCCTCCGTCCAACCGTCGGACTCCTCCGGGAGGACGACGGCCGGCCGCAGCACGCCACACGTCACCGGCATCGCGGCGGCGTCGCTTCGCACGACCCGGACGGCCGTGCGGAGGTCGAGGCGCTCGGTCACGCGCCCGAGCGGGAGCAGCCACTGGGGCCCCGAGAGTGGCTGCGCGCGGCGCGCCAGGCGCCACATCCAGGCCATTCCGACGAGGATCCGCAGCAGGATCACCGCCGCGATCGAGAGCCACGCGAGGAGGGCGAGCCGCCAGGGGTCGCCCGTGAGACGCGCGAAGAATCCGGACGTCGTCGGATCGGCTGCCAGTTCTATGGATCCCGTGGAAAGCGGCGTCCCGCGCGGCCCGCCGTCCTCGACGACGTCGAAGCTCCGATCCGTCGGAGTCGGGGTCGGCATGGGCGTTTCCGCCAGGTCGCCGGCCGAGGAGATCGCGGCCACGCCAGGTGGCGAGGATCCCCAGCCCGACGGCAGCACGTCCATCCGCCAGGGAAGAATCAGCGCCAGCGCCGGCACGGCGATGATACCGAGCAGAGCTGCGCTCCATACGGCGTGCCGCGCGGCCGCCGAGGCTCCACGCAGCAGCGCGGTCAGCCCGAACGCTGCGAGCAGGACGAGCGTGGCCTTGACGAGGATCGCGACGATCGCCGATTCCATCAGCGGCCTTCCTTTCGCGCTGCTTCGATCCGCGCCGCCAGCCGCTCGAGCTCCTCGGGTGCGAGCGCGGTGTCCGACATCCGCAGGAGGGCGACCGCGGCCTGCTCGGCGGAGCCGCCGAAGAACGTCTTCACGATGTGCTGAAGCGCGTTCCTGCGGGCGCGCTCCGGGGCGACCGCCGGGTGATAGACGTACTTGCGACCTTCTTCCTTGTGCCGCAGGCGCCTCTTGTCCTCGAGGACGCGCATGGTGGCCCTGACCGCCGAATAGCTGGGCGGGTCGGGCATCTCTTCCAGGACCTCCTGGACCGTCGCGCTCCCCCGCCGATAGACGACGTCCATGATCTGACGCTCGCGCGGGCTGAGGCCGATGGGGGGCTTCTCGCTCATGCATCCTCCGGGGCTTGGAATCGCTGACTGTCGACTTCTGCTAGAATTCTAGCAGAACGCCGGCGGCCTGTCAAGCGACGCGCTTGACCGCTTCGCCGGAGCCGTGGTAGGCTGACGGCTCTTTCTTCCAGGAGGCCTTTCGTGCACAACCGATGGTGCATCGCCGCGACGCTCCTCTTCGCCGTCGCGTGTCAGCCCCCCGCCGAAGAGGTAATCGAGCCCGCCGCCGCCCCGGACACGACACCGGCGGTCCGCCAGCGCGCCAGCGCCGGCGATCCGTTCGACGGCTGCTACTACCAGGGGCAGCGGTTCAGCATGGGGGCGGTCAAGATTCAG
>DASSBK010000179.1:0-8355 GCA_035698825.1 Gemmatimonadota bacterium
CGAGCACCTGCGCCTCTCGATCGAGCTCAAGGGCCTCCCGCGGGGGGTGATCGAGTTCCGCAAGCACTACAAGGGCTATCTGAGGGAGTTGCCGCTGGCGAGCACCGTGCGCGCCGATCTGATGCAGATGACCGAGCCCCAGCAGGTGTACGATCGACTCGACGCCTTCGCGTCGGAGATCGGCGCCATGGCCGAAGCCTGCTGACCATTCACGAAAGGATCGAAATCCGATGGCTCAAGGAAAGCGCCCCACCGCACCGCCTCCTTCGCCCTGGGGTCGCTGGGTAGTCGTCCTGGGGATCCTCGTCGTCGTGGCGCTCGTGGCATGGCTCGTCGCCCGCCCGTCCGCCGAGGACGGCGCGGCGGCAGACGCCGAAGCGAGCGCCGGACCGCAGCCGCTGGCCGGCGAGGGCCCCACGGTGGAAGCGGCCGCCACGCTGGAGAACGTTCCGGCCGAGAGCCTCGCGTCCGCGGGGCCCGACGCGCCGAGCGGGGTCAACATCTCCAACGATCCCCGGAGGGGAAGCGCGGACGCGGCGGTCACGATCGTCGAGTTCAGCGACTTCCAGTGCCCGCACTGCCGGACGTTCCACCAGGAGATCTTTCCGGCCCTGAGGAGCTTCTACGGCGATCAGATCCGCTGGGTGTTCGTCAACCGGTTCTTCCCGGGAGGACACCCTCAGGCGGAGGAAGCGGCGATCGGCGGGGAATGCGCTCTGAGGCAGGGGAAGTTCTGGGAATACGCCGATTACGTGTTCGCGAACCAGGATCGGCTGCCGGACGGGCTCGTGGCGGACGCGGCCTCGGAGATCGGACTGGACCAGGCGAGCTACTCGCAGTGCCTCACCGACCGCGAGACCGCCAGCGAGGTGGCCGCCGATCAGGCCGAAGGGGCCCGCATCGGTGTCGACGGCACGCCGTACTTCCTCGTCAACGGCAACGAGGTCATGGGAGCGCAGCCGGTAGGGGTCTTCAACGAGGTGCTGGCACCGTACTTCGATCGGTAGGGGGCGGCAGAAAGCGCCGCCCCCACGCGATCATCGTCCCCGATCCGTCGAGCGGTCAGGGACTTCGGCTCAGCTGCCGCCGGCGGCCGACTCCTCACGCATGTCGGTGCTCGGCCCCATCGTGTAGAAGCCGTCCCGGTGGTGCGGGCAATAGTCATCCATGGCGGAGGGGGCATTCTCGCCATTCTGCGCCGTAAGGCGTTCGTCGGCTTCGGCGCTGGCATCCACGATCGCCTGAATGGTCGGAGCGATCGTGTAGATGCCCACGTTCCACTCGTCCGCCCACCAGTGGAAGAAGTATCCGTACGACTCGATCGTTCCTTCGTCGACCAGCGCGTTCCAGACCGGCATATCGCGTTCCATCTCCTGCTCGATCGCGTCGCCGTTGTCGCCGCCCAGGTCGCACATGAAGAAGGAGAGCCGGAGCACCGGCGGACTGGCCTCCGCCTCCTGAGCCTGCGCGACCGCCGGCAATGCGAGCGCCGCGGCGGTCGTCAAGGCAAACAATGTCGCGTAGAGTCTCGACACACAGTCCTCCTGCGTTGGGGAAAGCGCACGGCGTGACCCCGCCATGCAGCCGAGTCGACTCTGAGTAGAGTACAAGGAAAGTACGGGGAACGAAGGAGTATAGCACACCGCGGCGGGTGTGATCGAAAGATCTCGCCCCCGGGTGACCGCCTCAGGGCTCCTGAAAGCCGATCAGCCGCACGGATGGCAGTGTGCCGGGTGGACCCACCGCGTAGAAGCGTCGGATCTCGCCGCCGGCGAGGAAGTCGAGGATCGTGCGCTTCACGATCGGCTGCGCGCCGTCGATTTCGAACGTCGTCTCGACCTCGATCGCCGCCGCCGTCCTTCCGCCCGTGTTCCGCACATCGATCGGCACGTACACCGAGGACCCTTCCGTCCAGCCCTCGTCGGCGACGACGTCGAACGTGATAGCCGCGGGAGGTCCGTCCCGCAAGGCCTCCGTCGTCAGATAGCCCACCAGGAGCGCGATCACGATCGCGCTTGCGAACGCGGCGTTGCGGCTCCGATGGGAGGGCCGCTCCGTCTTAGCCACTGGCTTCGCCTTCTGCGGCGCGGTGCTCATCCGTCGGTGCGCGCCCTGCTCATCCGGCAACGAGGACGCGGCCCGCCGAGCCGCCGATCGTCGTCACGTAGCCCAGCATGACGGTAGTCGTGACCTGGGTGTAGAAGGGCGTCTCGGGAGACAGATGCCCGAATCCCGCCAGGAACGCGTAGGAGACTCCGAGCGACAGGACGTAGCTGACGAGCGTTTCCGCGAGCGGATGGCCGAGCGTGCCCGTGGTATACCCCTTGGGCCGGTCGGCGAAGTCCGCCTCGAACACGATGACGTACGAGACGAGGAGAGAGAAGAGGACGATCAGTGGGAAATTGACGGGCTCGGCCTCCATCGCCATTACCCGAGGCTCGTCGGTCGGAGCGACGTTGAACGCGAAGAAGACCGCGCCGACAAGCGTGGCCAGCACCTTCTGCCGGTCCTGAGACAGCCGATCGATGCGCCGATCCACGTTCTTCGTGTCGCCGTCGCGAGGGCGGAACTGCGTCATGGCGAGGGCGGCGCCGATCGCGCAGGGGATCGCTTCCAGCGCGATCATGCGCGCGGCGGCGCTCAGCGGCAGCTGACCGGGATGGATCCGTCCGACGACGATCAGGGTCACCGCCGAGATCAGGATCCCGATGCCGAAGACGATCAGGGTATCGATTCCGATGTGCGTCACGCGGCCGCGCCGGAATCCGCCGAACAGAATGGACAGGACGACGATCCCACCCGCCACCGCCATCATGCCGAGCAGGACCGGCTCGGACACCGCTCGCGCGTACCACCACATCTCCATCGTATAGAGGAGAGGAAGCGCTCCGAGCAGGGCGCCCGCACACGCTCGCAGGAGAGGGTCCAGGTCTCCGCTTCCGTTGGTCGAGCGAGCTCGCACGGCCGACATGCGTATCAAGATACGCGATTGACGATCCCCTCGGTCGCGTCTAGTTTTTTGCTCTCTTCGCCTGGGTAGCTCAGATGGTAGAGCAGGGGACTGAAAATCCCCGTGTCGGCGGTTCGATTCCGTCCCCAGGCACCATGCCTTGGCTCCTCAGGCCTTCCCGAGAGCCACCGTAGCTCAGCTGGTAGAGCAGCTCACTCGTAATGAGCAGGTCAGCGGTTCGAATCCGCTCGGTGGCTCCACTGAGTCGAGACCGTTGAAGGCCTCTTTTGGCTCCCGCATTCAGCCGGCCCTCGTCCGGCCGCAACCATCGCGCTAGCCGGGGAAGGGACCGACGGCCATTATAGGACGGCCGCACGGTCGACCATCGAGGAATGCAAACGCACAGGAGGCCCGCCGATGACTTCGAGGGGAGCTTGGGACAGGAGCCCGAAAGAATGAGCGCCGTAGTCGAAGCACCGGAAATGAGCGCGCCGGCCCACCTCGCGGAGCGGATCGCCCGTCGCGATCCGGTCGAAGCGGTGAGGCTGCTGGAATCGCAGCCCGTCGACGCGGTGGCGGAGGCCCTGGAGCAGATCAACCCCAGCGTCCGCTGGGGGGTGCTCCGGGCGATGCCGGACGCGCGGCGTTCCGAGGTGCTGGAGGCGGCGCGCTCCGACCTCCGGGACCACTGGCGGCGGAACATCGAGTATCCCGAAAACACGATCGGGAGCCTGATGGACCCGCCGCTCGGAGTCCTGCATCCCGATTCGACGATCGGCGAAGCGATCGACGAGCTGCGGAAGCTCGTCAAGCGGGCGTTCATCACCTACCTCTACGTTACGAATCACCTCGGTCGCCTGGTGGGTGTGGTGGTGATGCGCGAGTTGCTCCTCGGCGATCGGTCGCAGCGGCTCGAGGAGGTCATGCTGCGCGACCCGTTCTTCCTGACCCCCGACATGAAGCTCACCGACGCCATGCGCGCGGTGCTCAACCGGCATTTCCCCGTCTATCCCGTGTGCGAGCCCGATGGCCGGCTGGTGGGGCTCGTTCGCGGACAGACCCTCTTCGAGGCCCAGGCGATCGAGATCAGCGCCCAGGCCGGAAGCATGGTCGGTGTCGAGAAGGAAGAGCGGCTCTCCACGCCCTGGCCGCGCAGCCTCAAGTTCCGTCATCCGTGGCTCCAGCTGAACCTCGTGACGGCGTTCGTCGCGGCGGCGGTCGTGGGCGTCTTCCAGGACACGATCGATCAGATCGTGGTGCTCGCGGTCTTCCTGCCGGTCCTCGCCGGACAGTCGGGGAACACCGGTTGCCAGGCGCTCGCCGTGGCCCTGCGCGGAATGACGCTGGGGGAGCTGCGGCCCGGCCGCGAGAAGGTGCTCATCTTCAAGGAGGCCTTCCTCGGCCTCCTGAACGGGGCCCTCGTGGGGATCACCGCGGGGGCGGGCATGTTCTTCTACGCCCGCTCGCAGGGCAATCCGGACGCCTGGCTCCTGGGAGTCATCGTCGCCATCGCGATGACGGCCAGCTGCGTGATCAGCGGTCTCTCCGGGGCGCTCATCCCGATGACGCTGAAGAAGCTCGGCGCCGATCCCGCCACCGCGTCCAGCATCTTCCTGACCACGGCCACCGACGTGGCCAGCATGGGGATCTTCCTCGGATTGGCGACGGCCCTGATCGGCTAGCGGCGGCGGGTCGCGCGAGGCATGAGCGAATCGACGAACGCATCCGGCCTCGAGGCGGAGAAGGCGGCCCGCGCCGCCGGTCTCCGCTACGTCCTCGACGACCGTCCCGGAATCACGCGCAAGCGGCACGGCAAGGGGTGGAGCTACTACGACCCGCGCGGCAAGCTCATCGACGACGCCGGTGAGCGCGACCGGCTGAACCGGCTGGCCATTCCTCCCGCCTGGACCGACGTCTGGATCAGCCCGTGGCCAGACTCCCACCTGCTGGCGACCGGTCGGGACTCCGAAGACCGGAAGCAGTACCGCTACCATCCCGACTGGCGGGCGATCCGCGACGAGGCCAAGTACGCGCGCCTGATCCCCTTCGGGCGATCGCTCTCGCGCATCCGCGAGCGCGTGGACGAGCACCTGGGTCTTGGCGAGCTGCCGCGCGAGAAGGTCCTGGCCGCCATCGTGCGTCTGCTCGAGCTGTCGCTCATCCGGGTGGGCAACCCCGAATATGCGCGCGAGAACGAGTCGTACGGGCTGACCACGATGCGCGACCGGCACGTGGAGATCGTCGGCCCCACGATCCGCTTCGAGTTTCGCGGCAAGGGCGGCAAGCTCCACGCGGTGGACGTCCGCGACCGCCGGCTCGCGCGGATCGTTCGGCAATGCCGGGACGTGCCGGGTTACGAGCTCTTCCAGTATTACGCCGAGGAAGGCGACAAGCGCGCGGTCGACTCCGGGGAGGTGAACGACTACCTGCGGGAGATCAGCGGCGAGGAGTTCACGGCCAAGGACTTCCGCACGTGGGCCGGCACCCTGCACGCCGTGGCCGCTCTGCTCGACTGCGAGCCTTGTGCGAACGAGCGCGAGGGGCGGGCGCAGATCAACGAGTGCGCCGCGATCGTGGCCGAGCGTCTGGGGAACACGCCCGCCATCTGCAAGGCGTGCTATATCCACCCCGTGGTCTTCGAGCGGTACCTGGACGGCACGCTCGCCGAGCTCGTCGACGGTCCGGCCGCCGGCGAAGACGCCGATCTGGCGGGGCTCACCGATGAGGAGCTGGTGCTGCTCGCGTTCCTCGAACGCGTGGCCTAGCTCGTGGTTGGGCGCGCGGACCCGCGCGCGCTACGTCAGCGGTTCGCTTCGATGACCCGCTCGAGCGCGCCGCGCGCGTCCTCGACGAGCGCGTCACCGTGTCCGGGAAGGACGCGCTCGACGGGGAGGTCGAGCACAGGACGCAGCGAACGGGCGAGGTCGCGCCGGTTCACGCCGTCCGGCAGCCAGCTGTCGGGACAGAGCTCGATCCCCTCGTCGCCCTTGCCGAGGATCACGTCGCCCACGATCAGGGACCGCGACGCCGGCTCCCAGAGGACGACCTCGTCGGGCCGCGCCGTGGCATACGACACGAGCCCGCCGGGAAGCTCGTCGCCCGCCCGGAAGGGATGGCTCACCTCCGACTCCACGCGGTCGACCCCGGTCTCCACCACCCACAGTGTCGTGCCGGGGATGTGGTCGAGGATCTCGCCGGCGCTCCGCTCGTGGTAGAAGACCGTCAGGACGATCGCCGGCGGCTCGCCGCGGGCCTCGAGCCCGCGAAGCGCGGCCTTGCCCGTCCGCCCGGCGGGGAGGAGGGGGTCGACGAGGACGAAGCCCGCGCGCGAATCGATCACCGCGCACGCCACGTCCTGCTCCCACTCCGGATGGTACGCGATCCAGCGCCAGATTCCCGGCGCCATCCGCCGTCCGCCGATCCCCTCGAGTCCCTCCCACGCCATGGGCCCAAACTGTGCCCCCCGCCTTCGCGGGGGAAGCCCGTCGGGGTGCGGGCTTCCGGGATCGCATAGATTCGCGCCCCATGCGCAGTGGTCTCGTCATCAGCGTCTCGGGGATCCGGGGGATCGTGGGCGAGTCGCTCACGCCCGAGGTCGTGGCCACGTACGCTGCGGCGCACGGGGCCGCTGCCGCCGCCCGCACGGGAAGGAAGACGATCGTCCTCGGACGCGACGCGCGCGTCAGCGGCCCGTTCCTCGCGGCCGCGGCCGAGGCGGGGCTCCGAAGCGTGGGCTGCGACGTCCTCGACGTCGGCATGGCCTGCACGCCGACGATCCTCCTGGCGGTCGAGGACGAACGCGCCGCCGGGGGAATCGCGTTGACGGCGAGCCACAACCCGGCGCCCTGGAACGCGCTCAAGCTGGCGTCCCACCGGGGCATGTTCCTGACTCCCGACGAGGGAGCCGAGGTGCTGTCGATGGCCGCCGAGGAGCGGATTCCGCGCGCGGCGTGGGACGGCGCCGGAGGGAAGGAGGTTTGCGAGGACGCCACCCCCCGGCACGTCGAGCGGATCCTCGGCGATCCCCTCGTCGACCGCGACGCGATCCAGGCGCGGGGCTTCCGGGTCGTCCTCGACACGTGCGCGGGCGCCGGCGCGCTCCCGGCCGTGCCGCTCCTGTCCGCGCTCGGGGTCGAGGTCGACGGGCTCCACCTCGAGCCGACCGGTCGCTTCCCGCGCGATCCCGAGCCGACGGCGGCCAACCTGACCGAGCTCTGCGGCCGGGTCCGGGAAACCGGCGCCGATCTCGGTCTCGCCATCGACCCCGACGGCGACCGACTGGCGCTCGTCGACGAGCGCGGCCAGGCGCTCGGCGAGGACCTGACGCTGGCCCTCGTCGCCGACTACGTGCTCGGGCTTCGGCCCGGCACACTCGTCACCAACCTGTCGACCAGCCAGGTCGTCGATCGCGTCGCCGAGAGGCACGGCGTTCCCGTCCGTCGGACGAAGGTCGGCGAGGTGAACGTCGCGCTGGGAATGCTGGAGGTGGACAGTCCCATCGGCGGGGAAGGAAACGGCGGCGTCATCCATCCCGGCATCCATCACACGCGGGACGCGCCGGCCGGCATCGCCCTCCTCCTCTCCCATCTCGCACGCTCCCGCCGCTCGCTCTCCGAGGCGGCGGGCGGGTTGCCCTCCTACGCCATCGTCAAGGCGAAGGTCCCGCTCGAAGGGGTCGACGGCGACGGCCTCATCGCCCGCGCCGAGGAGGCCCTGGCGGCCTCCGAGGTCGATCGGACCGATGGCCTCAAGCTCCTGTGGCCCGCGCGGCAGGAGTGGCTCCACCTGCGGAAATCGGGCACCGAGCCCATCGTCCGCCTGATCGCCGAGGCCCCCGACGTCGATGCCGCGGAGCGGCTCGTCGCCCGGGCGCGCGAGCTTGCCGCAGCGGTTTGAAAGCCCGTCTCCACCTTCCTTTTCGGCCCGATTCCTGCTAGCATCGAACGGAAGTGATCATTCATAGCATCCGACCGTGTCGGGGGACGCAACCATGTGTGGAATCATCGGATACATAGGACGGGAGGAGGCTACTCCGATCCTTCTGGAGGGCCTGCGGCGGATGGAATATCGCGGCTACGATTCCGCCGGCATCGCGATCATCAACGGCAAGGGTTTGCACATCGCCAAGCTGCCGGGCCGGATCCAGGGACTCGAGGATCTCGTCCAGTCGGATCCGCCGACCGGAACGATCGGCCTCGCGCACACCCGCTGGGCCACACATGGCCCGCCGACGCAGATCAACGCCCACCCGCACACCTGCTGCAAGGACCGGATCGCCGTCGTCCACAACGGAATCATCGAGAACGCGGGCGCGCTCAGAGAGCGGCTCGCCGAGCGCGGCCACGTGTTCAAGAGCGAGACCGACACCGAAGTCGTCGCGCATCTCATCGAGGAGGAGTACGAGG
>DASSBK010000180.1:0-8435 GCA_035698825.1 Gemmatimonadota bacterium
ACCTGCAACAGCTCCATCGACGGGCTCCTAGACACAGGCCAGCTCCCGGAACTGCTCGCGCCGACGGAACGCCTCGATCATCTCGTCCGTCCAGTAGACCGCGTCGCCGTCGAGGATGTGCCGGTAGTTGTCAGGGTCGAACCCCGTCTCCTCATGCCTGCGCGCCCTCGCCCGCTGGGTCTCCGGCGAACGGAACGGGTAGTGGCGAATCTCCAAGTCCGTCCACGCGACGTTCGTGAGCCCATGCGGCTGCGTATCGAAATGCTGCCTGCGGTCGTAATGAACGTGCTGTGAGCCGCGGAACATCCGGAACTCGGGCCAGCCGGGGCCGAGCCGCCACCGAAGCTGCTCGAGCGCCGGCCTACTGTCGTCCCAGCCGTCCGCCTCGATGGGGAAGTAGAACGGCAGCCGGAAACCGAACCCGTCCGCGTTCGGCCACCGCGCGGTCACGGCGCGAGGGTCGAACGTCCAGACCTCGTCGCCGTGAAGCAGCAGGAACCAGTTGTCGTAGCCGTGGTCGGCGGCGGCCATCTGGTAGATCGTTTCGCGCCACCCGTCGCGCGGCCGTTCCCCCCATCCGTCGGACATGTCGGCTTCGGTGAGGTAGTCGTGGCAGTTGTCGAAGCTCCGGCAGATCGCGCGGGATGTGTCGTTCGGCTGGGTGCCGTCGAGGACGTAGAACGCGTCGACCAGCTTCGCGTTGACGCGGAGCGTGTCGGCGAGGATGTCGTCTTCGGCGTTGATCATCAGGAGGCCGAGGTACTTCACGCCGCCATCTCCGCGAGCTTCCGATCGAAATAGTCAGGGAACCGCTCGCGCTGCCCGTCCGTCGTCTCGTAGTGCCACGCCTCCAGCCGCTTCACATACCCGCACGTCCCGCCATGCGACCGGAACCACGCGCAGATCTCGACGTCGTCTCCGCCATACGTCGGGTTCGACTCGGAGTAGCGGAACTCGTCGTACACCCATGCGGGCGCGGCGAGGAAGATCCCGCCGATCTGCGGCACGTCGAGGATGACCTCCCCGTTGATCTGGAGCTCGCGGGTCGGCTGCGGCGGGTTCTGGAGGCCGAGGATGCGCGGCGAGAGGAGGCAGCCGCCTTCGAGCGCGAGCCGGGCGACGTCGCGGAGGGTGTTCGGCTGGGTTAGCTCGCAGTCGTTGTCGAACTTCACGATCACGTCGAAGGGGTCGGGAAGATCAACTGCGTAGCGCAGCAGTTCGTTCATGCCGGGGCTGATCCCGACGTTTGTCCCCTTCGCTAGCAGGACGACCGGCTCGTACTCATCTTCCAGCCACTCCCGGGTCCCGTCCGTCGAGCCCTGGTCGAGCACGTAGTGGTCGAACTCGCAGCCGGCGAACTCCCGGAGCTTCGCGAAGGTGTGCTGGGTGTATTCCAGGCGATCGCGCGTGAGCGAAAGCACGGCTACGCGCATCACGCCGCCGCCCTCTCAGCCTTCTCGGCCTTCCGCCTTGCAGCCCGGTTCGGCCCGATCGGCCTGAGCGGCGGCACCTCCCGCGGCCCATCCAACGCCGCCAACGCAGGAACCCAAAACTCCTCCGTCACCCGGTCAACGTCGTACTGCACCGCGAACGCACGAGCCTTCTCCCGGATCCCCATGTCGCCCCGCGCCTCATACGCCAACCCGAGCGCGTCGATCAGCTCCTTGATCGCCGGCATCTTCCACCACACGTTCTGGTCGTGATGCCACCACGGATCACCGTCCACCAGCCAGCCCGCCCCCACGAGCTCCGGCATCGACGTCCAATCCGTCACGATCACCGGCGTCCCACAAGCCTGCGCCTCCACGATCGGCACACCGAACCCCTCACCAAGCGAAGGGTTCATCAACACGTCCATCGCCGCGTACACCCGACCAAGCTGCTGGGCCCCGATCTCGCCCAGCCAGAGCTTCTCCTGATTCACCGACCCGACCGCCGACTCGGGGATCCCGAACGTCTTCGCCAGATCAATCAGGTTGATCCCAACGTTCAACCCGAGCACGTCCGTGTGGAGGTACAGGAACGCGTCCGGGTGCTTCTCCTGGAACATCGCGAACGCCTGGAACACCTGCGGGAAGCACTTGCGGGACATCAACTGGCCCTGGTTGTTCGCGACCATCCCGACAACGAACCGGTCAGCGGGGATGCCCATCGCGCGGCGGATCTCGTCACGGTCATCCCCCGGCCGCATCGCCTTCGTGTCGACTCCGTGCGGCACGTAGAGCGGGTCCAGGCCGGCCTTCTGCAACCTATCCTCGCCGAACCGCGACATGGCGATCGGCCGGGACCCGAACTCCTTCAACGCCCCCACGACCAGCGGCGGGCACGGGTCATGGTCGACTGGGCACCAGGACGCCAACCTGAGTCCCTTGTAGTCCGCGATCCCGCCGAACCGCGGCTCGAGCCACGGCCACACGTCCTGCAACGTCAACACCAGCACGTCGTCGGTTGGCCCGTCGCCGGCATGCCGCTTGACGTAGCTTCGCAGCATCCGCTTGTTGAACTTCGTGAGGTCGCCGGGGTAGACGGTCATGCCGTTCCACGTCCCGATCTTCCCCTCGAGGCCCACGTAGCAGGACAGCGCGACGTCGTGGCCGAGAGCCTTCAGGCGAGGCGCGAACAGGGCGGTTTGGACGCCGTAGCCGGTCGGGATCCACGGCGCCACGGACTGCCACAAAATCCTCATGCGGCCTCCTTCACGCCGCGCACGTTGAACGTCGAGACGTCGCGCAACCTGCGGTGCCACCAGCGTCGTCTCGGGATGTGCTTCAGCAGAATCGTTTCGGCCTGGGCGCGCGACTCGAATCCCGCGATGAAGCATTCGAGCGTCGCCGTGAGCGGCTCCCCGATCCTGATGTCGGTCGATACGCGACGGACGAGGTTCGAGATGTCCACCTCGGACTCGTTCCCCTCGTCGTCCTCGACGACCAGGTAAACGTGAGTGTTGGTGGCGAGGTGCTTGCCGGAGCCCTCGTCCTTGATGTAGAGCCTCGGCGCGTTCATCGCTTCCGCCTCTCGCCCGGCGCCGCCGTCGCCTGCTCCACCTCGTAGCGCACGGGCAGCTTCTCGAACATCTCCGGGTGCGCCAACACCACCGGGTGCGACATGTCGAACCGCGACCCTGCCGTCACCGTCACAGGCTCCCCGTCGATCTCGCAAGGGAAGTCCTGCACGGCGCGGCAAACCACACGCCTGCGCGTCGGAATCTTCTCCATCTCCTGTCTCCTGTTGCCCGGTTAGGTTGTGGGCGGGCCACCGGGCCGGGACCCGCCCACACTTGCGTCAGCGCCCTTTGAGACCTACTTGACCTTCAAGGTCTTGAAGGCTGCTGCCGTTCTCACGTCACTGGTGTTGCGCCAGTGCGCGTACAGCCCGCGCTTGCCGGACGGGCGGTTGTTCGCCGTCGCGAAGACATGCGGAACCACCTCCACGTTCATCCCGATCCGGTCGACGATCGTGAACTCACCGAAGTCCCCGAACGTCAGCACCGACGTGCCCGACGCGACGCCGGCCGCGAAGTCCGACCACTCGAGCGCCGGGCGGCCCAGCAGCGTCCCCGGCTCACCGAACCGCAGTTGCACCCACAGGTCCGCGCCGCCGTTCTGGTCGAACTGGCGGATCGACTGGTACGTCGCCAGGTCCCCGGCGAACGCCGCCCGTGCCCGCCACCGCGGAGCAAGCCCCGCCACCAGCGAGTACAGGTCGGCGACCGCGAGGGTCGTCGAGTTGGCCGTCAGCACCGTGCCGGTCGCGCCGACAAGCAGCCCCTCCGGCTCCGTCGACGCGTGCCCGAGACCGTGAAGGAACTTGTTCGACTCCAGCGTGTCCTTCGCGTCCGCGAACATCCGGGCCATCTCCGACTGCAGCGCACCCCAGTCCTCACCGAGCTCGATCGAGTACTCGATGTACGCCTGGGCCTTCTCGACGTCCGCCGTCGGCTGCGTCAGGTCCGGGGTGTCGTCCGACACCTCGACGCCCTCACCGTCGTAGGACGCCGACACACCGGCGGTCGCCACGCCCGTCCAGTGGTTCCCCGTGATCTGGATCACACGGGCCAACTGCCTGACCGGGTTGATCACGCCGTCCGAGGTGAGCACCACGGTCGGGTCGACGACATACGGCACCGCGAACCCGTCACCCGAGATCGTGAGTGCCCGCTCCTCCTCAGCCGTCCGCGGCTTGTTCGCGAGGAGCTTCCCGAACGCTCGCTTGTACACCGGCGAGCCGGTCTTCAGCATCCGGAGCGCGAGCGCACCGTCGTTGTCCTGCTCGAGAAGACCGGCCACCTTCTCCTTCGCGTCCTTGGCCGGGAACTTCGACTGCTCGATCGAACGCATCGCACGATCGTGGAACTCGCCGACCGCCGCCGCCGGGTTGTCGAACCCCACCCGGATCGTCGACAGGTCATAGATGTCGTCGCCGGACGGCGTGGACGGCTTGCGGGAGCTGAACCGGAACTCCGGCTCCGTCTTCCGCTCGTCGCCCGCGTACTCCTGCACGATCTTCGTGCGGAACTCGAGCTCGCTCACGCGAGACTCGATCTCCTCGATCGTTTCCGTCAGGGTCTTGAACTCGCCGCGGGCATCATCCGTAAACGGGATGCCCCGGAACTCCTCATCGAGCTCCTGCCTCCGAGCAACACACTCGGACTTGTACGAGACGAGCTCGTCGACCGTGCGGAGGGAATTCAGATCCTTCGGATCCATGATTCCCACTCCCTTCTGGTCATCGGCTTGGTCTGCCCGGTCTCGCGGCGCTCCGGGGCGACAGGTGCCATGCTCGGCGGCGTGTCTGTCTCGGAGGGTGCGTCTTGGATTGCCATGACGGGCTTGGCCTCTTCGGAGAACAACGGCCCGTCGTCATCCCCGCCCTGGTGGCGGGAAACCTGTGAGAGATCAACCGCGAGAAGCCCCCGGAACCTCGCCGGGTCGCGCGCGATCTCCTCGAACACGAAATGGTCAGTCAACGAACGCACACCGGCGGTCGCGTCCGAATACGCCGGGAACGTCACCGGGCCGAACTCGTGCAACCGCACCTCACGGATCGTCCGCTCCGGAAGCCCCCGCGGGTTGTGCTTCGACTCGCCCGGCTCCTCCGCGATCTCCTCACGCATCACCTCGAACCGGAACGACGCCCCGTACAAGCCCTTCTCCAGGCCCGGCACCAGCTCGCGGTTGTACGCCGTGTCGAGCAGCGGCACCTCGTAGTAGCCGCCCGTCTCGTCCTCCCGCAGATCATCGATCGGCCCCAACGGCTTGTCGCCCACCTGGGGGTCCATGCCATGCTGGAACAGCGCCTTGATCCGGTCGCGGTTCTCCGAGATCGTCTTCTTGAACGCGCCCGGCACGAGCCGCTCGAGGAAATGCCCCTCGAACCACGAGTTGATCTCAGTCCACCGGTTGAAGACCGCGAAATGCCCGAACAGCGTCGGCATCCCACCGTCCTCCGCAGCGCGGATCTGAGGGCCAGGGATCTCGGCCCGGATCAGGTTCTCGCGCGGAGGCTTCGCAGCCACGCTGACGCCCGCCTCCGCCGAGGCGTTCACTGTGCTCATCGCTCTCAGGCTCCTAGTTCGTCTCGCTCAGCGCCGGCACGGCGCCATTTCCGTTGCCGTTCGCGGCAGCGGAGCCCGGTGGTTGAAGTTGGACGCTGATCAGTCCCGAATGCACCAGCAAAGTCATGTCGTTCGCCGACACAGCGTCCCTCGCCGACTCCGGCGTGTACCCCGCATCCACGAACGTCTTCACGGCCGTCGACGCCAACTGCATGATCTCGGCGGCGTCCTTCTGATCCTCCTGCAACGCCGAAATGTCACGGTCGTCATACCAAAGCTCCGCATCGCTAGGCACGTCGATGATCCGTGCCAACGACCCACACACGTTCCGCCACAACGGCCGGATCGTGTTGTCCGCGAACCGGCGGCGGGCCTGCGCATAGTTCGAGTACGTCGCCGCCTGCAACCCCTCCGACAGGCCCACCACGACCGGAGGCACACCTGCCGCCGCCGCGATACGCGTCTCGCCGGCGCCCTGCGTCACCTTGAAGTCGAGCTGCTTCATGTCCGCCCCAACCACCGTGACGTCGGCGCCCGCGCCCAGAAACATCGTCTTGTACTCGTTTCCGCGGCCCTCATGCGCAGCCCGGAACTCCTCGATCCACTTCTTGAAAACCTCGAGATCCTGAACGTCGAGCTTCACCGCCAGATTCGGGGTCGCGCCGTTCTCGAAGAAGTTGAGCTTGTGCTCCGTCGCGGCCTTGTCTGCCATGATCTCCCGGATCACCGGCGTCAACCACGACATGCCACGGAACCGCGCCTCCGGATCCGGGTTCGGCGCGAAATGCGCCACGTTCTCCGGCAGAAACATGATCGGGTCCTTGCCGAGCGCCGGGCCGCCCTCCTGGTACGCGTACCCGAGCACATCCGCGTCCGGATGCCACACCGTCGCATCCGCGTCGCCACGAACCCCACCGACGATCGTCACCCAATCCGGGCGCAGCAACGCCAGCTTTCCCGCCCGACGCGCCACATATGCGTTCCCCGCGATGTCCGCGTAGATCATCAACCGGGCAAGCAGATCCCCGCTCGTCCCGCCCGTCCACGGATCCCGCAACACGTCGAGCGACGGCAGCGAAAACAGATCGCCCGGCCGACCGCCGCGCAGCCGCCGAAACATGAACCTGGCCTCGCTGAACAACTGCACCCGCGACAACACACACGCAAACACGACCCCATTCGACTTGTATGCCGACCGGGCCATCAACGGGAACCGGCCGTCCAGGTCCTCCTGCTTCGCCCCAGGCAACGTGTAGTTGATCCCCTGGAACGAGAACGACGTCACGAACTCCGCCCAATCGTTGAACGACAGCACGGGGTCGGAGCGCTCGAGCTCCGCCGGAGGTTTGCGCCATGGGATCAGGTTCATGCGAACGCCACCATCGGCTCGAGCGGCACCATCGACCGCGTCTCCACCTCGTACGAATGCACCATCGCCGCCGCGTCCAACGCGTCGATCACCCGCGCGTCCTGGTTGCCGCCCTGCCGCGTGTCAGACACACGCGCGAATCGCATGTCACCACCGGGGAGAATCCGCGCGATCGCGTTCAACGCATGCCGGCGCAACCCCGGATCACCCGAATGCCAAAGCGTTCCGGACCGCAGCCCCTCCATGAACCGGTTGTAATCCTCCACCTTCGGTGCCGTCGTCTGCGCCCGGTCGATCACGTCCACCTGGAACTCATCCGAGATCCAGGCCGCGATGTCATGCGCGTTCGAGATGTCCAGCACGACCCGCTCCACCTCGAACCGCGCGAACAACTCCACCAGCGCCCGCTTCACCACATCCGGATGCATCGACGACGAGTCCCGCGGCGGCTCCAGAATCACCGCCGACGCAAACACCCTCCGCTCGTCCGACTCCCACCACAACGGCACGATCGACGTCGTGTCCCACTTCCAACCGAAGTCGATCCCCAACGACACCGCCGCCCCGTCCGGCACCCCGTCCTCGTCCGTCGCCCCAAACCACTCGCGCTCCTGGATCGCCGCCGCGTCCGTCCGTGTCGCCAAGTTGCACACGAACCGTGACCAATGCTGCGGCGTCATCGTCGGAGTCGCCCGCTTCGCCTCCAGCTGCTCCACCGTGATCCCCGAGAACGGGTTCGCCAACTTCACGACCTGCATGTCCTCGACGTCGCCGCCCTCCGGCACCGCGTACTCATGCAACGCAATCGACGCCGACCGGCAATGCGTAAACCCCGGACGCGACTCCACCACCGGCGTCTCCTGCCGAATCCGCTCCCGCGTCTCCTCGAACTCCGACCCAGGCTCCCCCGCCGTCGTGATCGTCGCCATCTGCCCGCCACGCTTCAACAACTTCCCCCGCCACGTCCGATACAGCCGCAGATTCTTATGCCGGTGGAGCTCGTCGAGGAACGCGTCGGTCGGGATGATCCCGTCCGCGTGAGCGTCATCCGCCGCGAACACCTGCATCCGCCCACCCGTCACGAGATTCTTGATCCGCCGGTACCCCTCCTGGCACTTCATCACCGACCGCAACCTCGTGGACGACAGCACGAACCCCTCCGCCTGCCGATATCCGATCTCGGCCTGCTCCCGAGTCGACGCAGCCCACGGAATCGCCGCGCGCCGCCGGTGCTCGAGCAGGTACACCATCAAGCCGGCGACCGACGTCGTCTTCGCATTGCCCTCCGGAACAACGCCCCAGACCTCCGGGATCCCCGCAAAGTAATCCTCTGCGAACACGAGGAACCAGTCGTCCACGACCCACGCCTCGCCGTTGTCGAGCTCGAGCGCCAAAGCCCACACCCGGAAATGCTCCACCGTGAACGGCTCGAGGCCAGCCTTGCAGGCCGGGCACTCGCACCCGCTGTTTTCCAAACTGGACACGAGCTAACGGGTTTTTCTCGCCGCGAGG
>DASSBK010000181.1:0-4782 GCA_035698825.1 Gemmatimonadota bacterium
CCGGAGAACTGGGACATGAACCGGCCGATCGCTGCCCGGGGATACATTCACGTCATCGACGTCAGCGACCTCGAGCATCCCGTCGAGGTCGCCAAGTACGAGGTGCCCGAAGCCGGCGCCCACAACATCTGGATCGACGACGACGATGAGACCCTCTACCTCGCCTACTACCAGGCGGGGCTCCGGGCTCTCGACGTCTCGGGCGAGCTCCGCGGCGACCTCTACGCCCAGGGCCGCGAGATCGACCGCTACGACACCTCGGCGTCGGAAGGCGTGGCCCTGCCCAACGTCCCCTTCGCGGCGACGGTCATGCTGAAGGACGGGGAGATCTACACCGTCGACCTGAACTCGGGCCTCTGGATCCACCGCCTGGTACCCACGGGCGACCGCCCCATCTCCTAGCGGGGCCGTCTGAGGGAGGGCGGTCAAAACGGTCCAGATGCAAGGCGGGCGACGAGTGGATTCCGAGGCGTGGTGATTCCCACGCCGCAGGAAGACACGAGGAGCCCAACGCAGCAGATGGGCCGTTTTCACCGCCCCGCTGGGGAGGCAGGATTCGAACCTGCAACCACCGCGTTAACAGCGCGGCGCTCTGCCGGTTGAGCTACTCCCCAGCGGGAACGCCTCGCCGGGCGGCGTGATGCGCTGCCTGCCTCAGCGCGGCAGCCGGCGATCGCATTCCACCACCTCCCACCCCGCAGCGCCGCGCGCCAGCTGGCAGTCGTAGGCTCCGCGGAGCCCGGGCCGCTCCAGATACTCGGCCCAGACACGCGCCTCGTCGGCGCCCTTCCACTCGGGCAGGTCCACGAACAGCGCGAGCGCGGGCGCCTCCGAGAGCTCGTCGACCACCCTGCGGCCGACCACCACGTCACGCGCCCACGCGCAGCGGGAGATCGGCTGGACCGGCGGCAGCGTGCCGCGGAGCGCCCGGATCAACGCGAGCGGCGGCTCGGTGACCACGAGCCCCGAGCCGCTGCCCACGCAGTACGCGGTCGCCGACGACCGCAGCGCGCTGTCGTTGTTCTGTATCAGCCAGCGGATCGTCGCCGCCTGAGCGGCGATCTCGTCCGACGGGGGCGCCTCGCTCTCCCCCTCGCCGGCGCTGGCGCAAGCCGCGAGCGCGGCCACGAGCGCGAGCACCACCCATCTTCGATTTTCCATCTTCCCCTCCTCGACCACGTATTTCGGCGACCCTCCCTCATCGTACTCTCCCGGCACACCGCGCGCTCCCGGGATCGTGAACTCCACCGCGCGTGGGCAGGCTCGTGGTCGGGGTCCGGCCGCCGCGGTATCCTTACTCCATGTGCAGGAACATCAAGACCCTCTACAACTTCGAGCCGCCGGTCACCGCCGATGAAATCCACGCCTCGGCGCTCCAGTACGTGCGGAAGGTCAGCGGATTCACGCGGCCTTCGAAGGCGAACGATGCCGCGTTCAACCGTGCGGTAGTCGAGGTGAGTCGCGTCACGCGCGAGCTGGTCGACGCGCTGGAGACCAAGGCTCCGCCGCGCGACCGCGAGGTCGAGGCGGCGCGAGCCCGCGCCCGCGGACTCGCGCGCAGGGGGATCCGCACCGCCTAGCGGCGGGGTGAGCCTTCCCGATCCTCCGGCAGGGCGGTTTTCGCGCGCGGGATCACGACGCGGATCGTCTCCATCGTAACCGCTTCGTACAGCGTCTCGCGCGGAACCACGACCCGGATCGGCTCCAGGGTGACTTGCTTCATCCACGGGGCCGTCACATCGGTCGTGTCGGGAACGGTGACCGGAACCGGTAACCCGGGCGTAGCCGGGGGCGCGTTGGTCAGCGCGGCGATCACTCCGGCTCCCACCAGGACGCTCCCGATCGAGAGTCTGTGCATGGCATCCTCCTCGGAGGGACAACCCCCCATCCAAGCATAGACCCAGGCGGGCGATCGGTCTGTCGGGAATGCCTCCACCCTTCCCGTCGGGAAATCCTCGACGTGCAGCCGGCAGCGTATCTCGGCGGAAGCCTGTGCCGGCGAGTATCTTTCGCGGCCCGATCGCGCGTCCTTCCTGCCTCGCGGAGGTCCGATCTTCTTGCTCCCGGTCGCGCTCCGCTCTCTTCGGCACCGGAACTTCCGCCTCTTCGCGGCGGGGCAGCTCGTCTCGATGACCGGGACGTGGGTGCAGCTCGTGGCCCAGTCCTGGCTCGTCTACCGCCTGACCGGCCGCGCCACGCTGCTCGGCCTCGTGGGGTTCGCCGGAAACTTCCCGATCTTCCTGCTCGCGCCGATCGGCGGCGCGCTCGCCGACCGTTTCGAGCGCCGCAGGATCATCGTCGTCACCCAGGCGATCTCGATGGTGCTGGCGTTCGTGCTCGCGGCGCTGACGCTCGGCGGCATCGTTCGCGAGTGGCACATCGTCGCGCTCGCCGCGGGTCTGGGGATCATCCACGCGTTCGACATACCGGCCCGCCAGTCGTTTCTCGTCGAAATGGTCGGGCGCGAGGATCTCATCAACGCGATCGGACTCAACTCCTCGCTCTTCAATGGAGCGCGCATGGCCGGCCCGGCGGTGGCCGGCATCCTCGTCGCGGCGATCGGCGAGGGATGGTGCTTCCTCATCAACGCGATCAGCTTCGCGGCCGTGCTCGTCGCGCTGCTCGCGATCCGCGTGCCGCCGCTTCAGACGCCCGCGAAGACCTCCACGCTGAGCAGGATCCGGGAGGGGTTCGCGTTCGCGGCCCGCGAGCGGCCGGTGCGGGCGCTGCTCCTCATGCTCGCCTTCCTCAGCCTGACCGGAATGCCGTTCATGGTGCTGATGCCGGTGTTCGCCGACCGCGTGCTCTTCGGCGGGCCCGCCGCGTACGGGATCCTGATGAGCGCGGCGGGCATGGGCGCCCTCTCGGGCGCGATCGCGCTGGCATCCAAGCGCGATGTCCGGGGCCTCGGTGGCTGGGTCGCGCGCGCTGCGATCGGGTTCGGGTCCCTCCTCGCCGTCTTCTCGCTCTCGCGCTCGATGTGGCTCTCCGTCCTGCTCCTGCTGCCGATCGGCTTCACGATGATGCTGCAGATCTCTTCGTCGAACACCCTGATCCAGACGATGGTCCCCGATGCGCTCCGCGGCCGCGTGATGTCCGTCTACTCGATGATGTTCATGGGGATGGCGCCCCTGGGAGCGCTCCTGGCCGGCTGGTCCGCGGACCGGATCGGAGCGCCGAGGACGGTCCTGATCGGCGGCACGGCGTGTGCGGCCGCCGCGGCGATCTTCCGCTGGAGCCTCCCGCGGCTTCGCGCCGACGCGCGGCGGCTGATCGTCGCGCAGCAGGCGGTGGGCGGCGAGCCCCCGGCGGGAATCAGCCCCATCTGATGCGGGCGGCTCTCGCACTGCTCGTCCTGCTCGTCCCCGCGGCCGCGCGCGCGCAGCCCTCCGTCCGGCCCGCGGCGGACTGGCGCACGGTCGAGACCGCCCACTTCGTCGTCCATTATCCCGCCGAGCTCGCGGCCTGGACCGAACCCATGGTCCGACGCCTCGAGGCGATCCACGAGGCGGTCAGCGCCGCGGTCGGCTTCGAGCCCGTCGGGCGGACGACCGTCATCGTCGACGACCTGAGCGGCCAGGCCAACGGCGTCTCGTTCGGGCCGGTCATCTACCTGTTTCCCACCCCCCCGGCGCCCACGTCGGAGATCGGCGAGAATCGCGGCTGGAGCGAGATGCTGACCGTACACGAGTACGCGCATTCGGCGCATCTCACGAGGCCGACACGGAACCCGCTCGACCGCGTGCTCTTCTCGCTCTTGCCCTTTCCCGTCCAGCCGCTGGCCGTGCGGACCCCACGCTGGGCGATCGAGGGATACGCGACCTACCTCGAGGGGAAGCTGACCGGAAGCGGGCGGCCCCACGGCACCTGGCGTCCGGCAGTACTCCGCAAGTGGGCGCTCGAAGGCAAGCTCCCGCGCTACGACGAGCTGAACCGCAGGGACGGCGAGTGGGAAGGATCGATGGCATATCTGGCCGGGTCGGCGTTCGTGGAGTGGCTCGTCGAGAAGAAAGGCGACGACGCGCTGCGCGACCTCTGGGCGCGGATGACCGCCCGTCAGCGCCGCTCGTTCGACGACGCGTTCGCGGGCGTCTTCGGCGGGCCGCCCCTCGAGCTCTACTCCGAGTTCACGGTCGACGTGACGGGCAAGGCGATGACGGCGAGGATGCGACTGCGCTCGGCGGACATCGTCGCGGGCGAGATGTTCCAGCGGCTGTCGACGATCTCCGCCGATCCCGCCGCGTCCCCCGACGGCGAGATGCTGGCGGTGACGATCTCGCCGCCCCAGCGGCCCTCGCGGATCGTGATCTGGTCGACCGCGGCGGACACGGCCGGAGCGCGCCGGGAGCGCGAGGAGCGGCAGCGGATGCTGGCCGCCGATCCGCAGGACGTCCCCGCGATCGACTGGCGGCCTCGTCCGCGGGAGCCGCTGGCGACTCTGGGGCCGGCCGGCGGCCGCGGTCACCGGGAGCCGCGCTTTCTCCCCGACGGCGAGCGGCTCCTCGTCGTCCGCTCCGAGGGGCTCGGCGACGGCCGCGCGCGCGGCGACCTGTTCGCGTGGACGTGGCGGACGGGCGAGATGCGGAGGATCACGCGCGGAGCGGGGATCCGCTCCGCGGATCCGACCCCCGACGGGCGCGCGGCGATCGCCGACCGATGTCTGAACGGGATCTGCGACCTGGTGCGGGTCGATCTCGAGAGCGGCGCTGTCGAGCTCGTCGCGGCCGGGGCTCCGGACGCGCCCTTCTTCCGACCCCGTGTCTCCCCGGACGGCACCCGCGT
>DASSBK010000182.1:0-14762 GCA_035698825.1 Gemmatimonadota bacterium
CGGCGCCACGAGCTCGGGGTAGTCGAGCGTCAGCTCGCGCGGCGGCACCAGCCAGAGCGTGACCTCGGCGCCGTCCGGATCCTCGACCCGCGCGCGGAACGGACCGCTGCCGGTCCGGAACTCCATCTCCGCGCCGTCGACCGCCCCCGCGAGACGCGCGAAGCGCGCGACGCAGAGCGCGGCGTTGCCGCACATCGGCGCCTCACCCCCATCGGCGTTGTAGTACACCATGCGGAAGTCCGCCTCGGGGTCCCGCGCCAGCAGCACGACGGCATCGGCGCCGACTCCCAGGCCGCGCCGGCAGAGGCGGGCCACCAGCGGCCCGGCGTCGCTGCGCGGGAACCAGCCGTCGCGATCGTCGAAGACGACGAAGTCGTTCCCGCCGCCCGACATCTTCGTGAAAGCGCGGCCCGCGATCCCGCTCACGGCACGCTCTCCTGCGCTGCCGCGCGCCGGGTCTCGCGCTGGAGCCGGCCGGTCAGCTTCCACCACCGCATCCGCCAGACCATCCAGATCGCCTCCCACACGATGCGCTTGCTCATCTTGCTCGCGCCCACGTTACGATCCACGAACACGATCGGCATCTCGCCGACGCGAAAGCCGGCGTGCCAGGCGCGGAACACCGTCTCGATCTGGAAGGCGTACCCGGTGGACCGGATGGCGTCGACGTCCAGCCGTTCGAGCACCAGGCGGCGGTAGCACTTGAAGCCGCTGGTCAGGTCGTGAATCGGGAGCCCGGTGACGATCCGCGCGTACCAGTTCGCGGACCAGGACAGGAGCAGCCGCCCCATCGGCCAGTTGACGACCGTCACGCCGCGCATGTACCGCGACCCGATGACGACGTCGAGGTCTGCGGAGAGATCGAGGAATTCCGGCAGGTGCCGTGGATCGTGGGAGAAATCCGCGTCCATCTCGAAGACCAGCTCGTAACCGTGATCGATCGCCCAGTGGAAACCCGCGATGTACGCGGTCCCGAGGCCCAGCTTGCCCGGTCGATGAATGACGTGCACCCGCGCGTCGGCGGCCGCGAGACCGTCGGCGAGCTCCCCGGTCCCGTCCGGGGAGCCGTCGTCAATGACGAGAACCTCCAGCCGAGTGTCCTGGGCCAGGATCTGCGGCACGATCGCCGGCAGGTTCTCCCGCTCGTTGTAGGTCGGGACGATTACCAGCGCGCTACCCATGCGCGGGCCTCGGCGCCGGCTCGGAGCCGCCCGCGCGAAGGTCGGCGAGACCGTAGCGCGCGACGAGGACCGACACCGGAAGGAGCTCGCACGCGGTGAGCCAGAGCCGGCAGAAGATCGCGATCGCGACCGCCGTCGTCGGCGGCACGTACGCCGCGAGAAGGATCGCGTAGAGACCTTCGCGGACGCCGATGCCGCCGGGCACGAAGACCGCGAGGTACCCGCCGACGTACCCGGCGGCCGAGATGCCAATCATGGAGAGGAGCGCGTCGGCCTCGATCGGCGTGAGCGCGCGGACGAACAGCCAGAAGCCCGTGCCGAAGACCGCCCACGCCGCCAGGTTCGCCGCCAGCAGCACAATCCGTTCGCGCGCCGGCACGGATTCGTGGTACTCGCTGCGACCGATCGCGCGGAGGGCGAGCCGGTACGCCATGTCGAGGGCGGGCGTCAGGACGAAGAGGAGGAGCAGGGCGGCGATCCCGAATCCGACCGGCCACACCGTACCCCTGCCGGCCGCCGCCGCGAGGTCGGGCAGAGTAGCTGCGGCGACCACCAGGCCCGCCGCGAGCACGAAGAGCTGCGACGTCAGGCTCGCGCTCACGGTCAGCACCGGGCTAACCCCCTTGGCGCGTGCCAGGTACGCGGTGCCGGCCAGCTGGAGGACCTTCCCCGGCACGTAGCGCGCGAGGTTCCCGATGTACCACACGCGATGCGCGTCCCGCGCGGACAGCCGTCCGCCGAGGTGGCCCAGGATCCGCCGCCAGCAGAGGACGAACGTGCTGTAGGCCACGAGCACGCAGGCGGTGGCGAGCGCCACGCGTCCCCAGTGGATCGTCCACGGGTGGGCGGTCACCTCCGACCAGTTACGCGCCAGGTAGACCGCGAGGAACGCGACCACGACTCCCCCGGCGATCCGCTCGAGCCATCGCAGGAGGAGCCGCCCCCGCGCGTGGCCGGAATCGCTCACGCCGCCGTACCCACCGAAGCGGCCGGATGGCGGCGCCCGCGGGTCGCCACGAAGAGGGCGACCAGGATCGCCAGGCCGATCGCGCTCCCCCAGGCGCCATAGGCGACATGGGGGTCGCGGAACTCGAGCTCGACGGTGTGGCGTCCCGCCGGCACGGGGACTCCGCGCAGCGCGACGTCGAGCTGGAGGACCTCGACGGGCCGGCCGTCGACCCGCGCGCTCCAGTAGGGATGCCAGATCTCGGACAGTACGAGGATCGCGTCGGCGGCCGGCTCGACTTCGAGCGCGAGGCGATCCGGCTCGCGTGTGGACCACGCGGGAGCGGGCTCCGGACCGGCCGCCGGAGCGAGGCGGGGCGCCGCGGCACCGGGCTGGAGGAGCGCCGTCCGCATCGGGTCGAAGGCGTCGTCCAGGACCGCGGAGGACGGTGCCTCGCCCGCCGCCCGCGCTCGCGCCTCGTGGACCAGCCACGCGCCGCCCGCCGTCCCGTCGAATCGGTAGACGAGCGGTCCCCCATCGAAGGCCAGCTCGAGTCCGGCGAGCTCGATCGGCCGGTCCGCAATGACATAGCGGAGGTCGAGCAGCGGCCAGAGCTTCGTCTCCGCCAGCCGCGCGCCGCCTTCGCCGACCAGTTCGTCCCACCACCGGAGGCGGAAGTTCTGGGATCCCGTCACCGTGGGGATGCCGAAGAGCATGAGGTCGTTGGGGCCGAACGCGCCCGGAAGGGGCAGCGCCCGGAAGGGCTCGGGCTGCTCCCGCAGCCACTCCACCGCCGGCCCCGGCTCGACGAGCGCCTCGGCGGGCACGACCGCATAGAAATCCCGGTCGACGAGCCACAGGTCGACGCCCGCGAGAAACGCCAGCGCGAGGCAGGCGGCGAGCGCGCCGATCCGCTCCCGCGTCGCCAGCCAGCAGATCCCCGCGCCCAGCGCCCAGAAGAGGGCGAACAGGCCGAACGATCGGGCGAATCCCGGCATCGCCGCGGCCGCCGCCTGGGCGCGGCCCGGCTCGAGCGATCCCCCGTAGAGGAGGCCCCTCCAGAATCCGCCGAACCCTTCCGGCGAGCCCGCCGCCCAGAACCAGAGCAGGATCCACAGCGCGCCGAGGCCCCCGATGACCTTCCATGCCAGGTGGCTCCCGTCGGCCAGCTCGGCTCTTCGATCGTAGAGCGCCTGAGCGCCGTGGCCCGCGAGCACGACCACCGCGAGCGCGACGATCGAGTACATCATGGCCGGCGCCCGGAACGACTTCATCATCGGGAGGATCCAGTAGAACAGGCGATGGAGCGGCGTCGCTCCGCCCCAGGCGAACACGATTCCGAACACCGCCAGCGCCGCGAAGAACCACACCGTCGCGCTCCGCCGGACGGTCAGCGCGAGGAGCGCGAGCAGAACCGGCACCGCGCCCAGGTATTCCGTGTGGAGCTTGAAGGGGTTCGTGCCCCAGTAGCTGTCGAGGTAGCCCTGGAACCGCGGCCAGATCGTGGCCAGCGTCTCCTGGACGGGCATGGACCACGACGAGGCGTACTCGTATCCCCGCTCGGCCCGATGGGAGAACTGGACCATGTTCCAGGTCGGCCAGACCTCGACCAGCGTGATGAGCCCGGCCAGCAGATAGGCGCCCGCGAACGCCGCCAGGAACACGAGCGGGGTCCGCCACTCCCCGAGCTCGACCCGCAGCCGGTGGAGCCGGAACAGGACGTAGGCGCCGACCGCCATCGCGGCGAAGTACATCATCTGCACGTGGGGCGTGAAGACCTGCAGCGCGACGACGGCTGCCATCCACAGGAACCAATGGAGCCGGCGCCGCGCGATCGCGCGCTCGGCGAACAGGAACACGGCGGGCGTCCAGGTCATGGCGAACATGCGGCCGTCCTGCCCCGCGTAGAGGTGGCTCACGAGGTAGCCGGTGAACATGTACGCGACCCCGGTCACGGCCGCCGCCCCCGCGCGGAGCCCGAGCTCGCGCGCGAGCGCATAGGCGAGCACTCCCGCCAGGAGGAAGTGGAGCACGAACGCCCACCCGATCGCGCGGTGGAGATCGATGACGAAATAGAGGAGCGAGGTCGGGTAGTACACCGGGTAGGGCAGGATCGAGAGGTACGGGAGGCCGCCGTAGACGTAGGGGTTCCACTGCGGCAGCCCGCGACCGGCGAGGACCTCCTGGACCCCGAACGCGCGGCTCTGGTAGGCCTGCGAGAGCATGTCGGTGCCGAAGAGCATCGCGTCGCCGTCGAAGACGAACGACGCGAAGAAGGCGATCGTGGCGAGTGCCATGGCGCCGATCACCGCCCAGCGCACGCGCCGCTCGGTCTCGGGCGACGACTCGTCGCTTCGAACGCTCGGCGGCTTCTTCGGCTTCGTCCTCTCGGCCTTCGAAGGCTCGGACTTCGTCCCTGGCTTTCCCCCGGCCACCGACTTGCCGCCCACTGCCGGCTTCGCCTTCCCCGCCTTCCGCCTGGCGGCGCTCATGCCGCACCCGCGTGGCGCACGAAGAAGAACCACTGGGGCGATGCGAAGTCGAGGAGCCTGCGCCGGATGCTGCCCGGCAGGAGCCGGCCGGCCCGGCCCGCGAAGCGGCCCGGCAGGCTGTCGTAGCGGTCGAGCTGGGTCGTCAGCGCCTCGTCGGTGACGTCCTCGAGCAGCAGTCCGTGGCGGGCGGCGGTCCGCACGAGCCGCGCTCGCGTCGTGAACCGGATGTCGTCGTAGGACTCGCCGCGGCCGCTCCAGTGCAGCAGCCGGTCGGATACGGCCCGCGGCCACCACGAGAGCGTGGGGATCCGGTAGTGGGGCTCGATCAACGCGAAGCGGTTGCCCGCCGTCAGGTACACGCGGCCGCCGGGTGCGAGCGCCCGCTGGATCTCGGCGAAGAACCGATCCAGGCTCGCGACGTGCTCGTACACGTGGTTGGCGATGCCGAAGTCGATCGCCCCGTCGGCGACCGGCAGCTGCTCCAGATCGGCCACGGCCATGCGCGCGGTCTCCTGCATGAAGGCTCGGTCGATCTCGAAGCCCACGATCGGGCGTCCGCTCAGCGCTTCGAGCGCGCGGGTGATGAGACCGGTGCCGGCGCCGAGGTCAACGATCCGGCCGCCGTCCGCCAGGTGCTCGGCGCACATCGCGTACACGAGCTCGGCCTTGCGGGCCCGCGACGCCCGGTACTCCGGCCCGCTGACGCGCCGGGCGTAATACGACGCGCCGCTCACGACCGCTCGGCCCGATAGACCGCGTCGAGGCGGTCCACGATACTATCCCAGCCGAATCGCTCGCGCACGCTCGCGCGGCCGGCGCGGCCGAGCGCGCGTCCTCTTTGCGGATCGTCGAGGATCGAGGCCACCGCGCGCGCCAGCTCCGCGGGCTCGTCCTCGACCAGAACGCCCGTGCCGCCGTCCTCGACGATGTCGACGATCCCGCCCCTCCTCGTCGCGATCACGGGCACCCCGTACGACATCGCTTCGAGCAGCACCACGCCCAGCCCCTCCGTATCGGCCCGCTCGTCGAGCGTCGCCGGGAGGACGAAGCACGTGGCGCGGCGATAGGCCGCGACCAGAGCGTCGTTCGCGATCCGACCGAGGAACTCGACGCGGCCGGAGAGCCCGAGTTCCGCCGCGCGGCGCTCGAGCGGATCGCGCTCCGGGCCGAAGCCCACGATCTCGAGGCGCCACTCGCGGTCGGCGATCGTCGCCAGCGCCTGCAGCAGGCGATCGACTCCCTTCCGCGCCACCAGCCGTCCGACGAACAGGATCCGTGGAGGGCCGGTGGGCTCGGCGCGAAGGTCGCCCTCGTCCTCGGGCAGCGGGACCCCGTACGGAACCACCGTGACCGGGCGGCCTCCGGCATAGGGCGCGATCATCGCGCGCGTGCTCTCGGAGATCGCCACCAGGCGAGAGCGGCGGCAGTACCAGCGCAGGAACGCGCGCGCCGGAGGAAAGCGCCTCTCCGCCCAGCGGATCTCGGCCCCGTAGAACGTGGTCACCAGCACGGCGCGGGCCGCCCGCGCCGCCGCCCATCCCGCGAGTCCGTGCGGCACGGCCCAGTGGACGTGGACGACGTCGTAGTCGCGCTTCCGGCCGAGCCTCCAGGCGGCCGCCGCGCCCGCTCCCAGATACCCCGGCACGAGCGCCAGGTAGGCGGGATGGCGCTGCAGCCGGTCGGGCACGGTCTCCTCGTGGGTGAGACGTTCCCAGCGGCCGGGCGCGTAGCGGAAGCGGCGCACGGTGTGGCCCGCGCCACGCTGGTCCCCGAGCCCGCGCCAGGACGGCGCCAGCACGTCGATGTCGTATCCGCGCTCGGCCTGCTTCTCGGCGAGGGTCACCAGCCACGGCGTGATCACGTCCTCGGGATCGCGCGGCCAGGCGGTGACGACGTGGAGGATCCTCACGGCGCGCGGGCGGGCGATTCGCGCGCGGCCGGAGCGATCCGGACGGCGATCGCGATCCGGTTCGGGCCGGCGTGCACGACCTCGAGCTCGTCGATGTGCGGCGCCAGCGCGCGCGCGAGGAAATCGCGCGTCAGCGGCTCCACCAGGATGTGCGTCGTCCCTTTCGACCGGATCGTCCGCCACGTGGCGTCGGGATCGCCATGGAAGGGATAGACGAAGCTCGGGCGGCCGCCGCTGAAGTACCATGCGAACGTCGTCTTCCGTGCGACGATCACCGCGTCCGGCGCGTCGTCCCCGATCCACTCGGCGACCTCGAAGTAGTCCTGCCAGAAGGGCTGATACCCGGCCCACCGGTCGCCGCCGAGCCATGCGCGCGTGTAATGCCACTGGGACGGGACCTCCCGCAGCGCGCCGATCGCCATGAGCGCCGCGAGGAGCCCGATCGCCACCTGCGCCGGACGCGGCGAGCGAAAGAGCCAGCGCGACACGTGGTCGGCCCCGATCAGGATGTACAGATAGAGGAACGGGGCCAGCGTGAGGAAGAACCGGTCGCCGGTCCAGGCCCAGAGCGCGAGGATGCCGAGCGTGGCGAGGCCGTACAAATCCCAGACGGTGAGCTTCCGCGCGCGGAGCGCGGCGACGATCCCGAACGCGAGCAGGATCCCGCCGATCAGAATCGAGAAGACCCGCACCGCCGGCGGCGGGCGCAGCGGCGGTCCCTCCGCGGGTAGCCGGCGGAGCGGCCAGAACATCTGCGGGAAGTCGGTGGTCGCGTAGTGGTCGATGTTGAACACGATCCGCTCCACGTAGCTGCCCGGCGCCAGCGGATCGCTGGTCGGATCGAGTCGGTTCTCGATCGAGACCTGCTCCAGGTAGCCGCCGGTCTCCGGCGGCCTTCGCGAGGTCCACCAGAACCACGGCACGGCGGTCACGAGGACGACCCCCGCGAACGCGCCGAGACGCTTCCAGCGCCGCCCGAGGAGCGCGTGGAGCCCGGCGGCGCCCAGGAGCGCGACACCGGCGGTCCGGACGTAGAACGCGAGCACGGCGAGCAGCGTGGCGGCGAGCCACCAGCCCCACGGCCGGTCGGCGTTCTCCTCGTTCGCGCGTTGAAAGGCGACGAGCGCGACCAGCGTGAGCGCCACGTAGCTGAGGTCGGACAGCACCCAGTGGGTGTAGATGCGGAACACCGGATACAGGCCGAAGAGCCACACCGCGGCCGCGGCCGCCCACGGGGGCACGGCTCGGTCGCGGCGCGCCAGCGACCAGAGCGCCCACAGCGCGACGACGCCGGCGACCATCGACTCGACCTTGAGGCCGACCATCCCACCGCGGAAGATCCAGTAGAACGGAACCAGGAGGAGCGGGAAACCGGGGGGCAGGACCGTTTCGACGGGAGTGGCCGGATCGATCAGGTCGACGTAGCCGCGTCCGGTGGCCAGCGCCTTCGCCAGCGCGTAGTACGCGACGTTGTCGCCGCCCGTGAAGAGGTACGGATCGAAGACCGCGACGGCGATCGCCATCGCGACCGCGCCTCCCGCGATCGCCCATGCGCGGGGCGACGACGCCCAGTCCGGCCGCTTCACTCCCCCGCCCCGGGGTCTCTCCTGGCCGACATCCGGCGGTCGATCTGATCGACCCGGTCCCGCACCTGCGCCACCGCCTCGGCGAGGAAGCCGAGCGCGAAGAGGAGCATTCCGAGGACGATCAGGAGCGTCACCAGGTACAGGAGCGGCCGGTACCCCTGGCCGAGCGCGAAGCGGTAGTAGAGCGCGATCGCACCCACGATCACGCCGAGAACGGCCAGGATCGCTCCCGACGTGCCGAACAGGAGCAACGGCTTCCGCAGGAACGACGTGAGGGTCTTGACCGCCAGCAGGTCGAGCGACCCCACCACGATCCGGCCCCACCCCGAGTACTTCGCGCGGCCCCGTGTCCGCGGATAGAGCTCGATCGGGATCTCCCCCACGCGGTAGCCGCGGTCATGGGCGAGCACGACGAAGAACCGGTGCCAGTCGTGACGGAGCGGCAGCTCCTCGAGGATGTCCCGGCGAAAGGCCTTCATGGCGTTGAGGTCGTGCACGGGGACGTCGAAGAGCCGGCGCGAGAGCCAGTTGTACGTTCCCGAAACGAGGCGCTTCTCGTAGCGGCCCTGCTTCCAGCCCGTCACGACGTCGAACCCCTCGCCGAGCCGATCGAGGAACCGGGGGATCTCTTCGCTCGAGTGCTGGAGATCGGCGTCGAACAGCACGAGCCAGCGCCGGGAGGTCGCGTCGGCGCCGGTCACGAGGGCCTCGGTCTTGCCGCGGTTCCGCGCGTGCCGGAGGACGCGCACGGTGCCGGGAAAGCCGGCGGCCGCTTCGCGGACCGCGTCGGCCGTCCCGTCGGTCGATCCGTCGTCGACCACCACGACCTCTCCCGCGAGGCCGTGCTTCCGCCACGTCCCGGCGAGCGCCTCGAAGAGAGGCGCGACGTTCTCGACCTCGTCGTAGGCCGGGACGATGACGGCGAAGTCGCTCCTGGGACTCGTCGGATCCACCGGACCGCTCTTGGAGGAGTCGAGAACGAGGGGCGGCCTAACGCTAGGGGCGGTGTCCTCGGGTGGCAACCTCACCTCGCTTCGATCGCTTCCACGAGAACCGACTCGGTCGCGTCCGCCGCGGCGTCCCACGTGAACGTGCGCGCGCGCTCGATCGCGCGGGCCTCCATGCGGCCGCGCTCCTCGGGGTCGCGGGCGGCGGCGAGGAGCGCATCGGCGAGAGCCGCCACGTCCCCGTGAGGCACCACGCGGCCGGTCTCGCCGTCGACCACCGTGTCGCGGAGCCCCGGCGCGTCGCTCACGACCGCGATCGTTCCCACCCGCTGGGCCTCGATGGAAGAGAACCCCCACCCCTCCTTGGGGCTCGTGTATCCCACCGCCCACGCGCGGCGCAGGAGCCGCCATTTCTCCGTCTCCCCCACCCAGCCCGGAAACTCCACCCGCCCCGCGACCCCACGGGTTCTCGCGTCCCGCTCGAGCGCGTCCCGATGGTCGCCGTCGCCGGCGATCACGAGCCGCGCGCCGGGGAGCTCGGGCTCGATCCGCGCGAAGGCCTCGAGCAGGAGCTCGACCCGCTTGTAGCGCTTGAGCCGCCCGAGGTAGACGAACAGCGGCTCGGGATCCTTGGGAAGCGCCAGCAGCGCGCCCTCGTCCGGAAGATCCGGGATGCCGTTGGGAATCACGGTGATCTTCGCGGGATCGATCCCGCGGCGCTCGAGGTCGGCCGCAGTCGACGGCGAGACGGCGACGAACGGGCAGTCGCGATAGACGGACGCGATCGGCCGCTCGGAGAGCAGGAGGTACGCCCCGAACAGGGGGTTCGTCTCCTGGAAGATCGTCCTGCCGAAGAGATGATGGACGAGTGCCACGACGGGCGGCTGGACGAAGAGCGGCGTGTAGAACGGGACCTTGTTCATGTCGTCGACGACGACGTCGTAGCCGTTCCGCGAGAGGACCGACCGCCATACGCGCGGGACGGTGAAGTTGAACGTCGACCGCGAACCGCCCCGGCGGATCACGTTGATCCCGTCCAGCCGCTCCTCCCGGGGCGCGTCGCGATGCGCCACGCAGAGGAGGTCGACCCGGTGCCCGCGATCGGCCAGCCGGCCGAAGGTCTCGCGCAGATGGATCTCGGCGCCTCCCGCCTGCGGGTGGGTCCAGTCCTGCCAGTTGACGACGAGGATCCTCATGACAGCGCCGTAGCCGTGGGACGCCGCGCGACGACCCCGATCGTGTGCGCGATCCAGCGGGCGGCGCGCGGGGCCAGGAGTCGGGCGCGGAGCCGCTCGCGCGCGTCCCGCAGAACCGCTGGCGCCGGGGGCCGGAGCGGGAGATCGAGCGAGACGCGTCGGGCTCCCTCGCGCACGAGCCGGTACGCGAGGCTCGGAACCATCGTGTCGCCGTACGACTCGACGAGCTCGTAGCCCGACTCCCGAACCAGCGCCTCGAGCTCGACGATCGAGTATTCGGTCTCCCAGCCCGCGAACCAGCGGTCCACGCGGATCAGGGCGCGCTTGATCGCGGTCCAGGGATGCCAGCGCTGCGGCACGTCGGCGACGAGCAGCCCGCCCGGCGCGGTCACCCGAAGGTTCTCGGCCAGGAACGCGGCGGGGTTCCCGAAATGCTCGAGCACGCCCTGATGGAAGACCGCGTCGAACGCGCCGTCGGGAAACGGCAGGTGGAAGGCGTCTCCGGCGACGATCCCGCGACCGACGAGCTCCGGCGCCGCCCGCGCCGTCAGCGCGAGGGCCTCGAACGAGGCGTCGAGCGCGACGGCGTGATGTCCCAGGGCTGCGAGCGCGGCCGTGTCCCGGCCCGTGCCCGACCCGATCTCGAGGACGCGCGCGGGCTCCCCGCCGAGATGCCGGACGAGGGCCCGGAGGACCGCCGGGCTCGACGGGTAGACCCGGTCGAGGTCCTCCTTCGTCTCCCAGAAGCGGCTCCACGTGTCGCGCCGTGCCGACTCCTCCCCCGGCTTTCCGTTCACGGTCATAGCCCGCGCTCCAGACGCTCGGCCTCGATCCTCGGCATGCCCGCGCGCAAGATCGACGACTGTGCCGCGGCGATGTCGTACGGAACGCGCAGGAAGCGGAGGCTCCCGCTCTCCCGGTCGAAGATCGCGCACGCGGCGCGCGGGTCGCCGTCGCGCGGCTGCCCGACGGCGCCGGGATTGACCAGATATACGCCCGGGCGATCGAGCTCGGCCGCGCCCGCCGCATCTGGAGGGAGGCGATCCTCCACCTTTCCCTCCCCGTCCATCCACCAGAGAGCCGGCACGTGGGTGTGCCCGTAGAACGCCCAGCGCCCGGGCAGCCCCGCCAGCTCGTGCGCCGCGTCACGGCTTCCCAGGACGTAGGGGAAGGCGCCGGGATCGACGAAGCTGGCGTGAAGGAGCATCACGTCCTCGAGCTCGAGCACCGCGGGCAGCCCGCCCAGCCACTGGAGCGCGTCCCGCGACAGGATGTCCGCCTGACGCTCGATCGCCGCGCGCGCATGCGGGTTGAATCCGACGCGGAGAGCGGCTTCCACGGCGGCGCCGTCGTGGTTTCCCCGAACCGTGCCCGCGCATCGCTCGCGGACGATCGCCACGCACTCTTCGGGATCGCCTCCGTACCCCACCACGTCGCCCAGGCACCAGATCTCCTCGATCCCCTCCTCCGCAAGCGCGCCGAGCACCGCGGTCAGGGCGTGCAGATTCGCATGCACGTCGGCCACCAGCCCGAAGCGCGAAGCCGTGCGTCGGATCACGTAGCGATCAGGTTCAGCTTGTGGGCGAGTGCGTCCAGGACGCCGTTGACGAAGCGTGGCGAGTCGGCCCCGCCGTAGCGCGAGGCCAGCGTGACCGCCTCGTCGATCGCCACCTTCCACGGGACGTCCTCGACGTGGAGGAGCTCCGCGACGGCGATCCGCAGGATGTTGCGGTCGATGATCGCCATCCGTTCCAGATCCCAGTTCTCCGCGGCTCCGGCGAGCGTGGCGTCGATTTCGGGAAGGTTGGCGGACAGCGCGGCGATCAGCCGCTCGGCATAGTCCCGCGTCTGGCTGGCGAGCTGGCGGCGGGCGAAGAAGTCCTCGCCCTCGGCCTCGAGGGCGCGCTCCCGTCCGCGGACTTCCCAGGCGTAGAGGATCTGGAGCGTCCAGCGGCGGGCCTTGTGCCTCCGTCTCATGAAAGGCGGAAGCCGCGAACCGTCGACTTCCTGCCCTCGCGCAGCCGATCGTACAGCTCGGCCTGCTCGAGCGCCGCCCGCGCGGCCTCGCCGCCCTTGTCTCCGTGCGCGCGATCCGCGCGCGCCTCGGCCTGCTCGAGCGTATCGGTCGTCAGCACACCGAAGGCGAGCGCGACGTTGATCTCGCCCGCGAGTTGCTGGAGGCCGCGCGCCGCCGCTTCGGCGACGAAGTCGAAGTGCGGCGTTTCGCCGCGGACGATGGCGCCCAGGGCGACGACCGCGTCCACTTCCGGGCCGACCGCGATCAGCTGCCGGCACGCCGGCGCCAGCTCGAACGCGCCCGCGACCTGATACTCGTAGATATCCTGCTCCGCGACGCCGGCGGAGAGCAGGGCCGCGCGCGCCCCGGCGGCGAGCTCGCGCGTGATCTCCTCGTTGTAGCGCGCTACGACGAGCGCGACGCGGCGGTTCGTTCCTGAGACACGCTGCTCGGCGCTCGTTCCCATGCTCCGCTTCCTCGTCGGCTCAGCGGCTCAGCGTGTGGCCGAGCTTGTCGCGCTTCGTATCGAGGTAGCGCCGGTTGTGCGGCCCGGGCTCGACCTCGATCGGGACGTGCTCGGTGATGCTCAGGCCGTAGCCCTCGATGGCGGCTCGCTTCTGGGGATTGTTCGTCAGAAGCCGCAGTGTCGTGAGCCCCAGGTCGACCAGGATCTGGCAGCCGATCCCGTAGTCGCGCGGATCGGGCCGGAACCCGAGGTGCTCGTTCGCTTCGACCGTGTCCATGCCCTGATCCTGCAGCATGTACGCCTTCATCTTGTTGACCAGGCCGATCCCCCGGCCCTCCTGATGCATGTACAGGATGACTCCTTCCCCCTCTTCCGCCACCTGGCGCATCGCGTGATGCAGCTGCGCGCCGCAGTCGCAGCGGAGGCTCCCCAGCACGTCGCCCGTGAAGCAGGAGGAATGGACCCGCACGAGGACATCCCGCTTTCCGGCGACCTCGCCCTTGACCAGTGCCACGTGATGCTCGTCGTTGATCGTCGTGCCGTAGAGGATGAGCTGGAACTCGCCCCACTCGGTAGGCAGGGGAGTCTCCGCCTCGCGGACGACCAGGCGCTCCTTCATCCGGCGGTACTTGATCAGGTCTTCGATCGTGATGATCGGCAGGGCGTGCCGATGCGCGATCTCGATCAGGCGCGGCAGGCGCGCCATCGTCCCGTCGTCGTCGACGACCTCGCACAGCACCCCCGCCGGCCCCAGACCGGCCATGCGCGCGAGATCGACGGTCGCTTCCGTGTGCCCCGCGCGGCGCAGAACGCCGCCGTTCATGGCGAGGAGCGGAAACACGTGGCCGGGCCGCGCCAGGTCCGCGGGTCTCGTGTCGGGGTCGACCAGCGCGCGAACCGTGGCCGCGCGGTCGGAGGCGCTGATCCCGGTCGTGGTCCCGGCGCGCGCGTCCACCGAAACGGTGAACGCCGTCTCGTGGAGCGCGGTGTTCTCGTGCACCATCGGCGCGAGCCGCAGCTCCGCGGCGCGCTCCTTCGTGATCGGAGCGCAGATGAGCCCGCGCCCCTCACGGGCCATGAAGTTGATCGCCTCCGCCGTGACCTTCTCGGCGGCCATGATGAAATCGCCCTCGTTCTCGCGGTCTTCGTCGTCGACGACGATCAGGATGCGCCCGGCGCGAACGGCGTCCAGGGCTTCCTCGATGGGCGTGAATACGATCGGCTTGATCACGTTTTCTTCTCCGTCCAATTCTTTGCTAATAAATGGCTTACGTATCGCGCGATCAAGTCGTACTCGACGTTGACCGCGTCCCCCGGTCCGAGATCCGGGAACGCCGTGGCCCGCCAGGTGTGCGGGACGATCGACAGCTCGACGCCGTCCGGCGCGAGCCGGAAGACCGTCAGGCTGACCCCGTTCACCGCGATCGAGCCGCGCGGCGCCGCGAGCTCGCGACCGGTCGGCAGAGTCACGGCAATGTACCGGTTTTCCCCTTGTCGTTCCATCGCTTGCACGGTTCCGACACAGTCGACGTGGCCCTGCAGCAGATGGCCCCCGAGCCGGTCTCCGACGACCAGAGCGCGCTCGAGATGGACGCGGCGCCCCAGGTCCCAGGACCCGATCGCCGTCAGCGCCACGGTCTCCCGCACCGCCTCGACCGCGAACGCCTCGCCGCGCGCCTCGACGACGGTCAGGCAGACTCCGTCGACGGCGACCGACTCCCCGACCGCCAGCGATCCGGCCCACGGCGCGGAGACGACGATCCGCCGGCCCTCCCCGAGCGGCTCCACTCCGGCGACGCTTCCGATCGTGTCGATGATTCCGGTGAACACGGACGCGAAGGTAGCGATCCCCGCCCGGCCCCGCGATTCAGCGGACGCGGCCGCTGACCGAGGCGTCCTCGCCGTGGATCTCCCAGACGGGGTCTTCGAGCTCGACGGGCGTGCCGTTGGCGAGGAGCAGGGGGAGCGCGTCGTCCGAGGGCTCCCACACCGGCGCGACGAAGATCGTCCACCGGTCCGCGA
>DASSBK010000183.1:0-2576 GCA_035698825.1 Gemmatimonadota bacterium
AAGCACGGCGAGTGGGGCAACGACCTCGTGGCCATCGATCTGACGACCGGCGCGGTCACCGTCCTCGCCCAGGGCGCCGACTTCTACGCCGCGCCCCGCATCTCGCCCGACGGCTCGACGCTGGCCTGGCTCGAGTGGCACCACCCGAACATGCCGTGGGACGGCACGGAGCTGTTCCAGACCCAGTTCGAGCCGGACGGAAGCCTCGGCCCGCGCCTGCTGGTGGCCGGGAGTCGCAGCGACTGGATCAGCCAGCCGCGCTGGTCGCCGGACGGGATCCTCCATTTCGCCGCGGAGCCACACGGCTGGATGAACCTGTTCCGGTTCGCGAACGGCGACATCGAGACGATCACGGACTTCGAGGCGGAGTTCGTCGGACCGGACTGGCAGTTCGGGTACACGAACTACGAGTTCATGGCCGACGGTTCGATCATCGCGATCGCGCGCTCGTCCGGTCGGGACCAGCTCGTCAAGGTCGATGCCCACGGCGAGCTCGCCCCGATCGACCTGCCCTTCACCGAGATCAACGGCCTGTGCATCGACGGCGACACCGTCATCTTCCGGGGCGCGGGGCCGCTGAACCCCGCGTCGGTCTGCGAGCTCGACGGCGCGGGCAACCTGACGATCCTGCGCACCGCCACCCCGAACGAGCCGGTGCGCGAGGACGTGTCGCTGCCCCAGCACATCGAGTTCCCGACCACGGGCGGCCGAACCGCGTACGGCAACTACTACCCGCCCACCAACAAGTCGTTCGTCGGCCCGGCGGGGGAGCTGCCGCCGCTCATCGTGACCTCCCACGGTGGTCCGACCGCGCAGGCGTTCTCCGGCATCGCCACGGGCCTGCAGCTGTTCACGAGCCGTGGCTACGCCGTGCTCGACGTCGACTACGGTGGCTCGACCGGCTACGGCAAGGAGTACCGCAAGCGGCTCGAGGGCCAGTGGGGGATCGTCGACGTCGAGGATTGCGTCAACGGCGCGAAGTACCTCGCGGAGCAGGGCCTCGTCGACGGCGAACGCCTCGCGATCCGGGGCGGCAGCGCGTCGGGCTTCACGACGCTCGCGGCCCTCGCGTTCACGGACGACTTCGATGCCGGCTGCACGTACTTCGGGATCGGCGACCTGCGGGCATTCGTGAAGGACACCCACAAGTTCGAGTCCCGGTACCTGGAGTCGCTCGTCGGGAAGTGGCCCGAGGCGAAGCAGGTGTACCTGGATCGATCACCGAGCCTGCACGCGGAGCGGATCACGGCGCCGGTGCTCGTCCAGCAGGGTGCCGAGGACAAGATCGTGCCCGTCGAGGAGGCCGAGCGGATCGTCGACGCGCTCTTCGAGCGGCACGTCCCGCACGCGTACCTGCTCTACCCGGGCGAGGACCACGGCTTCCGCGGCAAGGAGGCGATCATCCGCTCGTTCGGGGGCGAGCTGAGCTTCTACGCCCAGGTGTTCGGGTTCGAGCCGGCGGACGACATCGAGCCGATCGCGATCCAGTTCCTCGACGAGGCCCGCCAGACCGCGTAACGCGGCGGTGCCGCGGGCGCCGCGCTCGGCGCGGGGAGCCGCGCTCGGCGCGGGAATCACTGATCCCCGGCACGTCGGGTACCGGGGATCAGTCCGTTGGGGAACGTTCAGCTGCTATACGCCGCGCGAGGCGACGATCTTGCGTGCGGTGGGCTGGCTACGCGGCCATGCCCTCCGGCTCGCAGTCGCGAAGCTGCCGGCGCGAGACCTGTGCGGCCTCGCGCGCCATGACGGCGTGACGCGTGATGGCGAGCACCTGCGTCCGCTCGAGGGCCTGCGCGTCGTGCGACGCGTCGTCCTGCGAGAAGACCTGAGTGTCCTCACCCGCGTGACCCATCCAGATCGAGAATGCCTTGTCCGTGAACATCATTTGGTACGACCCCTGCCTTTCCTCTCCCGTGTGCGAAGCACATCGTACGGCAGGGATAGTTCGATGTCAAGATACTCCGGATGGAGAAATACGATCTGGACATGTTTGACATCGAGTCAGATTTGTGCTAAGACTGTTGGCCATGGCCCCCAAGCGCCCTGACCGGGACGGTCTCGACGAGTCGCTCGAGATCTGGGCACGAGAGATTCCCGACCTCGACCCGGTCACCGAAGGCATCATCGAGCGCATCCAGATCCTGTCGTTCAACGTGAACCAGTCGATGGAGGAGACGCTCGCGACCCACGAGCTGGATCGACGCTCCTTCCAGCTGCTCGGCAAGCTCCGGCGACACGGCGCTCCGTACCGCGTCTCCGCTGGCAAGCTCGCTGCCGAGCTTCGACTCTCCAGCGGCGCGATGACCAACCGCCTGGACCGCATGGAGGCCGCCGGTCTCGTCCGGCGCCTGCCCGACCCGAGCGATCGCCGCGGCACCCTGATCGAGCCCACCGAGGCCGGCCATAAGGCCTGGGACCGAACGGTCGGCGAGGCCGCGCGACGGGAAGCGGAGTTCAGCTCCGTCCTCAGCGCCGCCGAGAAGGACAAGCTCCACGACCTCCTGCGCGCCTTCATGACCGCGTTCCCGAACTGGGAGAAGAAGAAGTCGGCGCAGCACGAGGCCGAAGCCGAC
>DASSBK010000184.1:0-4178 GCA_035698825.1 Gemmatimonadota bacterium
GCGGAATCCGCTTCTCGCCCGACGTGACGCTCGAGGAAGTCAAGGCCCTGGCCGCCTGGATGACCTGGAAGTGCGCGGTCGTGAACATCCCGTTCGGGGGTGCCAAGGGCGGCGTGGTGTGCGATCCGCGGGGAATGTCGACGCGCGAGCTCGAGCACCTCACCCGGCGCTACACGGCGGAGATCATGTCGATCCTGGGACCCGACACGGACGTGCCCGCGCCCGACGTCAACACGAACGAGCAGGTGATGGCGTGGACCATGGATACCTACAGCCAGCACGCCCGCCACACCGTCACCTCGATCGTCACGGGTAAGCCGATCGAGATGGGCGGCTCCCTGGGGAGGCGCGACGCGACCGGCCGGGGCTGCATGCTCGTGACGCTCGAGGCGCTCCGCCATCAGGGCCTGCCCGTGGAAGGGGCGCGCGTCGTCGTGCAGGGGTTCGGGAACGTGGGCTCTACGGCGGCGCGGCTCTGCGCCCAGCGCGGGATGAAGGTCGTGGGGATCAGTGACTTCACGACGGGCGTCCACAACGAGGACGGGATCGACCTCGAGGCGGCCGAGGATCACGTGCGCGCTGGCGGCGTGCTGGAGGACTTCCGGGGCGGCGACCAGGTCGCCAACGCGGAGCTCCTGGAGCTGGATTGCGAGGTCCTGATTCCGGCCGCGCTCGAGAACCAGATCACCCGCGCCAACGCCCCGCGCATCCAGGCGAAGATCATCTGCGAGGGGGCGAACGGGCCGACGACCGCCAACGCCGACGCGATCCTGGAGGAAAAGGGCGTCTTCGTGATCCCCGACATCCTGGCCAACGCCGGCGGCGTGACGGTCAGCTATTTCGAGTGGGTGCAGAACCGCGAGGGGTACTACTGGAGCCGCGAGCGCGTGGAGAAGCGGCTCAAGAAGATCATGGTGAACTCCTTCAAGGACGTCATGCGCTACACCGAGACCCACGACGTCAGCCCGCGAACGGCGTGCTACATGCTGGCGATCGACCGGGTCGCGTTCGTGCATCGGCTGCGAGGGATCTACGCCTAGGGGGCGCCGCCCGCGGTCCCGGGCCTCGTGAAGATCGAAATCCTGGCGGTCGACCGGCTGCGGTCGGCCTGGGCGCGCGAAGCGGTCGACGAGTATCTGGAGCGGATCGGCCGCTATTGCCCGGTCGAACGCAAGGACGTGAAGCGGGCGGGGGAGGGCGCGGAAGCCGTCGCCGCGGAGGGCGAGCGGCTGCTCAAGGTCGCCGCTCCCGGTCCCGCCGACAGACTGGTTGCCTTGGATCGCGCCGGGGATGCACTTGATTCGCCGGGCTGGGCGGCACTGATCGGGGGAAGCGCCGACGAAGGGGTCGCGCGCCTCGTCTTCGTGGTCGGGGGCGCGGCGGGGCTGGCGGGAGACGTGAAGCGGGCGGCGCGACGGACGGTGAGCCTCGGCCCCCAGACGCTCGCACACGAGCTCGCTCAGGTCGTGCTCCTGGAACAGCTCTATCGGGCGTGGACGATCCTCCGCGGAGAGCCCTATCACAAATAGGATCAGTCCGCGGGGGTGCGCTCGGCCAGGAGGGCGTCGAGCGTCCGCAGCGCCCGGCGCAGGTGCGGGATGACGATCGAGCCGCCGACCACGAGCCCGACGTTGAAGACCTCGAGACACTCTTCGCGCGTCACTCCCAGCCCGACGCAGCGCTCGAGGTGATACGTCACGCAGTCGTCGCAGCGCAGGACGAGGGACGCCACGAGCCCCAGCATCTCCTTGGCCCTCCCGTCGAGGGCTCCGTCCTGGTAGGCCTGCCCGTCGAGGGCGAGGAAGCGCTTGAGTCCGAGGTGCCCCGAGCCGATCAGCCGCTCGTTCATCTCGGCCCGGAACGCCCGAAACGCTTCCAGGCCCGCGATATCGCTGTGGTCGTGCCGATCCGTCATCGGAAAACGAAGCTACCGCGCAAGCCTCCCGGAGCACAGATTCTCTCCGGACCGCTAGGAAAACCAATGAATCGAGGAGAGTGAAGATGAGCATCCGTATCCTGCTGTCGTGCATCGCGCTTGCGCTGCTGCCGCAGGGCGCGCTCGCGCAGATCACCGTGAACCTGGACGCGGACGGCCGTCCGGCCGCGGAGAAGGAGCGCGACGCGACCTCGAAGCCGATGGAGGTGCTGGAGTGGATCGGCGTCGAGGAAGGGGACAACGTCCTCGACATCGAGTCGGGTGGCGGCTACCACACGTGGATCTTCAGCGACGCGGTGGGCCCGGAGGGCAAGGTCTACTCGCAGTCGTCCTTCCGTCCCGAGAGCCTGCAGGCGCGGATCGCCTCGGGAGCCACTCCGGAGGCGAACGTCACGTTCGTGTCGGACATCGCCGAGGTGCCGGACGCGAGCCTGGATCTCGCGTTCACGGACCGGAACTACCACGACGTCAATCCCGGCGAGGTGCCGGGGTGGCTGGCGACCCTGCTCACCAAGCTCGAGCCGGGCGGCCTGTTCGTTGTGATCGACGCCGAGGCGGCCGAGGGCCGGGACCTGGAATCCCACCGGATCGCGTCCGACGTCATCGTGAGCGAGGTGACCGCCGCGGGGTTCGAGCTGGTGGAGGAGAGCGACATGCTGGCCAACCCGGCAGACGACCACGTGGGTCCCAAGTGGGACGAGCGGGACTCCCTGGACCGCAGCCTGATCAAGTTCCGCAAGCCCGAGGGGGAGCACGGTAGCCACGGCTGATGGCCGCTTGCGCGACTGATGGCCGCTTGCACGGCTGACGGCCGCTCGCGCGGCCGATTCCCGCGTGGTAGGGGAGTTCACGCGCCGCTATATTCGCAGGCGAGTGGGGCTGTAGCTCAGCTGGGAGAGCGCCTGAATCGCACTCAGGAGGTCGTCGGTTCGATCCCGATCAGCTCCACCAACATCCTACCGGATTCAAGGCCCGACCCCCCGCGCGGTCGGGCCTTTTTTTCCAGGGAGATCGTTGACAGAAATGACAGCGATCGCCATCGTTTGCAACCGATCCACCACATCCTCAACCAGCCTGGAGGTCCCCCGTGCGGAAGGCCCTGCGCCTCTGTTTAACGCTCGGCGTCGCCCTGTTCCTGGTCGATTGCGAGAGCGAACCTGCGGAAGAAGCGACGGACGAGCTGCCGGCCGACACCCTGGCTGCCGCCCCCACCACCTCGCTGGCGGACTTCGCCGGCACGTGGGACATGCGCTCGGTGCCGGTATCGGGCGACACGACGGCCACCGTGTATCAGTCGGTCGTGACCGCCGACGGCTGGACGCTGATGCTGCCGGATCGGGATCCCATCGAAGGCGTCGTGACGGTCTCCGGTGACAGCGTCATCCTCGACGCCGGTCCCTACGAGAGCGTCCGGCGGGAGGGCCTCATGGTGACGACCCACGCGGTCTACCGTCTCGTGGGGACGGACAGGCTGACGGGCACGGTAGTCGCGCACTATACGACCGCCGAATCCGATTCCGTGCTTACCCTGACGACGGAGGGAACGCGAGTTCCCTGAACGCGTCGGCGCGTACCAGACGGTCTTCCGGGTCGAACGCACCTCCACTCGAAACGACAGAGAGGAATCGGCGATGCGCATTCTGTGGATGATCTTGGCGATCGTACCCCTCGCGGCGACAGCGGTTTTTGCGCAGGACCCGGTTACCGCGGACCCGGCGCATTACAGCGTGATCTTCGAGAACGATCAGGTGCGCGTGCTGCGCATCCGGTACGGCCCGAACGAGCAGGGCGTCATGCACTCCCACCCGGCGGGTGTCGCCGTCTACCTGGATGATATCAACGGCGAATTCACCCTTCCCGACGGACAGGTCGTCAACGCCCAGGGCAAGGCTCGCGAAGCCGTATGGATGGAGGCCGGAGCTCATCAACCGAGGAACCTGACGGACCAGCCGTTCGAGCTCATCCAGATAGAGCTCAAGCCCCAGGCGCACGCGGAGGAGTAGCCAGCGGGAGATCCAAGCTCGCCCGGAAGGCGGCCGGGGGCCTTGCGGCTTTCCCGGCCGCTTTCACTTGGGATCGGCGGCGAACCGCGGACCCGCAAGTTGGGCTCGCAGCCCCGGCGCCTCGACGCGCCGTCGTGTATGCTGAGCGCCATGATCAGGTCGCGTTCGCGTCGACGACGGTGACGCCCGAGATCCTCATCCTGCTGGCGATCGTGGTCGTGGCGGTCGTCCTGTTCACG
>DASSBK010000185.1:0-8633 GCA_035698825.1 Gemmatimonadota bacterium
CCGCCGCCAGCGCGCGTCGACGCGCCGCCGCAGCACTCCCGTGCCCGAGCAGGGCACGTCGGCCACGACGAGCGGAAATCGCGCCGCCGTCGGCGGACGCCGCGCGTCGCCGGCCGCCAGATGCGCCCCCTCGAGCCCCAGGCGCTCCGCGGCGCCGCGGATGCGCGCGAGCCGCGCCGGGTCGACGTCGAGCGCGAGCGCGCGGGCTCCCGGCGAGCGCTCGAGCAGGCCCATCAGCTTCCCGCCCGGCGCCGCGCACGCGTCGAGGAGCCGGTCCGCGGCGGGGTTCCCCGCCACCTCCACGACCCATTGGGCGCCGGCGTCCTGCACCCAGAACCATCCCTCGTCCCATCCCGGGAGCGCTTCGGGCGCGGCGCCCGACTCGATTACGATCGCGTCCCGCTTCGCCGGGTGGGGGGCGGCATCGACATCCGCGTCGCGCAGCCGGCCGAGCACCGCCTCCACGTCGGTCCGCAGCCGGTTCACCTTGAGGTGGAGCGGCGGCGGAACGTTGTTCTTCGCGAGCAGCGCCTCGGTGGCCTCGATCCCGTGGCGCGCGATCCAGCGCTCGACCATCCACTCCGGATGCGAGTGGAGGATCGCGAGCCGGGCCGCCGGCGCCGCGTCCGCCGGCGGCTCCGGAGGACCGTCTCGCTCGAGGTTCCGGAGCACCGCGTTCACCAGACCGGCCGCCCAGCGCGAGATCTTCGCCGGCGTCTCGCCGCGGACCAGCTTCACGCTCTCGTCGACCGCCGCCCACGCCGGGACGCCGCCCATGAAGCGCAGCTGGTCCGCGCCGAGCTCCAGGATCGCGAGCACGTCCGCCGGCAGGGCCGCGAGATCCTTCCGGAGATGGCGGGCGAGCTCCCAGCGGAGGCGCTTGCGCCACCGGATCGCGCCGTACGCCAGCTCCATCAGGAACGGCCGTGTCCGCGGATCGATCGCGGCCGATCGCCGCGCGAAGCTCTCGTCGGCGCGCGCCCCGCGGCGTACGTCCCGCAGCACCGCCAGGGCCGCGCGGCGCTCCGGGCTCGCGCGCCCGGCTTCCGCGGCCGTTCCCGTCCTAGCCGCCGACCCGCCCCGCGACCGGGCTCGAGGGCGTGGCATACGCGCGCTTCTCCATGCGGCCGGCCTCGAACGCCATCCGGCCGGCCTGGACCGCGAGCCGCATCGCCTCGGCCATCCGCACCGGGTCTCCGGCCTTCGCGATCGCCGTGTTCATGAGGATTCCGTCTACGCCGAGCTCCATCGTGGCGGCGGCGTCCGACGCGGTGCCGACGCCGGCGTCGACGATGACCGGGACGGTCACCGCCTCCATGATGAACCGGATGCCGAGCGGATCGACGATCCCGAGGCCGGAGCCGATCGGCGAGGCGAGCGGCATGACCGCGGCCGCGCCCGCGTCCTCGAGCCGCTTCGCGATCACGGGATCGTCGCTCGTGTAGGGGAGCACCGTGAAGCCCTCGCCGGCCAGGGTCTCCGTCGCGGCCAGGAGCTCGAGCACGTCGGGATAGAGGGTCTTCTCGTCGCCGATCACCTCGAGCTTCACGAAGTCGCTGAGTCCCGCGGCGCGCCCCAGCCGCGCCACGCGGATCGCCTCTTCCGCGGTATAGCATCCCGCCGTGTTCGGAAGGATCAGGACACGATCCGGATCGAGCCAGTGGAGGAGGCTCTCTTCCTTGCTGGCGTCCAGATCGACGCGGCGGACCGCCACCGTGATGATCTCCGCGCCGGACGCCTCGAGCGCGGCGGCCATGGTGCGGGGGGAGTCGTACTTCCCCGTCCCGATGATCAGCCGCGACCCGAACGTCCGCTCGCCCAGGGTCAGCCGATCGTTCATCCGCCGCCCACGAAGTGCACGATCTCGAGCTCGTCGCCGGGCTCGAGAGTCGTGCCGTCGAAGTCCTGCCGCCGGAGGATGCGCCCGTTCCGCTCGACGACGACGAGATCGGGATCCAGGTCGTGGCGGGCGAGGAATCCCGCCACCGAGGTACCAGGCGGGACCGAACGCGTCTCGCCGTTGGCGCGGATCTCGAGCGCGGGCCCCGTCTCGGCGGCGCGCGCGGGAATCTCGTCCGATGTCGTCTTCATGTGCGGAATGTACCACTCATCCGATCGCGCGCCGAAGCGCGTCGAGCAGCGCCCGCGCCTCGGCCGCCGGGTCGCCGGAGTCCCAGAGAGCGCCGATCACGGCGATCCCGTCTGCGCCCGCGCGGACCACGGATTCCACGCGCCCGAGGTCGATGCCGCCGATCGCGTAGAGCGGGGGACGGGACTCCCCGAGCGCGGCCCGGATCTCCTCGAGGAGCCCGGTACCGGCCGGCTCCCGCTCCGGATGGCTCGCGCTCGCGAAGATCGTGCCGGCGACGATCCGATCGGTGCCCTCGCGCGCGGCGGCCATCGCGGCCTCGGCCCCGTGCACGGATCGGCCGACCTCCACGCAGGGCCCCGCGGCGCGGCGGGCCCCCGCGATCGAGAGACCCCGCTCGGGGAGCTGGACGGCGTCGGCGCCCGCGAGAGCGGCGACGTCCGCCCGGTCGCCGATCCAGAGCCGGGCCGCGTGACGGTCGCACGCCTCGCGCACCGCGCGCGCCAGCGACAGGAAGTCCCGACCCGCGAGCGCGCTGGAGCGGAGCCACACGGCCGGGCAGCCCGCCGCGAGAAGCGCCTCGAGGCGCCCGTCGAAGTCGGGCCGGGCGAGCTGCCGATCGTCGGTGGCCGCCACCAGCAGCGGGCGCGTGTCAGCCAAGGGTCTCCCCGGGATTCACCTCGCGACCGCGCGCCCAGTCGTCCCCCGCCATCCGCCGGCCGCCGGGTGGCTGGACGATGATCACGCGGACGGGACGATCGCCGGTTCGCACGATCGGCGCGGGATCGGCCGCCACGATCTCCCCGGGCCGACCATCTTCCGCGCCGGTCGCCACCGCCCTGGAATCGACGACGGCGTCCGCGAGGTCGACGCGGAACACCTTGAGGCGCTCGCCGCGGAAGGTCGTCCAGGCGCCCGGCCAGGGATCGAACGCCCGCGCCGAGCGCTCGATCACCGCGGCCGGGAGCGACCAGTCGATCTCGGCCTCGGTGGTCGTGATCTTGGCCGCGTAGCTCGCGAGCGCGTCGTCCTGCGGGGTCTCGGTGAGCGTCCCGGTCTCGAGCCGGTCGAGCGCCTCGACGGCCGCGCGCCCTCCCAGGGTCGCGAGACGCCGGGTCAGCGTCTCCGCCGTGTCGTCGGGGAGAATCGGCTCGGCGGCCTGCAGGCAGATCGGCCCGGTGTCGAGCCCCTCCTCCATCCGCATGATGGTGACACCTGATTCGCTCTTCCCGTCGAGAATGGCGCGCGTGACCGGAGCCGCCCCGCGATAGTCGGGCAGGAGCGAGGCATGGACGTTGAGGGATCCGTGGGGCGGCAGTGAGAGGAGGTCGCCGGGAAGGATCGCGCCGTAGGCGGCGACGAGGAAGACATCCGCGCCGAGCGCGGCCAGCTCCGCGTGCACCGCGTCGCCGCGGAGGCGCTTCGGCGTCAGCGTCGGCAGGCCCGCCGACTCCGCGAGCCGCGCCACGGGGGTCGGCTTCGGCCGGCGGCCACGGCCGCCGGGCTCCGGCGGCCGGGTCACGACGGCAGCGACCTCGTGGGCGCTCTCCATGAGCGCTTCGAGAACGGCGACCGCGAACTCGGGACTTCCCCAGAAGACGACGCGCATTTCCGTCTTCCGGCGCTAGTCCGCCACCTGGATTCCCTGATCGGCCATGGTGCGGCGCCACTCCCGCACCACCAGCCGGCGCTTGAGCGGGCCCAGGTAGTCGATGAACAGGATGCCGTTCAAGTGATCGATCTCGTGCTGGAGAGCCCGCGAGAGGAGCTCCGTGCCGGTCACCACGTGGCGCTCTCCGTGCCGGTCCTGGTACTCGACCTCCACCTCGGCCGCGCGCTCGATCGTCTCGGTGAGCCCCGGGATCGACAGGCATCCCTCCTCGCTCGGGATCGTCCCCTCCGAGCGCAGGATCCGCGGGTTCACGAGCTCGAGAACGAGACTCCCGTCCCGCTCCTCGCTGACGTCGATGACCGTCACGCGCCGGGAATCGCCGACCTGCGGCGCGGCGAGGCCCACGCCCTCGGCCTGATACATCGTCTCGATCATGTCGTCGAGGAACCCGCCCAGTTCCTCGTCGAAGCGCTCGACGGGGTCCGTGGTTCGGCGCAGGACCGGATCGCCGAGCAGGCGGATCTGGCGGATCACTTCGACTCGACCTCTTCGATCTTCGGGGTCACGACCCGCACGACCTTCGACCGCTCGACGTCGATCTTCACGTTGTCGGAGACCTTGAGCGATACCTTCTCCGCGTCGAGCGACATGATGCGGCCGTAGATCCCGCCGACGGTCACGACCTCGTCGCCCTTCTTGAGGTTCTTCACCATCTCCAGATGCAGCTGCTGCTCCTTCCTCTGCGGCCGGATCAGCAGGAACCAAAGGATCGCGATCATGGCCGCGATCGGAAGGATCGACGCGACGATCCCGCCCGTTCCGCCGCCTTGGCCCGGCGAGCCCATCGCCAGCATCGGAATCAGCTCGTGCATGACACCTCCGGTTGTGGAGTGTTCGCGTAGCGATGGGTCCAGCCGGCGGACCAGGAGTCGAACTCGCCGGCCGCGATCGCCGTGCGGGCCTCCCCCGTGAGGTCCGTGAGGAACGCGACGTTGTGGTGCGAGAGAAGCCGCGGTCCCAGCATCTCGCCCGTCTTGAACAGATGCCGAAGATACGCGCGGCTCCAGGTGGTGCAGACCATGCACCCGCACTGCGGGTCGAGCGGCCGGTCGTCCTCGGCGAAGCGCGCGTTCTCGACGTTCACGCGGCCGTCGCGGGTGAACGCGGCGCCGGTCCGGCCCTGCCGGGTCGGCGCCACGCAGTCGAACATGTCGACGCCGCGCGCGATGGCCGCCACCACGTCTTCCGGGAATCCCACTCCCATGAGATAGCGCGGCCGGTCCGCGGGCATCTCGGGCACCGTCACCTCCAGCATCTCGAGCATGAGCGCCTTCTCCTCCCCGACCGACAGCCCGCCGATCGCGTAACCGGGAAGCTCCAGCTCGGCGAGCCGCCGCGCGCTCTCGCGCCGGAGCTCGGGGTAGACCGAGCCCTGGACGATCCCGTAGAGGCGCTGCCGCCAGGGCCACGGGCGTTCCCCCTGAATCCGCGCGTGGGCCGCCGCGGAGCGCTCGGCCCAGCGCGCCGTCCGCTCCATCGCCGCGCGCGCGGAACTCTCGTCGCACGGATAGGGAGCACAGTCGTCGAACGCCATCACGATGTCCGCGCCGAGAGCCGCCTCGATCTCCATGACGAGCTCGGGCGTGAAGCGGTGCGTCGAGCCGTCGAGGTGCGAGCGGAACGTCACCCCGTCCTCGTCGATCGCGGCGAGCTTGGCCAGGCTGAACACCTGGAACCCGCCGCTGTCGGTCAGGATGGGACCGCTCCAGCCCATGAACGCGTGCATGCCCCCGAGCCGCCGCACGACGTCGGAGCCGGGCCTGAGGTGCAGATGGTACGCATTGGCGAGGACGATGCCCGCGCCGAGCCCGGCGAGCTCCGCGGGTGTCAGTCCCTTGACGGTCGCCTGGGTCCCGACCGGCATGAAGGCCGGCGTGGGGACCGCCCCGTGGTCGGTCGTCAGGACCCCCGCCCTCGCGGCCCCGTCGGTCGCGCTCGCTGTCCAGTGCATCGCCGGAAGATATGCGGCGCTGGGGTCCCTGTCAGACGAGTTGACGGGCGCGAGAAATCCGGATAGGATGCGTCCGCTATTCGTTGAGACTCGGTCTCAACGAATGGGAATCCTTCTTTTTCGACAATCATTCCCGGACGCCGCCCGCGTTCGAACGCCTTCTTCAAGGATGCAGGAAATCCCCATGCCGCGACATGCCCTCCGCTCGATCGCGCAGCTCGCACCGATCCTCTCGCTCGTCCTTCTCGCGAGCCCGCTGGCCGCCCAGGAGGACGACACGCAGCCCGATACCGTCCTCATGGAGAGGATCCAGGCGGTCGCCACCCGCACGGAGCGCGCGACGTTCGACGTCCCCGTGCCGGTCGACGTGCTCGACGGCGAGCGGATCGACCGGCTCCAGGCGGACAACGTGGTGGCCGATCTCTTCCCGCTGGAGGCGGGCCTCGAGGTCGAGGGCGAAGGTCCCTTCCTCGGCCTGCCCGTGCTGCGAGGCCTCAGCGGAAACCGCGTGCTCGTCCTCGTCGACGGCCAGCGGCTCAACAACAGCCGGGAGGCGATCAACTTCGGCGGCGTGCAGCCGGGGCTCGTCGACGTCTCGAACATCGCATCGATCGAGATCGTGCGGGGTCCCGCCTCCGTCCTCTACGGCAGCGACGCGATCGGCGGAATCGTCAACATCGTCACGCGGAAGCCGGAGCTCCCCGCGGAGGGGCTGTCGGTTTCGGGCTCCGCCACCACGCGCTACAGCACCATCGACCGTCAACGCACGGGCGCGATGGCGCTCCACTTCGGAACGCCGTACGTCGGCTTCGCCTTCCGTGGCAGCGCGCGGGATGCCGGCGACTACTCCAGCGCCCTCGGGGTCGTCGCGCATTCCGGCGCCGAGACCCGGTCCGGCGCCGCCGATCTCGAGTGGCGTCCGGCCGACGATCACGCGCTGACGTTGCAATGGTCCACGCTGCGCGGAGAGGACATCGGGGTCCCGGGATCCGGCGGGGTCTTCACCGGATTCTACCCGCGCACCGATCGGACGAAGCTCTCCCTGGGATACGAGGCACGCGACCTCGCGGCGTGGCTGGCGCGCCTCGACGCGCGCGTGTATACGCAGGAGCAGACGGAGGTCTTCTCCACCGTCCTCGACCTGCCGCCGATTCCCGCCGGGCCCTTCGACCTCCTGATCGACACCACGACCGAGCGGACCGGTGACGTGCGGACGGCGGGTCTCGACATGCAGGCGGGATCCTCGCTCGTGGACGGACACTACCTGACCTACGGAATCGACTTCTTCCGCGACGAGGTCGACGAGCGGCGGCTGGAGGAGAGTGTGCACGTGCTCGTGCCGCGCGCACCCGGACCGCCGGGCAGCACCGAGACCGAGACCGACGATACCCCGACGACACCCGAGTCGAGCTACCAGGGCATGGGGCTGTACCTGCAGGACGAGATCTCCGCCGGGCGCTGGACGGTGATCCCCGGCGCCCGGCTCGACCGCTTCGACATCGAGGCCGAGGGCCTGGAGCGCGAGGAGGGGGCGGTCCCGGCGGAGGACCGGACCGAGAGCGCGCTCAGCGGCAGCGTCGCCGCGCTCTTCCGCGCCGCCGAGTGGCTGCACGTCACCGGCTCGGTCAGCCGCGCCTTCCGCACACCGAACGTGATCGAGCGATTCTTCTTCGGCCCCGGATCGCAGGGCGGCCTGTCGGTCCCCAATCCCGACCTCGAGAACGAGACGAGCGTCAACGTCGATCTGGGGTTCAAGGCGCGCGCGGCGGGCGTGCGCGTCGAGGCCACGTACTTCCACAATCGGATCGACGACTTCATCACGTTCGTGCCGGGGACGTTCATGGGCGAGTCGGAGATCGGCGGACAGCCCGTGACGACCGTCGGGAACGTCGGCGAGGCGCGGATCCGGGGCGTGGAAGCCGAGGTCGAGCATCGCGGCGCCTGGCTGGGCGGCATGCGCACCGCGTTCGCCGCGTTCAGCTGGAACGACGGCGACGACCTGGGGGCGGACGAGCCGCTGTTCGTGCCGCCGGTCAAGCTCGCGCTGGGGCTCGGGTGGACGGAGGGCTCGGGCCGGGTCTCCGGGCTCGTCACCGGGCGGTTCGTCGACGGCCAGAGCGAGGTGCCCGAGGGTCTCGAGCCTACCACGGGCTTCGCGGTCTTCGACCTTCACGCGGCCGCCGACCTCTCGGCCCTGACGGGCCGGCCGCTCGTCCTGCGGGCGGGTGTCGAGAACCTGCTCGATCGCGCGTACGAGGAGCCCTACGGCGCGGCGTTCGCGCCGGGGCGGAACCTGGTCCTGTCGTTGGAAGCCGGCTTCGGCGATAGCGGAGAGCGATGAGCGCGCGATCGAGAGACGCGATGAGCGCTGGATCGAGAGACACGGGCTCGCGATCGAGAGACGTCGGCGCGCGATCGGCCGGCCATCCCCGTCGGATCGCCGTGGCCGCGCTCCCGCTCCTCGGCGCGCTCTTGTGCGCGGCGACGCTCGACGCGCAGACCGCCCACGACCGACCGGCGGCGATCGTCGTCGCACACGGAGCGGAGGCGGAGTGGAACGACCGCGTGCGCGAGATCGCCGCGCTCGCCGAGACCGGGAGTCCCGTGGAGGTCGCGTTCCTCATGGGGCCCGAGGCGGAGGCACGGCCCTTCCAGGACGTGGCGGCGGAGCTCGTCGCGCGGGGCGCTTCCGACGTAGTGGTCGTGCCGCTCTTCATCTCCAGCCACAGCGGGCACTACGATCAGCTCCGCTGGCTGGCCGGCGAGATCGACTCGCTCAGCGGTTACATGGCACATCACCTCGCGATGGCGGGGATAACCCGCCCCGCCGATCCCGCGCGTATCCGGCTGGCGTCAGCGCTCGACGATGCGCCGGAGCTCGCGGACGTCCTCGTCGACCGCGCGCTCACGCTGGCCGATTC
>DASSBK010000186.1:0-3466 GCA_035698825.1 Gemmatimonadota bacterium
GACAGCGCCTTGGTCAGCGCCGCGAGGACGCCGAAGTCGCCGCAGCCGGGGCACCAGATGGGCTTGAGCTCGGTCTTGAAGTCCTTCGCGGAGAGCTTGGCCTCCGCGCGAGGGATGCCGGCCAGGGCGGTCGCCACGCTACGCCTCCGCCAGGGCCAGGACCCTGTCGACGATCTCCTGCACGCTGAACGGCATGCCGCCGCTCCGGGCGTAGAGGTGACCGTGCGCGGCGTCGAGCTCGAGCCGCGCCTTCGCGTAATGGTAGAACTGGCCCTGGTGGTTGAGCTCGATCCAAATCGCCCGCTCGACGCCCTCGAGGAAGGCGGCGATCGGCTCGACCGGCAGGGGGCACAGCAGCTGCGGCACGCAGACGCCGACCGAGTGTCCCTCGCGGTTGAGCTTCCGCGCGGCCTCGCGCGCCTGCGCGCTGGTCGAGCCCCAGCAGACGATCCCGATCTGCGGGTTCTCGGCGCCGAAGGTGCGGACGAGCGCGGGACCCCGCTCGCGCGCCAGACGCTCGAGCTTGGCGTGGCGTCGCTCGTTCATCCGCGCGTGGACGGCGGAGCTCGACGTAGGGTCGCCGGACTCGACGTGTTCGAGGCCGCTGATCGTGTGCTCGCCCCCGGCCTGCCCCGGGATGGCCATCGGCGACACGTCGCCGTCGTCCAGCCGGTATCTGCGGTAGGACTCGGCGCCGTTGCCGCCGTACGTCAGTCGGTCCACCACGGGCCAGCCGTGGATGTCGAACGGCACCACCGACTCCTTGCGCTGGCCGAGGTACTGATCGGAGAGGATGATCACGGGCGTCTGGAATTCCTCGGCGATGTTGAATGCCTCGACACCCATGTGGAAGCAGTCGGCCACGTCGTAGGGCGCGACGACGACCCGCGGCGTGTCCCCGGGGCCCGCGTGCGCGACGTGCGCGAAGTCGCACTGCTCGGTCTTGGTCGGGATTCCGGTCGACGGGCCGACCCGCTGGATGTCGGCGATCACGACCGGGATCTCGGCGATCGAAGCGAGCCCCAGGAACTCGGTCATGAGGGAGAGCCCGGGTCCCGCGGTCGACGTCATCGCCTTCGTGCCTCCGAACGACGCGCCCACGCACATCCCGATCGCCGCGATCTCGTCTTCGGTCTGCATCATCGTGCCGCCGAACCGCGGGAGCTCGTTCGCCAGCCACTCCATGACGTCCGACGACGGCGTGATCGGATACCCCGCGTAGAGCCGGCAACCGGCCTTGAGCGCGCCGAAGGCGAGCGCCTCGTTGCCGGTCATGAGGAGCTTGGGCTCGCCCTTCTCGTGCACGAACGACAGCGGGACCGGCGACTCGGCCAGCTCGCGCAGCACGTACGCCCGGCCGGCGGCGAGCGCCTTGCTGTTCGCGGCCCGCACCTCTTCGCTCTTGCGGGCGAACTTGCGCTCGACCGCTCCCGCGATCCCCTCGGTGGGCAGGTCGAAGAGTTCCCCGAGCACGCCGAGGAGGAGGATGTTCTTCGAAAGCGAGGAGCCGGTCGCCTCGTTGGCGAGGTCGTGGAACGGGATCTGGAAGACCACGGGCTCGAGCGCCGGGTCGACCGGGATCTGGTCGACGGGCGTGCCGTCCTTCTCGTCGTAGAGCACGACGATGCCCGGCGCCAGCGCGAGCTCTTCCTTGAAGCGCGCGAAGTCGGCCCAGTTGAACGCCACGAGCACATCGAGGCGGTCCCCGTACGAGAGCGCCTCCTCGCGGCTGATCCGCACCCTGCACGAGGACTCGCCGCCCCGGATCTGGGGCCCGAACGACTTGAGGATGGTCGCGTAGAGGCCTTCGGCGGCGGCCGCCGACACCAGGAGCTCTCCGCTCGAGATGACTCCGTCGCCCCCCGAGCCCACGATCCCGATGACGATGTCGTCGGTCGTGCGGCGGGCGGGCGCGGTGCCGACAGGGGCGGAGGAGGTGGCGGCGTCGGTCACGGAAAGGGCGCTCCGATCGAACGGTCGAAAGTCGGACGAAATCGGTCCGAAAAAGATACGGGAGGCCTCGGAAGCGGACAACAACGAATTGAACCCCATTTTCACGAACGATACCCGATGGCATAGCGCTTGACGCCTAGCGCGTTACGCCATACAATTTCTCCGTGATCAAATCCTTCCGCGACAAGGAGGCCGAGGAGGTCTACCAGCGGATCTATTCCCGACGATTGCCACGGGGCATTCAGGCAGTAGCGCTGCGCAAGTTGCGTATGCTGAACAACGCCATGACCATCCATGACTTGAGATCGCTGCCGGGAAACCGGCTGGAGAAGCTCAAAGGTGATCGCAAGGGACAATACTCCATCAGGATCAAGGATCAGTGGCGGATCTGTTTCGAATGGCTCGACGGTGACGCCCACGAGGTCGAGATCACTGACTACCACTAGGAGGAGATCGAGATGCCGATGAAGAAGCTATCCCCCGTTCACCCGGGCGAAGTGCTCGAAGAGGAGTTCCTGAAGCCGCTCGGGTTGAGTCAGCACCGTCTAGCGCTGGATATCGGCGTGGATCCGCGCCGGATCAACGAGATTGTCCTCAGGAAGCGCAGTGTGACCGCGAACACGGCGCTGCGTCTCGCACGCTACTTCGACACCTCGCCCGAATTCTGGCTCGGCCTCCAGGGACTGTACGACCTCGACATGGAAGAGGACGCGCTCGGGGATACCTTGGATCGAGAGGTCCGGGTCTACGAAAAGGTCCGCTAGCCTGGCGTCGGCCTTCAAGCCGCGAGCCGGCGGGTCGACCTGGCGGCGCGAGATCGTCGCCGGGACGACGACGTTCGCCACGATGGCCTACATCATCGTCGTGAACCCCGCGATCCTCGAGGCCGCGGGGATCCCCTTCGGGCCCTCCATGGTGGCCACCATCGTCACCGCGGCGTTTGGCACGCTGCTCATGGGCCTGTGGGCGAACCGCCCTTTCGCGGTCGCGCCCTACATGGGCCAGAACGCGTTCGTCGCCTACACCGTCGTCCAGGGCCTCGGGCACACGTGGCAGACCGCTCTGGGCGCGATCTTCGTGAGCGGCGTCCTGTTCACCGTGCTCGCCCTCTTCCGCACGCGGTCGTGGCTCGCCCAGGCGATCCCCGAGAGCCTCAAGCTCGCGATCGCGGTCGGGATCGGCCTCTTTCTCACGTTCATCGGCCTCGCCACGATGGGGGTCGTCGAGGCGGGATCCGGCGCGACGCCGGTGACTCCGGGCGACTTCCACGATCCGGCCGTTCTCGTCGGCGTGGCGGGCGTTCTCGCCATCGTCCTCCTCATGCTGGCTCGCGTGCCGGGCGCGATCCTGATCGGGATCCTGGCGGCGAGCGGCCTTGCGTTCGCGCTCGGGATCGCGGCCGTGCCGGAGCGCGTGTTCAGCCCGCCGCCGGATCTCGGGCCCACCCTGTTCGCGCTCGACATCCGCGCCGCGCTCACATGGGGCTTCCTGTCGATCGTCCTGACGATCTTCG
>DASSBK010000187.1:0-6191 GCA_035698825.1 Gemmatimonadota bacterium
GGGTCCTCCGCGTTGATCCGGCATTCGATCGCGTGCCCTCGGAACCGCACCTGGTCCTGCCCGAGGTCCAGCGGCTCCCCCGCGGCGATCGTCAGCTGGCGCATGACGAGGTCCTGCCCGGTCACCATCTCGGTCACCGGATGCTCGACCTGGATGCGGGTGTTCATCTCCATGAAGAAGAACTCGCCGCTCTCGGTGACCAGGAACTCCATCGTTCCCGCACCGAGATACCCGATCCGGGACGCGCCCCGGATCGCGGCGTCCCCCATGCGCTTCCGGAGGTCGTCGGTGATCCCCGGCGACGGCGCCTCCTCCAGCAGCTTCTGATGCCGGCGCTGACAGGAGCAGTCGCGCTCGCCGAGGTGGACGACGTTTCCCTGACGGTCTCCGAGAACCTGGATCTCGATGTGACGCGGACGCTCGAGGAATCTCTCGATGTACACGCGGCCGTCCCCGAACGCGGCCTCGGCCTCGCGGCGGGCCTGCGGGAACGCCGACGCGAACTCCTCGGCGTCGCGCGCGACCCGCATTCCCTTCCCACCGCCTCCGGCGGCTGCCTTGACCAGGACGGGGAAGCCGATCTCCTCCGCCGCCAGTCGCGCCTTGCGCTCCTCGTCGATCGCTCCGGGAGTTCCCGGCACCACCGGGACGCCTGCCTCCTGCATGAGCCGCCGGGCCTCGGACTTGTCCCCCATCTGGCGGATCTGCTCGGGGGTGGGCCCGATGAACACGAGGTTCGACTCCGCGCAGATCTGGGCGAACTCCGCGTTCTCCGCCAGGAAGCCGTAGCCGGGGTGAACGGCGTCCGCCCCCGTGACCTCGGCCGCGGCGATGAGTCGCGGGATGTTCAGGTACGACTGGGCGGACGGAGCGGGGCCCACGCACACCGCTTCGTCGGCGAAGCGGACGTGCAGGGCCTCCGCGTCGGCTTTGGAATGCACCGCGACCGTCTTGAGGCCGAGCATCCGGCAGGCGCGGATCACGCGCAGGGCGATCTCCCCGCGGTTGGCGATCAGCACCTTGCGGAACAATTCAGCGCCTCCGGGGGAAAGCGCCCGCGCTCAGCTGTTATAGCCCGCCAGGGCTCGCACGTACCCCTGCTCGATCAGGTATTCGACTACCCTCCGCGCGTTTTCCTCGGGCGAGTGCGCGGTGGTGTCGAGCGTGATCTCGGGGTTCTCCGGGCGCTCGTAGGGATCGTCGATGCCCGTGAAGTTCTTGATCTCGCCGCGCCGGGCCTTGGCGTACATGCCCTTTACGTCGCGCTCCTCGCAGACATCCAGCGGGGTGTCGACGAAGACCTCGATGAACTGCCCCGATCCGACCATCGACCGCACGTCGTTGCGGGTCGAGCGGTAGGGGCTTACGGCGGCGCAGAGGACGAGGCCGCCGTGGCGGACGAGCTCCCCTGCCACGAAACCGATGCGGCGGATGTTGATGTCGCGATCCTCCTTGCTGAATCCGAGGCCGTGCGACAGGTGCGTGCGCACGACGTCGCCGTCGAGCACGGTTACCTGCCGTCCATGCTCGAGCAGCAGGGTCGTCAGCACGTCGGCGGTCGTCGACTTGCCGGCCCCTGAGAGTCCCGTGAACCAGATGCACGCTCCCTGGCGATGGCGGGGCGGATGGCTCTCGGCCAGGATGTCCGCCACTTCCGGGCGCGTGAACCACTCCGGCAGCTTGCGTCCGTTCCGCAGGTACTCCTCACGCACCTGAGTGCCGGAGATCGAAGCGATGCGGGCGCCTTCGGGGATGCGCGACCGCTCCTCGTAGCGCTCCTCCTCCTCGAGGTACACGAGCTCGTGGAACGGCACCGGCTTGACACCCAACTCTTCGACGTGCTTCTCCACCAGCTCCTGGGCGTCGTACGGCCCGTAGAACGGCTTGCCGTCGCTGTCGACACCCGGGCTGGCGTGATCCCGTCCGACGATCAGGTGATTGGCCCCGTGGTTCCGCCGGATGATCGCGTGCCACAGCGCCTCGCGCGGACCCGCCATGCGCATGGCCAGCGGGAGCAGGGAGAGCAGGATGCGATCGGAGTCGTAGTAGTTCCGCGCCAGCGCGATGTAGGTCCGGACACGCGTGTAATGATCGACGTCCCCGGGCTTGGTCATCCCCACCGAGGGATGGAGCAGCAGGACGCCGTCGACCGCCGCGATGGCGCGCTTGGTCAGCTCCTCGTGGACCCGATGGAGCGGGTTGCGGGTCTGGAAGGCGATCACGTTGCCGTGGCCGTAGGACTCGAGGCGGTGGCGCGTCTCCGCGGGGGTCAGCCGCAGCTCCTGGAAATCATGGTGCTTGGGTAGCTGCAAGACCTGCATGGGACCCGAAACGAACCGGGATCCCCAGCGCTCCATCTCGGCCACCATCGGGTGTCGCGGGTCGAGCGTGCCGAAAGCCCGGGAGGCCATGCGCTTCCTGTCCCAGGAGTAGATCTCTTCCACGTCGACCACCGCTAGCAGCTCGTTCTTCGCGTTCCGCAGCGCGAGCTGTCTGCCTTCCGCGACCGGCGCGTCGTCCCCTACCGGTAGCGTCACGGGGATCGGAAAGAGCTGGCCGTTGGCCAGACGCATCTCGTCCAGCACGCCGTCGAGGTCTTCGCTTCCCATGAAACGATCGAGCGGGCTGAAGGCGCCCGTGGCCAGGAGCTCGAGATCGCAGACGACCCGCTCCGAGACCTGGATCGAGGGCAGCTCGCCGGCGAGGCGCTTGAGCTCGGCCTGGCCCTCCGCGGGTTCCAGCAGGTCCACGAGGTGTCCGCCGCAAGGCTCGATCAGAAGTCCGGCAGTGCGTGTGATAGTCATTCGAATTCCCCTTCTATTCGACCCGGTTGTCGTTCGCGATCTCCCGCACGATGGGGAGCGCCGATTCCCATGCCGCCGGATGGGCGGCGAAGATCCCGCCCGGCTGGGCGGGGTGATCCTTGCCATAGCGGAGCGGCTCTCCGCGGCAATCGGTGACCCTGCCGCCCGCGGCGCGCAGCATCGCCTCGGGTGCGCAGGTGTCCCATTCCTTCAGATATGGAACGGGATGGACGTACAGATCGGCCTCTCCCGAGGCCACCAGGGCGCACTTGCTCCCCGCGGATCCCGACAAGATAACCTCCACCTCTCCGAGCGCCGCCTCGAGGCGGCGAATCCTCTCGTCCGGGTGGGAGCGGGACCGAACGAACCGCAGCGGGTCGTGCACGTCCCCGGTCACCAGACGCCCGGTACGCGGCACGGAGCTCGCCTCCTCGATCCGCCACGCCCCTACGCCCGCGGCTCCGGCGAACAGTCGGTCGGTGGCGGGCTGATAGACGGCCCCGAGCTCGGCTGCTCCGTCGACCGCCAGGCCCACCATGACGCTGAACTCGCCGATCCGGTCGATGAACTCCCGCGTGCCATCGAGAGGGTCGACGACCCACAGCCGCGCTTCCCCGAGTCCGGCCGGCGCAGGCGCTTCCTCACTGAGGATCGGCTCGCCCTCCCGCTCGCGGCTCAGCACCTCCAGGATCGCCGCCTGACTGGCGCGGTCCGCGGCGGTCACCGGCCCCCGGCCGGTGGGATCCTCGACCGCGAGATCGTCACGCTCGTACAGCTCCAGCGCCGCGAGCCCGCCGGCCAGAGCGGCGCCCGCCGCTACGGCGAGATCCGCTCCTGCCTGCCCCGCCGTCCTGGACAGCGACTCCTGGATGCGCTGGATCGGATCGATGGGTCGCTCGGCGGTCAGCCCTCGCCCCACACGCGACCGCTCGTTCCCTCGATGCCTCTCAGCTTGAGGGCGAACTCCGAGGTGTTGGTCGCGTTGGCGAGCGCTTCTTCCTCGTCGATGGTGCCTTCCTGGTACAGCTGCATGAGGCTCTGGTCGAACGTCTGCATCCCGTACTGCACCCCGCCCTCGGCGATCAGCTCGGCGATCTTGGACGGCCGGTCGCCGCTGTGGAGGAAGTCGCGGATCGCCTCCGTGTTGACCATGACCTCGCAGGCGGGGACTCGCGCCTTGCCGTCCGCGGTCCGGATGAGCCTCAGCGATATCACGCCCTGCAGGTTCTCCGCCAGCAGGGAGCGGACCTCCTGTGCTCGTTCCGGCGCGAAGAACGTCATGATGCGCTGGATCGTCTGCGCGGCGTCGGTGGTGTGCAGCGTCGCGAAGACGAGGTGACCGGTATTGGCCGCCTTCAGCGCGATGTCCATGCTCTCGGCATCACGGATCTCCCCCACCATCAGGACATCGGGGTCCTGCCGGAGCACGTGTCGCAGGCCGGTGGCGTAATCCGCGGTGTCCACTCCGACCTCGCGCTGGGTGACGAACGACTTGTTGTCGCGGATCAGGAACTCGATCGGATCCTCGATCGTGACGATCTTGAGCCGCCGGTTGGAGGTGATGTGCTCGACCATGGCGGCGAGAGTCGTGGACTTACCGCTGCCGGTGATCCCGGTGAGCAGGATGATTCCGCGCGCGCGGAGGGCCAGGGCCCCCACCACCGGCGGGAGGTGGAGGGCGGTCAGCGACCTCACCGACACAGGGATGCTGCGCAGCGTCGCGGTCGGTGTGCCGCGCTGCATGCCCAGGTTTACGCGGAAGCGGCCGAGCTGGGGCACTCCGACGGCGAAATCCAGCTCCCGGGCGCGTTCGAACTCGGCGCGCTGCTGGTCGCTGGTCAGCTCCGCGACGACATCGGCCATGTCCTCGCGGCTCAGCGTCGGATGATCCATGGGAATCAGCTGTCCGAGAAGGCGGACCACGGGCGGCGCGCCGACCTTCAGGTGCAGGTCGGAAGCCTCGTGCTGGAGCATCGAGCGCAGGATTTCCCGGAGATCCATGAGCTCAGCGGATCTCTATCTCGAACAGCGGCTGCCCGTACTCGACGGGGCCTCCGTTTTCCGCCAGGATCTTCCGCACCGTCCCGCTGACCTCGGACTGCAGCTCGTTCATGAGCTTCATGGCCTCCAAAATGCAAAGCGTCTGGCCGACGCGGACGGAGTCCCCGACCTCGACGAAGGGCGGCGCTTCGGGCGCGGGAGCGCGGTAAAACGTCCCCACCATGGGGGATTCCACTACGTGATGCTGCGTTTCCTGATCCCGAGCGCCCTCGCCGCCGGCACCGCCGGGCGTGGCCGCGGGAACTCCGGATGCATGAACGGGGCCATGTACGGGTTCGGCGGCCGGAGGTACGCCCGGTCCCTGCCGGCGCTTGACGATCCGGACGGTGCGTCCCCAGCGTCCGATCTCGAGCTCGTCGATGTCGCTCTCTTCGACGAGCCGGATCAGCGCCTTGAGCTCCTCCTGGTTCACGAGACCCGCTCCAGGTACGCGTTGGTGCGCGTGTCCACGCGGATGATCTCCCCCCGCTCGATGAACAGCGGAACCTGGACCACCGCGCCGGTCTCGATCTTCGCGGGCTTGGTCCCTCCCGACGCGGTGTCCCCACGCACTCCCGGGTCCGTCTCCACCACCTCGGCCTCGATGAACTTCGGCAGCTCCACTCCGATGATCCTGCCGTCATGCACGAGCATGTCGCAGACGACGTTCTCCTTGAGGTACGATCGCTGGTCTTCCAGGAGATCCTCGTTCACCGGATGCTGTTCGTAGCTCGAGGTGTCCATGAAGTGCGCGAAGTGATCGCTCGAGTAGAGGTACTGCATCGGTCGCCGTTCGAGCCGCACGTCCTCCACGCGCTCGCCTGCCCGGAAGGTGCGCTCGACCACCTGACCCGTATCCACTCGCTTGAGCTTGGTGCGGACGAACGCGCCTCCCTTGCCCGGTTTCACATGCTGGAAGTAGACCATCTGCCAGAGGTCTCCATCCAGCTTGATCACCATGCCGTTGCGAAAATCGGCGGTCGTAGCCATGCGGACCCGATTGGTGGACCATGGAAGAGCGTTTGCGGACGATTACGGTCGGCGAAAGACGACCCAATATAGGAGCCGTTTCCCTCTGGAACAACCGAACGGATCCTTGTCCGCCCCGGTGGATTCTGTCAGATTCCCTTGTCGTCGTGCGTTCAGACGGACGCTGTATGCCGGGCATTCCGACCTCGAGGCTCCTCCCATGAATCGCATCCTTCCGCCGGGCCGCGGGCTGCGTCCCTACGAGGATCCCTACGATCCGGCCGGCCTGCCGCAGGTCGCCGGGGAGGACGAGGAGCTGGACATCGACCTGCGGTCGATCTGGGGACTGGTTCGGCGCAACAAGATCCTGATCCTGAT
>DASSBK010000188.1:0-11011 GCA_035698825.1 Gemmatimonadota bacterium
TCGCCCAGGCCATCCCACGTCCGGATGTCGGCGCGATCGAACCGGAATCCGACGGTCTTCCGGAACGGGGCCACGTTCTCCAGTGTTCCGGTGCTGAGGTCGTCCACGCAGTGGACCTCGTCGCCCCGCTCGAGATGAAACTCGGCGAGATGAGATCCGATGAAACCGGCGCCCCCGGTGATCACAACCCGCATCGTTCAGCTCCCACCGTCGACGGCGGAGGCTTCCCCGCGCCACGCGTACACCTGGTAGCCGTCGACGATCTTGGGCGTCTCCTGGAACCCTTCACGATCGGTGAGCGGCTCCACGACCGTCTTGGCCACCGACACGGTCATCGGCTCGGCGTGCTTCTGCATGTGCCCGGCGATGTCGATGACACGGTCGCTGACGTCCTCGAGCGGCACGTCGTCGTCCATGTAGACATATCCCGAGTTGACGCCGCAACGCACGCGGAATTCCGACTTCATGAGCTTGACGTCCCGATTGAACTGCCTCAAGCCACGGATCACGTCCTTCCCGGTCTTCACGGCCGTGTCGATGTTCGAGAAGCAGGCCATGATGCCGTCGGGAGTCCAGGCCACCTTGATCACCCCGTTCGCTTTCAGGATATCGTCGACGAACGTCTTGTATTGTTTGAAGTCGTACTCGATCGTCTCCTGGTCCTCGCCGATCTTCATCTTGGTCGAGTCCACGATGTCGATCGACAGGAAGGCGAGCTCGCGGCCCATCCCCGAGAGCTTGCGCTTGGTCTCCGCGAAGATCCTGAGCAGCTCCTCGCGGTCGCCCTTGCTGCCCTCCTTGAGGGTTTCGAGCTTGGCGTTCAGCGACGCGGCAACCGCGGAGTCCTTCGCCAGACCCATCTCCTGCTGCCAGCTCTCGACCTTGCGCTTGAGCTTCAAATAGTCGGCGCGCGCGCCGAACAACCCGCCGACCCTAGCCGCGGCGATCTCCACGAACAGGAACCCGCCGATCAGGATCCACATCGTCCGGTCCGCCCCCGCGATCTCGGTCGGCACGTACTGCTGGACCTTCGCGCCAAGCCGCACCCGGGCTCGGGAGCCCAGGTCCACCGCCTTCTGGAGGTATTCGTACTGGTCGGCGTTCTCGACGTACTGGAGCGGATAGGGCAGGATCATCAGGATGATGAGCACCAGGGCGCCGATCGCGACCAGGCGGGCGAACCAGGAAGCCATGAGGAACGGAATCGGACTCATGTTCGTCCAGCGGGCTTGGTGCTCGGGCATGTGCAGGTCCTCGTAGGAGGCGAGTCGCCGTCGCGGCGAGTGTGCCCCCGGCGCACGCGCGCCCTGGGACCAGGGCGCTGCCGGGGGAGCGGTTCGAGCCGGTCTCGTCGGAGCGGATCGTGGGTTCGGGAAGGTGGAATTTAGCAACTTCGGGCTCCTTTTTTCATCCCCCGGACGCACCACTCCCGGTGCAGGGCATTCCGACTGGAGTCGTGCAAGGGATGTGCCGCCGCTTCAGTCGCGGATCGTGATCTCCCGCCGGGCGCGTCGCGGTGAGGCTCCAGGCCAGGCAACCTCGACTTCCACGGCGTACCGGCCGGGCTCCAGTTCCGGCAGCTCGAGCGCGACGGCGCGGGGCACGACGCGCGCGCCGGCCGGGAAGGCCTCCCGCCAGCGGAGCGCGCCCGGATCGCCCTCCCGTTCCCGCAGCGAGACCGAGATCGTCACTGGAACGGACGAGACGCCGGGCGCGGGATACGCTTCCCAGAAGATGCCGAGGCGCTCACCCGGTTCGGCGGCGGTCGAGCCGCGGGCGAGCGGAACCGCCTCCTCCAGCGTGGCGGGGAGCTCGTCGGGGGACGTCAGGAGGAGCAGGTCGGAAACGGCCGGCACCTCGCCCCCTTCGGCGGGGAGCTCCATGCCCCCGCGCCAGCGCGCCGCGATGCCGCCGAGCCGCGCCTCGATGCCGACGACCGCGCGCGGCCAGGGAACGTCGAGCGAGAGCGCTCCGCCCGCGCTTCGCACCTCGGCGAGCCGGGTGCCGGGACCGCGCGCTTCGACGAACGGGCGGTCGGGGCCCTCGGACGCGAAGACCGCCGCGCCGGCGGGGCCTTCCGCGACCGATTCGGGGAGAACGTCTCCGGGGATCTCCCACCCGACGACCAGGACCGCGTCGGATCCGCGGCGGAAGCGGGCGATCTGCGGCTCGAGCGCCACGAACCGGTCCGCGTAGGAAGGGGCGTAGGTGGAGCGCGGGGAAGGGTCGTCCAGCGGCCAGTCCGCCGGGTCGGCGACGGCGGGGTCCGCGATCCCGGCGAGCTCCGGCACGAAGCGCTTCGCTCCCCGCGGGTCCCGGGCGACGACCGGGGGGCGTCCCCCGCCTCCCAACATCCCCAGGTCGCCCCGCGCCAGCTCCCACGCCTCCGGCCAGCCGTAGCGTACGAGCAGCTCGCTCAGGTCGCGGCCCCAGGACACGTCGTACGCGGATGCGGCGCCCTCCTGCATCCGGTCCCAGGCGCGCCGCGCGAAGTGCTCGGCGCGCCGCTCGTTCCCCGGCACCGACCAGAGCGGGTCGGCCGCCCACCAGAGACGGGCGGCGAACGCGGCGCGGCCGCCCGGACCGAGGCTCCGCCAGATCGCGCGCGCCTCGCCGTCCAGGAGCGGCTCGACGTCCTCCCACCGCTCCCGCTCGTCCGCCGGCATCGCCGCGAGCGCGCGACCGAACGCGCGCTCGGCTCCCGCGAAGTCCGCGGCCGCCTGGCGGGCGGCGCCCTCGAGCGCCGCGCACCACCAGGGCTCGGCGGCACACGCCTCGGCCACCGCGACGGCCTCGGCGACACGCCCGGCCTCGATCCGGTAGCGCACCCGCTGCCCGGCGATCCAGCCGTCCGCCGGGTCGCGCTCCGCGGCCGCGTCGAGGCGGGCGAGCAGCGAATCCCGCGCCGAAGCCACGCCCTCGGGCTCGGGGGGCGGCGGGTCGTCGGAGTCCGTCTCGTGACGGTAGCAGAAGCGGCCCACGATCTCGTCGCAGCTTTCGGATCCCGCGTCCCACGACCATGGCAGCCGCGCGACGCGGAACCGCTCGAAGCCGACCTGCGCGGCGCGCGCCTCGGCCGAGGGGTCCGCTTCCGGGGGTCCCTGGGCCCGCGCGGTGCTCGGCACGAGCCCGGCCGGCAGCGCGAGCCCGGCCGCCAGGGCGAGCACGGCGGCCAGCGCCCTCCGCTTGAGATCGCCCCTGGCGGGAGATACCTTCGGAACCACGCACGAACCTCGCACCGACCGGGGTGTCGCGGCGCGCGGAAGCATCGCGCCGCGGCTGAGAGCATACCCGCAGAACCTGATCCGGTTCATACCGGCGAAGGGAGGCCCGCCGTGATCTCTCCCGATACTCCCGCCTACCGAAACGACGAGCGCGCGACCGCGCTGACGCTGGGGCCGTTCCCCGGGTCCCGGAAGATCCACGTCCGGGGAAGCCGCCTCGACGTCCGCGTTCCGATGCGGATGATCGCCCAGTCCGACACGGTGGAGGCCGATGGCGCGCGGCCGAACTCCGGGATCCCGGTCTACGACACGTCCGGGCCGTACACGGACCCGGACGCCGTCATCGATCCCCGGAGGGGATTGCCACCGATCCGGACGGGGTGGATCGAGGAGCGTGGCGACACCGAGCCCGCCGAACGACGCCCGCCCGGGGCCGGCCTCCCGCCGCGCCGCGCGCGGCCGGGCCGGACGGTGACCCAGATGCACTACGCGCGGAAGGGGATCGTCACGCCCGAGATGGAGTTCGTGGCGATCCGGGAGGGACTCCTGCGCGAGCAGCTCGATGACGCCGGGCTCCGCGCGCAGCACGGGGGCGAGTCGTTCGGCGCGGCGATCCCGCGCGAGATCACACCGGAATTCGTAAGGGACGAGGTGGCGCGCGGACGGGCGATCCTTCCGGCGAACGTCAACCATCCGGAGCTCGAGCCGATGGCGATCGGGCGGAACTTCCTCGTGAAGATCAACGCGAACATCGGCAACTCCGCGGTCGCGTCCTCGATCGAGGAGGAAGTCGAGAAGATGGTCTGGGCCACGCGCTGGGGCGCCGACACGCTGATGGATCTCTCGACCGGCGCGGACATCCACGAGACCCGCGAGTGGATCCTCCGGAACTGCCCGGTCCCCGTCGGAACCGTGCCGATCTACCAGGCGCTCGAGAAGGTCGGCGGCAAGGCCGAAGAGCTGACCTGGGAGATCTTCCGGGACACGCTCGTCGAGCAGGCCGAGCAGGGCGTCGACTACTTCACGATCCACGCGGGCGTGCTCCTCAGATACATCCCGCTGACGGCGAACCGCGTGACCGGCATCGTCTCGCGCGGCGGATCGATCATGGCGAAGTGGTGCCTCTCGCACCACGAGGAGAGCTTCCTCTACACGCGCTGGGACGAGATCTGCGAGATCATGGCCGCGTACGATGTCTCGTTCTCGATCGGCGACGGCCTGCGTCCGGGCTCGATCGCCGACGCCAACGATGCCGCGCAGTTCGCCGAGCTCGAGACCCAGGGCGAGCTCACCCGCCGCGCGTGGGAGCACGACGTCCAGGTCATGAACGAGGGGCCGGGCCACATCCCCATGCACATGATCAAGGAGAACATGGACAAGCAGCTCGCGTGGTGCGACGAGGCCCCGTTCTACACGCTGGGCCCTCTGACCACCGATGTCGCGCCCGGCTACGACCACATCACGAGCGCGATCGGCGCGGCGATGATCGGCTGGTACGGCTGCGCCATGCTCTGCTACGTGACGCCAAAGGAGCACCTGGGACTCCCCGATCGGGACGACGTGCGCGAGGGCGTGATCGCGTACCGGATCGCGGCGCACGCCGCGGACCTCGCCAAGGGCCATCCCGGCGCCCAGATCCGCGACAACGCGCTCTCGCGGGCGCGCTTCGAGTTCCGGTGGCGCGACCAGTTCGCGCTCTCGCTCGACCCCGAGCGCGCGCAGGAGTACCACGACGAGACGCTTCCCGCCGAAGGCGCCAAGGTGGCGCACTTCTGCTCGATGTGCGGACCCAAGTTCTGCTCGATGAAGATCACGCAGGACGTGCGCGACTACGCGAAGGCGCACGGGCTCGCGGAGGCGGCGGCGATCGAAGCGGGGCTGGCCGAGAAGGCCGAGGAGTTCGTCGAGGCCGGCGGCGAGCTGTACCGCCCGGCGTGAATCGCGGAGCATGGAGGATCACGGGAGGAGGGACGAAATGCCGCGAGAGGAGCGACCGGGAAGAGATCCCGATGTCATCGCCGAGCTCAAGCGGCTCGGCAAGCAGATGGGAGAGACGCTGGACGCCGCCTGGAGGAGCGCCGAACGACAGCGCGCTCAGGAGGAGCTGCGGGCCGGCGCGCGCGCGTTCGTGGACGAGTGCGAGGGCGCGCTCAAGCGGGCTGGCACCGCGCGCCCCGCGGACATGACGTCGAAGGCGCGGCGCTCCGCCGTGGAGGCCCTGCGCTGGCTGAGCGACGAGCTCGAGTCGCTCGCCGAGCGGTTCACCCCGGCCGACACGGGCGCGGACGGTGGCGACTCCGCGCGGCACGACGGGGACGCCTAGAGAGCGAATGGGATTCACGCGCGAGGAGCTCGCGGCGTGCGCAGGCCGCGCGGTGCCGGATCTCCTTCCCGACGATCCGGCCGCGCTCCGGCTCCTGTTCGTGGGCATCAATCCCGGGCTCTGGACGGCCGCCGCTCAGGCCCACTTCGCCCATCCGGGCAATCGCTTCTTCAAGGCGCTCCACGCGGCCGGAATCACGCCCGAGCCGCTCGACGTCTCGCGCGGGTTCGACGAGCGCTCGCGCGCCGCGCTCGTCGGCCGCGGGATCGGGATCACCAACCTGGTCGAGCGCGCGACGGCGCGCGCGGACGAGCTGAGTGCGCATGAGCTGCGAGCGGGGGCCGCGTGCCTCGAGGCCAAGGTGCGCGCCTGGAAGCCGCGGGTCGTGGCGGTGGTGGGGCTCGTCGCGTACCGCACGGCGTTCCACCAGCCGCGCGCCGCCATCGGGCGCCAGGAACGCCCCTGGGCCGGGGCCGAAGTCTGGGCGCTGCCCAACCCCAGCGGACTCAACGCCCATTACCAGCTGGGCGAGCTGGCCGCGCTCTATCGCCGGGCCGCGCAGGCCGCGGGAATCCGGCTCGCCCGGCGCAAGCGCTCCGTCTAGCCGGCGGTCTTCTCGGGAGGCGTCTCCAGCACGCAGCAGCAGAAGTCGTCGCCGAGCGGCCGATGGTCGAACGGGCCCGCTTCCGTCACCTCCTCGAGCAGCGCCTGGAAGAACGCGCCGCACACCTTCGGGTGCATCGCCGAAACCGCGTGGAATGGACAGCGGTGGACGACGAATCGCACTCCTCCGCCCGGGAACTTCTCGACGTCCGCCTCCCAGGCGAACTCGGCCTCCAGCCACGCGGCGATCGCCGCGATCCGCTCCGTCGCCCCCAGGGCGCCGATCTCGTCTGCGGCTTTCGCCGCCAGATGCCGGGCCGCTTCGGTGATGATCGCGAGCGTCCGCTCCTCGCCCTCCCGCGCGATCAGGGTCGCGACGAGCTCGCGGACCAGGAGGTCGTGGCGCTTGGGGTACGCGCGCCGGCCGACGTCACTGAGCCGGTAGAGGAACGCCGGCCTGCCCCCGCGGGTCCCCGACTTCCGGCGCTCGACGAGCCCCAGACCGGTCAGGGTCGCAAGGTGCTGCCGGACCGCGGTGGGGCTCACTCCCAGGCGCTCGGCGAGCTGCTCCGCCGTCTGCTCCTGCCGGACCAGGACGTCCAGGAGCCCGCGTTTCGTGCCTTCGGGAAGGCGGTCAGGGGCCACGTTCACCAGCTTTCATAAGTTTCAACTTGCAAATTAATGATATCTCTGGTAAGATACGGTGGCAAGGGGCCCAACGAAAGCCCGAACGAACCTTCTTCAGGAGATGTTGCCATGCGCAAGCGCACTTCCTTCACCCTCGCCGCTCTCGCGGCTCTCGCCTTCGCGGTTCCCGCTCTGGCCCAGCCGCAGGCGCCCGCGGCGCCCTTCCAGCCGGTGTCGGCGCTCGTCGATCTGCCCGACTTCATCCCCGGCATGGGCAGCCTCTACGTCGACCCGGCGACCCTGCCGGCCGGCCCGTTCCTCGCGTACGACCGCGAAGGACACCTGGTCAGCACGATCTACATGGTCCCGCTGGCGGCGATGACCGAGCACCAGAACTTCGACGGACTGGCCGTGGGCGACGGTGAGGTCGACCACGTCGACATCCAGTACAACGCCGGGCACCCCGGTGTCGCCGAGCCCCACTACCACGTGGTCCTGTGGTACGTGTCGCCGGAGGCGGCGGCGGCTCTCCAGTAGGCATGGCGACGAGGCGGGAGTTCCTATGGGCCGGCGGGCTGGCGCTCGCCGGCCTGGCCGCCGCCTGGGCCGACCCGCCGCTCGCCGGCGCTCGCCTCGGGCGCGTGCCGGCGGGAAGCGCGGGGCGCGTCGTCGAGATCCGCATGCGGAGCGACGCGCTCGGCTCGCGGGTCTGGTTCGACCCCGTAGGCCTGCGGATCGCGCCCGGCACCACCGTCCGCTGGGTGCTCGAGGCGAACGTCCACTCGACGACCGCGTATCACCCGACCAACGGGAGCTGGGCTTCCAGGATCCCCCCCGGCGCCGACCCCTGGGACTCGGGAATGATGACCCGGCCGGGGCAGACCTTCGAACGGCGATTCGACGTTCCCGGCGTCTACGACTACTTTTGTATCCCCCACGAGATGGCCGGCATGGTCGGACGGATCGTGGTGCTGGCGGAGGGCGCTTCCGGCACCGGCCTCAGCGAGCCGGGCCCGGCCTCGGGTCCGCTCCGGGCCCCGTCGGACGCCGCGCTCGCCGCGCTCCCGTCGATCGAGTCGATCGTCCGGAATGGATCGGTCCGGCCGCCGGAGCCGGCCCGCTGAGGGGAGCGCCCGCAGCGCCGGTCACCTCAGGAGTTCGAGCAGCGCGCCGTGGAGGGCGCCGTTCGTCGAGAGCGCGCTCCCCCCGACGGCCCGCCGCTCGCCAGTGAGCGTGGTGAACCGCCCGCCCGCTTCCTCGACGACCGGCAGGAGCGGGGCCGAGTCCCACGGGCTCATGCGCGGGTCGATCATCGCCTCCGCTCGGCCGGTCGCCACGAGCGCGTGGCCGTAGCAGTCCCCCCAGGTGCGGAGCCGCCCGGCGGCCCCGGCCAGCCGCTCGAGCGCGGCGCCCGGCGCCTCGAGCCGCGTGAAATCCGTGCATAGGACGAGCGCCCGGTCGAGCTCGCCGGTCGGGCGGACCCGCGCCGGCGACCGATCGACGCCTCGCTGCCACCACCCGCAGCCTCCGCCCCGAACCGCCGCGACCGTCTCGTCGAGCGCCGGGAAGTGGATCACCCCCAGCACCGCCTCGTCGCCGTCCAGGAGACCGATCAGCACTCCGTAGAGGGGAACGCCGTGGACGAACGACGCCGTGCCGTCGATCGGGTCGACGGTCCACGCGCGGCCGCTGTCGCCGTCCGCGGCGCCGAACTCTTCGCCGAGAATTCCGTCGCGGGGGCACGCCTCGGCTATCCGTCCGCGCAGGAGCTCTTCCGCGCGCCGGTCGGCGTCGGTGACGGGCGAGCCGTCGGGCTTGGTGTCGAAGCCGAGCGCCGAGCCGAAGGTCTCCAGGGTGATCCGGCCGGCCGCGCGCGCCGCGTCGATCGCGAACGCGCGCAGCTCGGCCAGCTCCCCCGGCTCGATCACAGGGACGTGAACAGCTCGTCGTCGATCGTGGAGGGGTTGCCGATCACCACGAAGTGGAAGTCCTTCATGTACGTCTGGGCGACTCGCTGGATGTCCGCGGGAGTGACCCGGCGGACGCCCTCGACGAACTCCGCGGCGTTCTCCCAGCCTCCGCCGACCAGCTCGAACACGCCGAGCGTCCCCGCCTGTCCCATGTTCGTCTCCTGCGCGAGCCAGTATTGCGTCAGGAAGACGTTGACGTTCTCGGCCAGCCGCTCCTCGCTGATCGGCTCGGTCTTCAGCCGCTCGACCTCGTGGAGCATCACGGCGAGGGTCGTGTCCGGCTGAACCGCGGTCACGTACAGGAGGCCGTAGTTCGCGCGCCGCTGCGACAAGCCCGCGAACACCGCGTAGGTGAGGTTCCGCTTCGTGCGCACTTCCTCGAACAGGCGGTCGGACAGGATGTCGGTTGCCACCTGCATGGCCGGGAAGTCGGGGTCCCCGGGATCGGGGGAGAGGAACTGCCCGCGGATGTAGTTGGTGGGAAGCTCCCGCTCGGTCACTTCGACCTCGGGCGCGGACGGGTTCACCTCGGGGACCGGGTTCGCGCCACCACCGGTCGCGGGCAGGGCCCCGAACGACTCCGCGATCTTCCGCTCGAGGTCCTCGCGCGAGACGTTCCCCACGACGACGAGCAGGAGATTCTCCTTCGCCATCCGCTCGGCGTGACGGGCGCGCAGGTCCTCCGCCGTCATCGCCTGGATGGCCTCCACGGTGCCCAGGGGATCGACCGCGTAGGGATGCCCGGCGTAGAACTGTTCGTTGGCGAGGAGCGCCAGATACGCGTCCGGGTTGTCGAGCCGCCCCTTGAGCTGGTTGATGATCTGGTCGCGGACGAGCGCCACCTCCTCGTCCGGGAACGTCGGGTGGAGCGCGGCCTGGGCGAAGAGGTCCCACGCCTCGTCCCAGTGCTCGCTCACCGCCTGCAGCGACAGGTAGGTGTAGTCGGGGTTCGCGTTGGCGCCGATCGCCGTGCCGGTCGCGGAGGACAGGGCCGCGAACTCGTCGCGCGAGTACTTCTCGGTCCCCCGCGTGGCCGCGGCGGTCATGAAGTTCTCGATCCCCGAGGTCTCGGGAGTGAGGTTGGCGCTCCCGCCCTCGATGTAGAGCCGGACGGCGATCACCTCGTTGGCGCGGATCGGCTTGTAGATTACGGGGATCCCGGCGACGGTGAACTCCGTCACTTCGGCGGGCTGCTGGGCGGTCGCCGCGGCAGGCAGCGCGAGCGCCAGCGCAGTCAGGCCGATCGTCAGGATGCGCTTCACTGGACCACCTCCTGCGCCAGCAGATCGCTCGCCGTCAGGTCGATGGCGGCGCGCGACTCGGGATCGATCAGGGCGCCGCTGACGTTCGGCTTGCCGATCATGTAAGTGCGGGCGAACTCCGCGATGTCGTCCTGGGTCACCGCCTGCATCCCGTCGACGTACCCCAGGTAGTAGTCGAGTCCCGCGATCGCCCACCAGAACCCCACCGTGTGCGCGAACGAGCTGGCCTGCTCGCGCCCGTAGATCTGGGCGACCTCGACCTCGCTCTTTGCGGCGGCGAGCTCGTCCGCCGTCACGTACCCGGGATCGCCGAGCTTGTCGACCTCGGCGAGGATCGCCCGGTGGAGCTCCAGGGCCTTGTCCGGCGTCGTCTGCGCCTGGATTGCGATCGGCCCGACGTGCATCTGCGTGAAGTACGAGAAGTTGACCCCGAACGCGAGGCCGCTCTCCACCAGCGCCTTGTAGAACTTGCTGGTCGGGTTTCCGAGCGCCGTGGCGAGGAGGTCGGCGACGTACGTCGACTTCGGGTCGGTCGTCACGCTGGGACCCTGCCAGTTCACGGACACGGTCACGGTGTTGACGGGCTGCTCCACGACCACCGCCCTGGGCTCCGCCAGGGGCGGCGGGTCGGGGATCGGCGTGGCGAAGGGATCCTCCCCGCGCGGCCAGTCGCCGAAGACCTGCCGGGCCAGCGCGAGTCCACGCTCGGCCGTGATGTCGCCGGAGAGGATGAGCGCGGTGTTGTTCGGCACGTAGAAGCGCTGCTGAATCGTTCGCATCTTCTCCTGCGTGGTCGTGTTGATGACCTCGCGGTTCCCGATCACGTTCTTGTGAGAATAGTATTCGGAGGACCACAGCAGCGTGTCGGTCGCGCGGCCCAGATGGAAGAACGGGTTGGATTCGTTCCGGTCGTACTCTCCGAGCACGACCGGCCGCTCGCGTTCGAGCTCGGCCTGCTCGAACAGCGGGTAGCGGATGGCATCCTCCATGAACTGCATCCCC
>DASSBK010000189.1:0-6431 GCA_035698825.1 Gemmatimonadota bacterium
CAGCGCGTCCGCGCGCGTCCGCCGCCCAGGTCCGTCCGCTCGAGCAGCACGCCGTTGGCGACCACCTCGAGCCCGGCCGGCGCGACGACGTCGAACTCCACGGTGGCCTTGTCGGAGGGATGATCGACGGAGGGAAACCAGTGGTGGGCGCGGTCGGCCCAGTTGTCGGCGAACGCCGAGCGCCCGCCATGGCGATCGACCCCCACGATGAGCCCGTCCGCCGGGACTCCGTGGTACCAGACGACGGCCTCGGCTCGCGCGCCCGCCGGGGTCGTGACCTCCGGGAGCGCCAGCCGATCATCCCGGTGAACGAATTCCGTCGACCGGCCGTCGACCGTCACGCTGTCGACGACCATCGCGGCTCCGAGATCGAGCGCGATCCCGGAGAGATCCTCCGCCACCGCCTGGAACAGGACCGCCGTGCGGCCGGCGACCTCCGAGCCCTCGGCCGGCAGCTCGATCGAGACCTCGTAGTGCAGCACGTCGAGCGCGGACTGACGCTCGTACCGGTCGGCGGGGATGGACGGAACGCCCGGATCGGTCTGGGCCGTCGCCACCCTTGCCGTCCCGAGAGCGCCGAGGAGCGTCAGAACGCAGAGCTCCCTCGTCCTCAACGTGCCCTCGTCAATCGGCGTAGTACTCCAGGCCCAGATGCGTGATCTGCTCCTCCCCCATCAGGTGGCGGAGCGTGTTCTTGAGCTTCATCAGCTGGATGAAGAGATCGTGCTCGGGGTAGAGGTTCGGGAGGGTCATCGGGCTCTTCCAATAGAAGGAGAGCCACTCCTGGATGCCGCTCATCCCGGCCCGCGCTGCGAGGTCGAGGAACAGCGCCAGGTCCAGCACGATCGGCGCGGCGAGGATCGAGTCGCGACACAGGAAGTCGATCTTGATCTGCATCGGGTATCCCAGCCACCCGAAGATGTCGATGTTGTCCCAGCCCTCCTTGTTGTCGCCGCGGGGCGGGTAGTAGTTGATCCGCACGACGTGCGAGATGTCGCCGTACAGGTCCGGATAAAGCTTCGGCTGAAGGATGTAGTCGAGCACGCCGAGCTTGGACTCTTCCTTCGTCTTGAACGACTCGGGGTCGTCCAGCACCTCGCCGTCACGGTTGCCGAGGATGTTGGTCGAGTACCACCCCCGGATGCCGAGGAGCCGGGCCTTGAACCCCGGGGCGAGGATCGTCTTCATCAGGGTCTGGCCGGTCTTGAAGTCCTTGCCCGTGATCGGCACGCCGTTCTTGTCCGCCAGATCGAGCAGCGCCGGCACGTCGGCGGAGAGGTTCGGCGCGCCGTTGGCGTAGGGGATCCCGCTCTTGATCGCCGCGTAGGCGTAGACCATCGACGGCGGAATCGCGTCGTCGTTCGCGTCGAGGCCTTTTTCGAAGGCCTCGATCGATGCGTGGACCGGGGTCGGCTCGAGGAACACTTCCGTGGAGCCGCACCAGATCAGCACCATCCGATCGCAGCCGTTCTCCCGCTTGAAGCTCTCGATGTCGGCGATCAGCCGGTTCGCCCACTCGCGCTTGGAGCCGCTCTCGATCACGTACGTCCCGTTCAGCTTCTTGACGTAGCGCTGGTCGAATGCGCCCCTCATGGGCCGGATGCCATCCAGAAAGTCCTTGAGCCCGTCGACCTGCCCGCGCTCGAGGACGCCCGCGTTGGCGGCCGACTCGTAGGCCGTGTCCGGGAAGATGTCCCAGCCTCCGAACACCAGCTGGTCGAGGTCCGCGAGCGGAACGAATTCCTTGATCCTGGGGACCCGCTTCTCGGGACGGCCGCCCAGCCGGATCGTCCCCATCTGGGTCAAGGATCCGAACGGCTTGGCAGAACCCCGGCGCACCGCTTCCACTCCGGCGATGAACGTGGTCGCCACCGCCCCCATGCCGGCCAGCAGGACGCCCAGTCTCCCACCGGCCGGAGCGATCTCGGTGGGCTCCGGACGCACCTGCTGGAGCGGCCTGGGGCCCGATTTCCGCTTCTCTTCCTTCATTCCTCGATTCATCCTTTCTTCGCGTGTCGATTGGGCGCCGGGACCGTCCCGTCGAGTGGGACTCCCCGGGCGACCTTGTAGACGGAATAGATGCGCTCCAGTGCGGTGATATTCGCCAGCACGGCGATCAATCCGATCGCCAGCAGCAGAGGCGCGTATCGCCACTCCGGGGCGATCAGGTCGAACACGGGGATCAGCAGACCACCGACTCCCAGCAGGACGACGCGCTCGGGCCGCTGCATCGTTCCCACTTTGCACTCCACCCCCAGGGCCTCGGCCTTCGCGCGTGTGTACGAGACCATCAGCGAGCCCACCATCGCCAGAATCACGACGTAGCCCACCCACCAGAAGTTCGGCAGCGGACGGAAATAGGCGTAAAGCGAGAAATACACCACGATCTCGGAGACCCGATCGAGCGTGGAGTCGTAGAACGAGCCGAACTTCGAGGCCAGCCCGGTCTCCCGGGCCACCCGACCGTCCAGGATGTCCATCATCCCACCGAGGAGGAACACGACCACGCCGGCGATGATCGATCGCTGGAAGATCAGGATCGCGCCCGCGAGCGTGACCAGAAAGCCGAACGAGCTGATGATGTTGGGATGCACCCGATTGCGGATCAGCGTGGCGACGACCGGGTTCAGCAGCCGGACGAATCCGTTCTTGAACCAATCAGGCATGGGGGCCTCCGCAGCGAAGGCCCGCGGCCGCCGGAGCGGCAGCGGGCCCTCGCCTCACGTCGTTCGAGCGCGATCACCCACTAAATATGGGCTTCGATCACCTCTTCGAGCCGCTGCTTGCGCACCGCCCCGACGACCGTCTCGACGACCTTTCCGTCCTTGAAGAAGAGGAGGCTGGGAATCGACCGCACCGCGTACTGCTGCGCGGTGCGCTGGTTCACGTCGACGTCGACCTTGCAGACCTTCAGGCGCCCCTCGTATTCGTGCGCGAGCTCGTCGACGGTGGGGGCGATCATCTTGCAGGGACCGCACCATTCGGCCCAGAAGTCGACCAGGGTGAGCGTGGCGGACTCCTTCACCTGGGCGGCGAACGTATCGTCCGTGACCGTATGGACTTTGCCGTTGGATGCCATGGGAATTCCTTCCGCATGAGGGCCGTTTTGTCGCTCGACGGAGGCCCGCGTGAATGGCTATACTAACGGCCGCGACTTCGGAGTGTCAACCGGAGTGGCTCGCTGTTACTGACCCGCAGTTCGTCCCCGCTGGAGGCCCGCCATGTCTGTGCGACTCGCCCATGTTGGTATCGCCGTCCGCTCCATCGTCGACGCTCGCATCTTCTACGAAGAGGTGCTGGGACTCGAGGTCGAAAGCGTCGAGGAGATCGAGAGCGAGGGGGTGAAGGTGGCTCTGTTGCCCTTCCCCGGCGGCGAGATCGAGCTCCTCGAGCCCCTGTCCGACGATTCGCCCGTGGGCCGCTTTCTCGAGAGGCACGGCGAGGGATTGCACCATCTCTCGTTCGAGGTCCCGGACGTTCGCCGTTCGATCGTCGCGGGACTCGAGCACGGGGTCGAGACCGTGGGCGAGGCCCCCCGGAAGGGTGCCGCGGGCCGCGAGATCGCGTTCTTCCACCCCCTGTTCACCCACGGGGTCCTGGTCGAGGTCTGCGGCGCCAGGAAGGAAGCCAGTCCCCACACACGCCTGCACGAGGCCTAGCGACCCTGCCTGGCGCTCAGGCTGCGCTGGCGGGCTCGCCCGCGCGCTCGAACTTGAGCTCCTCGCCGTCCTCCGAAACATCGACGAGCACGTGGTCGCCCTCCTCGAGACGACCTTCGAGGAGCGCCACCGCGAGCGGGTTCTGGAGCCAGGTCTGGATCGCGCGCTTCAAGGGCCGCGCGCCGTAGATCGGGTCCCAGCCGCGGCTCGCGAGGAACTCCTTGGCGGCGTCGGTCAGCTCCACGGTCAGCCCGCGGTCGGCCAGCACGCGCGCCAGGCGATCGAGCTGGATGTCGACGATCGCGCGCAGGTCTTCCTCCTTGAGACGATGGAAGATCACGATCTCGTCGACGCGATTCAGGAACTCGGGCCGGAACTGCGTCCTGAGCGCATCCATCACGCGGGCTTCGATCAGCGCCTCGTCATCCTCCTCCTGGATGTACTGGCTCCCGACGTTCGACGTCATGATCAGGACCGTGTTCGTGAAGTCGACTGTGCGGCCCTGCCCGTCGGTCAGACGACCGTCGTCCAGCACCTGGAGCAGGATGTTGAACACCTCGGGGTGCGCCTTCTCGATCTCGTCGAGGAGGATTACCGCGTACGGCCGGCGCCGGACCGCTTCCGTCAGCTGCCCGCCTTCCTCGTAGCCCACGTAGCCCGGAGGCGCGCCGATCAACCGCGCGACCGCATGGCGCTCCATGTATTCCGACATGTCGATCCGCACCATCGCGTCCTCGTCGTCGAACAGGAACTCGGCGAGCGCGCGGGCGAGCTCGGTCTTGCCGACGCCGGTGGGACCGAGGAACAGGAACGAGCCGATCGGTCGGTTGGGGTCCTGGAGCCCGGCGCGGGCCCGCCGGACGGCGTCCGCCACCGCTTTGATCGCCTCGTCCTGGCTCACCACGCGCCGATGGAGCCGCTCCTCCATGCGCAGCAGCTTGTCGCGCTCCCCCTCGACGAGACGCGAGACCGGGATCCCGGTCCAGCGTGAGACCACGTCGGCGATGTCCTCCTCGTCGACTTCTTCCTTGAGGATCCGGAGGTCTTGCTGCATCGCGTGGAGCGCTTCCTCTTTTTCCGCCAGCTCCTCGCGCAGCTCGGCCATGCGCCCGTACTGGAGCTCGGCCGCCTTCTCCAGGTCTCCCACCCGTTGCGCCTGCTCGGCCGCGACACGCGTGGTCTCGATCTTCTCCTTGAGCTCCCGGATCGCCTGAATCCCTTCCTTCTCCTGCTGCCAGTGCGCGCGCAGCTCGTCCGCTTCGGCGCGCAGGTCGGCGAGCTCCTTCTCGATCTTCTCCAGCCGCTCCTGCGCGGTAGGATCCTCCTCCTTGGCGAGCGCCCGCTTCTCGATCTGGAGCTGGCGGATCCGCCGCTCGATGACGTCGATCTCGATCGGCACCGAGTCGATCTCCATGCGGAGCCTCGACGCGGCCTCGTCGACCAGGTCGATCGCCTTGTCCGGAAGGAACCGGTCGGCGATGTAGCGGTGGCTGAGCTCCGCCGCGGCCACGATCGCCGCGTCCGTGATCTTGACTCCGTGGTGAACCTCGTACTTCTCCTTGAGCCCTCTCAGGATCGCGATCGTGTCCTCGACCGACGGCTCGCCGACGAACACCGGCTGGAACCTGCGCTCGAGCGCGGCGTCCTTCTCGATGTGCTTGCGGTACTCGTCGAGCGTGGTGGCGCCGATCATGCGGAGTTCCCCACGGGCCAGCGGGGGCTTGATCATATTGGAGGCGTCCACCGCGCCCTCTGCGGCTCCTGCGCCGACCAGCGTGTGGAGCTCGTCGATGAACGTGATGATGCCGCCCTGGCTCTCCGTGATCTCCTTGAGGACCGCCTTGAATCGTTCCTCGAACTCGCCCCGGTACTTGGCGCCTGCGACCATCGCGCCTACGTCGAGCGCGATCAGCTTCTTGTTCTTGAGGCTCTCCGGCACATCGCCGTCGACGATCCGCTGGGCGAGGCCCTCGACGATCGCGGTCTTCCCTACGCCCGGCTCGCCGATCAGGACGGGGTTGTTCTTGGTCCGTCGCGAGAGGACCTGCACCACGCGCCGGATCTCCTCGTCGCGGCCGATGACGGGGTCGAGCTTGCCGCGCCTCGCCAGCTCGACGAGATCCCGGCCGTACCGCTCGAGGGCCTCGTACTTCGCCTCCGGGTCCTGGTCGGTGACGCGCTGGGAACCCCGGATGGCGCGCAGGACCGACAGGACGTCGTCGCGGGACACCCCGGCCGCCTTGAGGATGGCGCCGACCGTGCCCGTGCCCGTCTCCGCCCAGGCCAGCGCGAAGTGCTCGATCGAGGTGTATTCGTCCTGGAGCGTGTCGCGCGCCGCCTCGGCGCGGTCGAAGAGCGACCTGAGCTCGCGACCGAGGGCCGGTTCCGCGCCGCCGGTCGTCTTCGCGAGCCGCGAAACCGCCTCGTCCACGCGCCGGCGGGTCGACTCGACATCCACGCCGAGTCGCGTGAGGAGGGTCGGAAAGAGCCCGGCATCCTGGGCCAGGAGGGCCTGCGCCAGATGCTCGGGCTGGATCTCGGGATTGCCGTTCCGCCGGGCGGCCTGCTGCGCCGCGACGAGCGCTTCCTGGAGCCGGTTGGTCAGCCGGTCGAGCTGCATGCCTCTACGTTACAGCCTGCCTTGTCGGGCAACCACGCCTCGGGGGTCATTTTGCCGGGATAACACGCACGGCGTTAGACTCGATTCCCATGCAGCGCTCCGTGACGATCCGCGTCGTCCAGCACCGCCCCGTTCTGGGCGACCTGGCGGCG
>DASSBK010000190.1:0-3852 GCA_035698825.1 Gemmatimonadota bacterium
ATCTCGCATGGGGTCTGACGACGACTGCGATCCGGGCGGGGCAAGGACTCCCGGGTGACCCGGGAGCCGACTCAGTCGTGCAGCGGTCCGGTCTCCCGTCGCAGCTTCATCTCGTCCTCCTCGGTCGGCAGCCCGGCCGCGATGGCGAGAGGCGGGAAGGCCCGCACGAAGGTGAGGAAGCAGGTCGCGAAGGTACCCGCCATCCCGATCGCCACGAGCGCCTCGATCCAGCCGAAGGCGATGAAATCGGGGTAGGGTGAGGGGGCCACCAGCAGCAGATGGAAGAGCCAGAGTCCGAACAGGCTGACGAGGGAGAACAGGGTCAGCGTCACCGGATTGCGCTTCGAGTGGATGCCCAGGAGCCCCAGGAACGGGATCAGGAAGACGCACGCGAGAACCGCGATCGCGATCGGCTCGTAGGCGCCCCAGAGCCGCAGCTTGACGAAGCCCGTCTCCTCCGGCAGCCGCCCGTACCAGATGACCAGGTACTGCGCGAAGAACAGGTAGGTCCAGAAGATCGTGAACGCGAACACCATCTTGCCGATGTCGTGGAGGTATCGGAGGGGAACCGCGCTCGCGAATGGCGGATAGGCGCGCAGGCGGCAGGTCATGATGGCCGTCACCACCAGAGCCGCCAGGAAATAGGTCATGAAGATCCATGCGGGAAACAGCGTGGAGAACCAGTGCTGATCGATGGACATCAGCCAGTCCCAGGCCCAGAAGCTGACGACGACGGCGTAGATGACGACATAGGCCGGGGCCAGCTTCGCGCGCGCCCCTGCGGCTCGCTCGAGCTCGACGTCCTCCCCTTCCCATCCGCTGGTCAGCCGGTCGTACAGATTCCGCCTCCAGCCATGGACGCGATCCCGGAGTCGGCCGACGTCCGGGCGCATCGACCAGTAGACGAGGGCCAGCGCGGTCCCGTAGAGGATCGCCAGGCCGACGATCTGGCGGACGGAAAAGAACGTGGGATCGAGCCACTTCGCCTTCGCGGCCACCGGATGTTCCACCCACTCGTACACGTGCTCGAGGCCGAACAGCATGACGAGCATGATCAGGAAGGAGACCGGCAGGAACGCGGTCAGGCCCTCGGCGATCCGGCGCATGGGGCGCAGCCAGTGCCCGTACGACGCGCTCGCCGCGGCCACGACCGCCGCACCGCCGACGGCGATCCCGCTCCACAGCGACCAGTTCCAGACCAACGCGGTCCAGGCCCGCTGCGGGTCGCTCAGCACGCCGGCGATGAACCCCACGACCCCGAGCAGGCAGAGCACCACCGAAAGGGCATAGAGACCGCGGGAGCGATCGTCCATGCTGGCGACCAGATCGTCGACCTTGAGGGTCGGCAGCGGATGGCCGTGCGCGGTCATCGCGCCCCCTCTTCGGACGGCGCGCCCGTCGCCCCGCCGGTGCCGCCCGGTTCGCCGACACCCGGGGCGCCCGTGGCACCCGCGCCGGGCGGCAGGGTCCGCACGTAATTGACGACGTCCCAGCGCGCGGAGATCGGAAGTCGGCTGTACTCCGGCATCAGGCCTCGACCCTTCGAGATGAGCGCGAAGACGTACGAATCGGTGTATCCCGCCACCTGCGCGGTCGCGATGGCGGGGATCGCCGGAAAGCGCTTCGTCAGCGGCCCGTCTCCGCGCCCGGCTCTTCCGTGGCATACCGCGCAGAAGGTGTCGAAGTATGCCCTGCCGGTTTCCAGCGAGGCCGGGGACGACGGCTGCGGGTTCGAGACGCGCTCGTCTGCGTTCGTGAGGTCGAAGTCGGGCAGCCCGTCGAGGGGCACGGAATGCTCGGCCGGGAGGAGAGGCGCGCGCTCGTGCGCATCGATCGACGGCGGATCGCTCATCGTGCTGAACCAATCGCACGCGGCGAGCGGCAGGGCCAGCGTCAGAAGGAGCGCTTTACTCCGGCTCATCGCGCACCTCCAGCGCGCCCAGGCCGTCCAGCACCCGGCTCGCGCTTCGCTTTCCCTCGTCTTCCGACGTATGGACGAAGACCCCGAACAGGTCCTCCGAGAAACGCGGGTGGTATCCCGGCTTCGTCGTCAGTGCGGGAATCCGGCTGAAGATGAAAATCGCAGCCAGCGAGAACAGGCCGCCCAGCAGGACCGTCAGCTCGAACATGATGACGACCGTCACCGGGAAGGACGAGACCGGCTTGCCGCCGACGTGGAGCGGCCACGCGAAGAAGGTCCAGTACGTCAGGGCGAAACCCGTGATGCACCCCAGGATCCCGCCGGCCAGGGTCATGTACCGCACGGGACTGCGCGGCCGGACGAAGTGCTCCTCGACCTCCGCCGTCGGGATCGGCGAGAACAGCGTGACGTCGCGCTGCGCGAACCCGTTCTCCTCGAGGACGTCCACCGCATGCGCGGCCTCCTCGAGCGTGTAGAACGCGCCCCGGACTCCGCGCTCCAGCAGTTCGGCGCTCATGCCTCCTCCAGCTCCTGCTTGGCGCGCTTCAGCCGCGGCGGCAGCAGCTCCTTCAGCTCCGCGATCGCCATGGACGGCAGGAACTTGATGAACAGCAGGAACCACATCAGGAACCAGGCGAACGACCCGGCGGTGATCGCCATCTCCACCCAGGTCGGCTTGTAGTAGTCCCACCCGAAGGGCTCGAACTCGTGCGCCAGCGACTGGACGATGATCACGAACCGTTCGAACCACATGCCGATGTTGACGAAGATCGACACGATGAACATCCAGAACCACGACGTCCGCACGCGCTTGAACCAGAGCGACAGCGGAATGAAGCAGTTGCAGGTGTACATGATCCATCCGGCCCACGCGTACTGGCCGAACAGCCGATCCCAGAAAACCGCGCGCTCGTACGGGGACCCGGAGTACCACGCCGTCCAGATCTCGACCATGTACGAATAGAAGACGATCGAGGACGTGAGCAGGAGCAGCTTCGCCAGACGGTCGAGATGGTACTCGTCGATGTAGTCCTCGAGCTTGAAGGCCTTTCTCAGCGGCAGGACGAGCGTGATCACCATCGCCACGCCGCTGAAGATCGCCCCGGCCACGAAGTACGGAGCGAAGATCGTCGAGTGCCAGCCCGGCACGATCGCCATGGCGAAGTCCCAGGACACGACCGAGTGGACCGACAGCACGAGCGGGGTCGCGAGGCCGGCCAGGAACAGGTACGCCCGGTTGTAATGCCGCCACTGCGAGTCCGTCCCCTGCCAGCCGAGCGACAGCGTCCCATACAGCCGGCGCCGGAACCGGGTCCGCGCGCGGTCGCGCGCGACCGCGATGTCGGGGATCAGCCCGACGTACAGGAACACGGAGCTGATCGTGAAGTAGGTCGAGATCGCGAAGAAGTCCCACACCAGGGGACTCCGGAAGTTGGGCCACAGGAACCGTTCGTTCGGGTACGGGACGAGATAGTAGAAGTACCAGACGCGGCCGAGATGGATCAGCGGGAAGAGCCCCGCGGTCATGACCGCGAACACCGTCATCGTCTCGGAGACGCGATACACCGCGGTCCGGAACTGCGCGCGGAACAGGAACAGGATGGCGGAGATGAGCGTTCCGGAATGCGCGATGCCGACCCAGAACACGAAGTTGGTGATGAGGACCGCCCACATGATGGGTGGCTCGAGGCCCGTGACACCGATGCCGGTCTTGAGCATGTGGATCTCGGCGATGACGCCCATCGCGAGCACGGCTAGTACCACCGCCATCATGATCGCCCAGCCGGCGCCCGGCAGCCTGAGCGTGTCCAGGATGTCCCGGTTGACCCGCCGGAAAACCTGAGCCTGCGCGCGTCCGGTCTTCTCCGTCGTCCTGTCGCTCACATCCGATTCCTCAGTGTGCGCCGGCCGGTTCCGCAACCGGCTGCGGG
>DASSBK010000191.1:0-6453 GCA_035698825.1 Gemmatimonadota bacterium
GCTATCCGCCAAGGAGGTTCGATGCTCCGCGCGCTCCCCTTGCTCGTCGCGGCGGTCCTGTTCGCCGCCTGTGACAACAGCGATGCCCCGAACGAGGACACCGTCCCTGATACGGCCTCGGTAGCGTCCGAACCCGCCGGCCACGACGAGGTGGAGGAGATCCCCTCGCGCGAGGCCGAGCTCACGCGGGACGTCGGATCGAAGCCTCAGGAGGTAATGGATTACCTCGGCATCGACCGCGGAGACCGCGTGGCGGACATCTTCGCGGGCGGGGGCTACTACACGTACCTGCTGAGCGAGCGGGTCGGATCGACGGGAATGGTCTGGGCCCAGGGCTTCAGCCCCGGGCTGGCCGCGCGCGCGGACAGCGGGGACCTGGCCGACGCGACGAACGTCACGCTCGTGGATTCGCTGTCCGCGCTCCCGGAGGCCACCCTCGACGCGGCGATCATCATCCGCGGCTTCCATCTGTATCCCGATCCCGCGGAGCTTCTCGGCGAGCTGAACCGCGCCCTCAAGGCCGGCGGCATCGTGGGTGTCGAGGAGGTGCGGCTGGGACAGGAGTACGGACACGACATGGAGACCCACCGCATGGGCGAGCGGACCGTCATCGAAGAGTTCGAAAAGCAGGGCTTTGACTACGTCGGCGCGAGCGACATCCTCTACAACCCGGACGACCCCCATACGGAGTTCATGGAGGGCCAGCGACATCTCGCGGACCGGATGCTGCTGAAGTTCGCCAAGCCCGGCGAGCCGGCATCGAGCGAGCCCTCGACGGCCGCGCGCTCGCGCTAATGCAGGGCGGCCCCGATCAAGGGCGAACCAGGTAGACGACGATTGTGTTGTTACCACCCACAATGTCCCCTCCGGATACGTAGACCCGCTTGCCGTCCGGGTGCCATGCTGCGCTCTTGTACGCGAACAGCTCGCTTGCCCCCGGCAATCCCTCGACCGGAGTGAGGCTCATACCGGGCAACCGCAATAGATAGTTGGGCTGTCCCGCGTGAGACCTGCCGCCCGCACCGGTCACGAACAACCATCTTCCGTCGGGTGAGGCGGCTGTACCGGTGTTTATGTCCGTTCCGATGCCCAATCCTTTGATCTGCTTGATCACTCCCGTCGACGCGTCAACTTTATAGACGGCCGATCCGACATGAACATCTCGAAAGACGTTCAGATAGAGGTCCTCACCGACGAGCTCGGCTCCTAACGCGGTCCCAAGACGCTCGTCTCCGACGAGAAGATCAATCTGTTCAAGAAAGTCACGGGCATGAGGATCATAGACAAGGAGACCATTCCCTACGGTGGGCACGTACAGCCGTTGTTCGTCCCCAGTCAGCACCGATGCATGCTGGCCGAGGATCGAACCGTCTTGGTCTCCATCCGTGATCCCGCTCTGGATCAGCGTGACCTCCTCGCCCACTTGGCGGTCCACCACGCTAAGGACCCCATTCATCGGCTCGAACTCGATCTCCAGCGGGATGTAGACCTCTGCCGTTTGCCGCGACAGTTCCAGCGCGAAAGCCCCCTGCATGGTCGGGATCAGCCGCAGGAATTGTCCCGTCGACCCGTCGAACTCAGCCAGCCCCGGATGCAGGAAGCTGACCGCGTACATCCGGTTCCGCTGTGCGTCGAACTCGATACCTTGTAGATCACTCAACGGACCCGACGGCTGCGCCACCAGCCGGTACTCGTTGGGGTCCACCAGCAAGAGTGCCGACGTTTCGTCCACCGCGAACAGCACTTCCCCGTCGGGACGCATCGCCACGTCCTGCACCCGCCGGACGGGATCGATCGGCAGCGGGATCGTGCGGTGGAGGGTGATTACCGGGAGCTCCAGAAAGCGCGTCTCGTGACGCTCGTTCCCCGCGCGGTCGGAGACCGAAATCCCCAGTGTCACTTGCCCGGCCGGCAGGAGTCCGTCCAGTGTTTCCTCGGCCACCAGGGCGGTCGTGTCCCGTCGCGTCACCTCCCACTGGGGGAGCACGTCCCGACCGCCGACGATCACTCGGATCGTCGCCGGGTCGACTCCGCTCGCCGCGTCCGTAAATGCGAGCTCTACTTCGAGCAGCCCGTCGCCATCGCGGTCGAACGCTCCGCCGGCCGGGAAGACCACCTCCAGGCCCGGCGCGGCCGAGTCGGGGGGTTCGGGCGGGCCCGTCGAGTCACTGCAGGAGGAGAGCCCCAGGAGCCCAGCCCACAGAAGAGCGAGGCTCCGACCCTTGCTGGATCGACGCGGCAGAGCGAGCGACGGGATCGTGTCCGGCATTCTCAAGCCTAGTTCTGGACCTGGTAAATCGTGAGCGTCGCCGAACTCTCTCTGGGGGCCCTGCCACCCGGAAGGAGCTGGAACGGCAACCCGGCGATCAGGCCATTGCCCTCCGGCACCGTCCCCGTGAATCGAACCCAGTACTCTCCCGGCGTGCCAACGCCCGCCTGGATCGTCACGCCGGACACGCCGGCCTCGATGGGCAGGGGCCCGAAGATCGCCGGATCGTACACGTATTTGAACACCACGTCGATCGATCGGGGCACGTCGTGCGCGTAGCCGTAGGATAGGCTTACGACATCCGACTGGCGGAACGCCGCGGCATCCAGCGGGATCCGGGTCGTGCCGTCGTCGCTGGCGTTCTGAAGCCACAGTTGCGCGGGATCGAACCCGAGCGAAGCGATGTCCTCACCGATCAGGGCCTCGGCGCCACCACCGACGATCTTTGGCCCCGTTACGTTGATGTCCTTGCCGTTCTCCGCGCCGAAGAAGTTCACGCTGCGCCGCATCTGGAAGAAACACGCCGTTACACCGCGATGCCACGGATCGTCCGTCCGCAGCGTGAAGGCGAACGACCTCGTCGCTCCAGGTATTACACCGGTTGCACCAATCGAAGGCGGACTGACGGCCCAGACACTCTGGTCGCGAGAGAGGTCGAGCGCATATCCGGCAGCGCTCGTCCAGGTCGACTGGCCATTGTTGTTCATCGACACGGTCACGCTGACCGCACTGCCGTTCTCGAACGACGTGGGAAGCGTGTTGCCGGCCGTAGCGGCGTTGTCGGTGCCGAAGCTGACGGTGATCGTGGACGAGCCGCTCTTTCCCTCGGAGGTGGCCGTGATCGTGGCCGAGCCTTCTCCATTGCCGGTCACCGTGGCGCTGGTGCCGCTGCCCGATACTGTAGCGACGCTCGTGTTGCTGCTCGTCCAGCTTATCGGACGGCCGGTCACGATGTTGCCGTTGGCATCCCTTAGGGTAGCGGTCAAGCTGACGGTGCCATTCTGAGTCGTGATGATGGCCGACGAAGGTGAAACCGTTACTGTCGCAACGACTGCCTGGACAATCACCTTTCTCAGCTGACCCGTGATGCCCAAGCCCCGAGGCTGAATCACGTCTGCCTGGACTGGATATGTTTGAGGACTTCCGTATTTCTTTGCGCGAATCACCTGATCAGTACTGCTAAATCGACTGGTCTCACCGTTTCCCCAGTTGTATTTGGCCAATAGTTCTCCCCGCGTCGTTCCCGGCCAGGTGGTCCCATGCTGCGCGTCGAACCGGAACAAATCGTTCGTGGTACCCACGGTGTCATTGACCGTGCCAGTGGTGGCGTTGTCGACCGTGTAGCCGCCGGAGACATTGTACGAGTTGCCTCCGGTGTCGAAATGCACGAACACGTCCGCCACGTTGCTGCTACCGCCGCTGAGGCGATTCGGATCCTCGATCCCCTTCAGCGCGCCGCCGCTCGAGATCGAACCACTTATGCGTATCTTGTCAATCTCTCGTGAAGACACGACCGCGCCGAACTGGCTGGCGAGAAGTTCAACACGATACGAACCCGGCTTGGCGCAGTGTTTCTCGATTCCGCCGCCTTGGTCGCCGTCAGGGATCCCGTTCATGTTCAAATCGTGGACCTCGTTCTTGTTGGCAGCGCTGGGGCGACACGGACCATCGGACGCCTCGGCATCGTACCAGCCCCACTGACCATCGGGAGTGGTCTTCGCCGGAAAGCGAGAACCCTTCAGCTTGATCGGCATCCGATCACTGACACTCTGATTGCCGTTAGCGTCGCGCAGCCCCGCTCCACCTCCAAGCGGCACGAGCCGCACCCACATCGTACTGCTGGTCGGCACGATTCCATTGGAATACACCCCGCCAAGGATTTCCTCCTCAGCATTCACTTCTGCGGCCGAGACGTTGAGCCCTCGGCGAAGGTCATTGAACTCAGTCGGGGCTTCCTGGCCACACGCGAATGCGGCAGAGATGACGGCGATTGCAAGGACCCTCATAGGGCCTCCATGGGGACTGGCAAGATTGGACCTACAAGATTAACCGGGGGGGGGGGGCTACTTGGAGGGAGATTACGGGTAGATGCCCGCCGGGGCTAGTGCTTGTTAAATAGCACTATGGAAGACCTATGTCAAGTTTATTGGTTAGCCGTCGGCGGGATGCCGAGCAGCTCCGCGACTTCGTCGGCGTGGAGGTTCACCCATGCCCCGTAGTAATTGACGTGCGGCATCTCCTCGCCGGGGGTTCCGCCCGCCAGGCGTCGCGCCCGCACGGTCGGTGCGCCGAGATGATAGACGGTGGCGAGGACCCCGGGGTTCTCCCCGATGTCGAGCCCCGCGATGCGCGCGTACGCGCCGCGTGACTGAGCGAGGAGAGCCGCCGCGTACTCGAGGCTTCCGCGCACCGTCGTGAGGGCCGTCAGCACCTCCCGCGCCGTGCGCCGCGGCCGGCCGAGCGCGGTGGCGACCTGGGGCTCGATCCGGACGGCCAGCCGGAACGACACCTGCGCGGGTCCCAGGGTCCAGAGGTAGGGGGTCCGGAAGCGCTCGCGCTCCGGCGCCTGCCCGGCGCTGGCCTTGGTCCGATACTCCCGCTCCCGATCGGCCACCCACCCTTCGAGGTCTCCCTCGCGCAGCGTGCCGAACACCGACAGGAGCAGGCTCTCGCCGAGCTCGTCCGCGCGGCTGACGAGGAGCGTCTTCTCCGCCGCCACGATCCCCCCCAGCGCGACCGGCGACACTTCGAAGGTGTCGGCGACCGACAGGACCTCGGATCGGTGCCGGGTCAGCCACTCGCGGGCGGCGTCGGAGAGCGGGGTCCGGGCCCGGTCCCGCTCCTCGTCGGGAAGCGACTCCCAACCTGGGTTGCCCTCGACGATCACCAGATCGGCCGGCAGCCCGCCCGCGAGCGGCAACTCGTCGAAGTCGTCCGGCCCGGGACCCGCCGTCGAGCCGAGCCGCGCCACGACGACCGCCGCGGCGATCACGACGAGCGCGACGAGCGCGGCCAGCGCCAGCCGCCGTCGGCGGCCCGCGCTCACTTCCGGCCCGCGAGCTTCCGGAGGAGGGCCAGATTCACGGCATCCATCTCGTTCTCCTTCGGCGTCTCGAGGAGCTTGGGGATCTTCGCCAGGCGACGGTCGCGCATCACGCGCTCGAAGGCCGCCTCGCCGATCTCCCCCCGGCCGATGTGGGCGTGCCGGTCCACGCGGCTGCCGCACGGCTTCCGCGAGTCGTTCAGGTGGATCGCCTTCAGCCGCGCCAGTCCTACGGTCGTCTCCAGCTCGGACATCATCTTCCTCCAGCCGGTCTTCCCGGAGATGTCGTATCCCGCGGCGAACACGTGGCAGGTGTCGACGCAGATTCCGAGCCGCGCGTCCTGCTCGACGCCGTCGATGATGCGGGCCAGCTGCTCGAACCGGTAGCCGACGTTGGCACCCTGACCGGCCGTCGTCTCGAGGAGGACCTGCGTGCCCTCGAACGGAACCTCGTCGAAGACCGCGTTGAGGGAGTCCGCCACCCGCGCGAGGACCGCGTCCTCGTCCGCGTCGGTATCGCCCACCGGATGCATCACGAGACCCGGGAGGCCGAGGCGCTGGCAGGTCCGGATCTCCTGCGCGAACGTCGACCGGGAACGCGACCGGATGGCACTGTCTCGGGTTCCGAGACGCGTGAGGTAGAGGTCGTGCGCGAGGCACACGCGGCACGAGGACGCCTCCCACGCCTGACGGAACTCCCGGACGTCGGCATCCGTGAGCTTCCGCCCCTTCCACTGGCGCGGACTGGACGTGAAGATCTGGATCGCCGTGCAGCCCAGAGCCTCCCCGCGAGCGAAGGCGGTGTGGAGACCGCCCGCCGTCGACATGTGCGCGCCCAGCAGGAGCATCCGGGGAGTCTAGGGACTTGCACGCGCGCGGCGCCAGCGGCGACCTTGCGGTCCGTGAAAAGGGCCCTCTTCCTCCCCCTCGCGGTTCTCGCCGCGCTCTCCGCACTCCTGTCGATGCCGACGATGGCCCGCGGCCAGGCGACCGTCGCGCCAGCCTCGGCGCGGACCGATCTCGGACTGACCGTCTACAGCGGCTTCGCGGTGCTGCGGGAGACGCGCTCGCTTCCGGGTGGCCTGGCGGCGAACGTCCTGTGGCCCGACGTGCCGCCCTCGATCGACGCGGGCACGGTCGT
>DASSBK010000192.1:0-6524 GCA_035698825.1 Gemmatimonadota bacterium
CCATTCTTCCAACATTTCCCGCACAGGTCAAGTCGGGAACTTCCCTACAGACATCCCTGCGGACGAAACCCTACGATCGGGAAGAAGCGAGCGGGGCCCGGGCCTCCGCGCGAAAGAATCTCGAAGGAGAGCGAGGCGAACATGACCATGCTGAAGGACATCATGACGCGGGTAGTCGTGACCGTGAACCCCGCGACGACGTTACGGGAGACGATCGAAATCCTGCGCGCCGAGAACGTCAACGGCGCGCCGGTGGTCCAGGCCGGCCAGGTCATCGGGGTGGTTTCGGCCTCCGACATACTGGACTTCGAGGCGCAGACGCCGACGATTCCGCTCGAGCGGCAAGACGCGGAGCCGTGGTCCGGGTTCGAAGACGAGGCGATTCATCCTAGTACTCCGTCTTTCTTCAGCGACACCTGGGAGGATCCCGGCATCGAGGTAGCGGAGCGATTCTCCGACGAAGATGCTCGCGACCGGGACGCGCTCGGACAGCACGTCGTGGGAGACGTGATGACCCGGGGACTCTTCGCGCTCCCGCCTGACACCCCCCTCGACCTGGCGGGCATGTACATGACGCGACGCGGGATTCATCGGGTGCTGGTGATGGACGGGATGCGGCTGGTAGGGATTGCCAGCGCCACCGATTTCGTCCGCGCCGTCGCCCAGCACCGAATCTGATCCGGGCGGTTGGCGCCGGTTCGTAGTCGATTGTACGTTGACCTGCGACGTTGTGATCCCGCGGTCGATGGCATTCGACGGGTGACGTGGGGCGGACCGCCGGGCAGGTGTTGTTCTCTCCCACTGCACGACCCTCCGAGAGACCGCTGGAAGTCGCGTTTTGCGACGCCGATCTAGACTCCAAGGAGGATCGCATGGCCTACGAAGTTCCCGCTCTTCCCTATTCCTTCGACGCGCTCGAGCCGCACATCGATGCGCGCACGATGGAGATCCATCACGACAAGCATCATGCGGCGTACGTCACCAATCTGAACAAGGCGCTCGAGGGACACGCCGACCTGCAGAAGAAGAGCATCGAGGATCTCCTGCGGGACATCAAGAAGGTGCCGGACGACATCCGCACGGCCGTCCAGAACAACGGCGGCGGGCACGCGAACCATACGCTCTTCTGGACGATCATGTCGGCGGATGGCGGCGGCGAGCCCGAGGGCGACCTGGCCGACGCGATCGCCGATTCGTTCAAGAGCTTCAGCGCATTCAAGGAGCAGCTCTCCGACGCGGCGGTGAAGCGGTTCGGCAGCGGCTGGAGTTGGCTCTCGGTCGGGAAAGACGGCCTCAAGGTCCACAGCACGCCGAACCAGGACAGCCCGCTCATGGAGGGCCGGACGCCGATCCTGGGGCTCGACGTCTGGGAGCACGCCTACTACCTGAAGTACCAGAACAAGCGGCCGGACTACGTCGCCGCGTGGTGGAACGTCGTGAACTGGGAAGAAGTCGGCCGGCGCTACGCGAAGGCGCAGGGCTAGTCGGTCCCAGAGCCATCGGTCATCCGCCCGACTGTAGCCCTCGTCGAGCCCGGCGCCCGGCGAGCCTCCGCTCGACGATCCGGCGTGCCGCCCGGAGTGGCGGCTCGCCGGCGGCCTCGGCCTCGCGGAAGATCGCCCGCACGGTGTCGCCGATCCCGTCCACCTTGCGTCGCGCGACCGACTCGTCCTCCCCGAGGGCGATGAGGCCCAGCGCGGCCGCGCCGCCGCCGTTGGCGACGAAGTCCGGCGCGTAGACGATCCCGCGCTCGTGCAGGCGATCGGCGACGCGCGGTTCCGCGAGCTGCGCGTTCGCCGATCCGGCGACGATCCTGCAATCCAGCCGATCCACCGACGCCCCGTCGAGGATCCCCCCGATCGCACACGGCGCGAAGACGTCGCATGCGGTCTCGAGGGCGGCGTCCGCGGCCACACTCCGACCCCCGATCTCCGCGGCGACCCCGTCCGCCCGCTCGGTGTCGATGTCGCTGACGAGGACACGGGCGCCCGCCTCGGCGAGGAGCCCGGCCAGCGGCCGGCCCACGTCCCCCACTCCCTGGACCAGAACCGTCCGGCCCGCCGGATCGGGATTCCCGAAAGCGACCTCCAGCGACGCCTCGATGGCGTGGAGGACTCCGCGGGCGGTGTAGGGTCCCGGATCGACGGTGGAGCCGTCGGCGAAATCGACCCCGTGGACGTGGCGGGTGGCGCGGGCCACGACCGCCATGTCGGCGGGCGACACCCCGACGTCGACGCCCGAATAGAACGCGCCCCGGAGCGATTCGAGGAGATGTCCGTACCGCAGGAAGAGCGCCGCCCGCGCCTCGACCCCGAGCGGCTCGTCGGGAGCGATCACACACTTCCCCCCGCCGAACGGCAGGTCGAGGACCGCCCACTTATCGGTCATCGCCTGGGCGAGGCGCATCGCGTCCTCGAGCGCGGCGGCCGGCGAGGCGTATGCCCGCAGGCGGGTCCCTCCGACCGCCGGCCCCAAGGTCGTGTCGTGGATCGCGAGGAAGATCCAGGCCCGGGCCTGCGCGTCCCGGCGGCAGACCACCGCCTGGCCGTCCCAGCCGGCCAGCGTCTCTTCGAGCAGGTGCCCGACTGCCCCTCGCTCGCTCAGCGGATCTGGTAGGTCAGTCGCGCGAGGACGAGCCGGCCGAGCTCCGGCGCTCCGACGAACTCGCGGTGCTCCTTGTCGAGCAGGTTGTACGCGGTCAGCGAGACGGAAGCGCCGGCGAACCACGGCACGGCGACCTCCACGTTCGCGTCGACGAGACCGTACCCGGGCACGCGGCCGATGAACACGCCGGTATTCATCGGGAACCCGTCGATGAACCGGCCCTGCACCTCGGCGGTGAAGTCGTGGGCCGCGTCCCGGTAGCGAACGCCGAGGGAGCCCTTTCGCTTGGGGGCGTTGAGCGAGACGTCGAGGAGTCCCGCACAGCCCGGCACGTCGTCGAAGTCGAAGCATTCGGTGTTCACCCACGAGGCGGACCCCTTGAGCGACCACGCGTCGGTCACGAGCACCTCGCTCGAGACGTCCGCGCCCCACAGGTCCACGTTCCCGAAGTTGCGGTAGGCGAGCAGGATGTCGGGTTGATCGACCTGGTCCGGCACGATCGTCCCGATCGGAACCTGGGCCAGCGCGGTCGTCAGCTGCGTCACGGTGGCGGCGAGCTCCTCGGGGGTCATCTGTCCGCCCACGACGAGGGGCGTCAACCGCTCCTGGAGGAACGCCGCCGTCGTTGCCGGATCGAGGAACACGGTCGGCGTCTCGACCCGGAGCGGCGTGACGAAGTCCTCGACCTCGCTGTAGTAGACGTCCGCCGCCAGCAGTAGGCGATTTCCGATCAAGCCCTTGTAGCCGATCTCGGCGGTCGTCGTGATCGTGGGTTCGATGCGGGCGATGTCGACCGGCCCGACCGCGTCCGGCACGAACGTCCGCGCCGTCGAGTCGAACCGCCTGAGAACGGTTCCGACCGCCGCGCCCGGGTCCTGGACGAGCGGCAGCAGCGGCTGGAAGGCAGGCGGCGCGAGCGTCTGGACGAGCGTGTTCCAGGCCACCGACGCGTTAGCCGGAAGCTCCAGACCCGGCGCGAACGGCGACCGCATGCAGAACCCGCCGTCGAAGCCGCCGGGACAGTCGCGCGAGAAGGTGAATCCGCTCTCCGGGGTCCCCAGCGTGCGGATGTCGTAGCCGACCGGCCCCACGGGGATGCGCCCCGCCACCAGATCGAGGAACAGGTTGTTCGTGGTCGGCGTCGAGAAGGCGCGGTTGTACGTGAGGCGGAGGTTGTGGGTCTCCCGCGGCCGGTAGACGAGCCCCGCGCGCGGCGAGAACACCAGGTCCTCGAGCCGGTTGTGCCAGTCGAGCCGCGCCGCGGCGACCAGCTCCAGCTCGTCGGTCAGCCCCGTCTCGGAGTGGAGGTAGCCGCCCAGCTCGTTGATCGTGTCGTCGTCCTCGTTGCGGCCCGTGATCGTGCCCTCGGTCCGGGGCACGGTGTGCTGCCAGTCGACTCCGTACGTCAGCCGCTCGCGGGTTCCGAACTGGGTCGCGTGCTGGCCTTGGGCCGCCCAGACGTACGACTCGTCGACGATCGGCATGCCGGTCGGCAGAATGAACGTCTCGCCGGACTCGCTGAAGTTGGCGAACGTCTGGGCGAAGAACTCGCCCTTCCGGAGCCGCGCCTGCGCGTAGGTGTAACGCCAGTCCTCGACCTGGCCCGCGCCGAGACCGGTCAGCTCGATGGACGACAGCTGCGTGTTCACTCCCGCCGAGAGGACCACCTCGCCGTCGTCCCACGGCCGCACGTCGAACCTGCCCTCCGCCGACCAGCGCCCCTGGTCGAAGTCCCGCAGCCCGATCTTCGTGTTCGGGTCGGTCTGGAGCGCGACCTCGCGCGCGGCCGCCTCCGCGGGATCGATGTACCGCCAGTCGTTCCCCTGGAAGTACTGGCCGGATACCCGGATCCCCATGTTCTCGCCGATCCGCTGCGAATGCCGCGCCTCGGTCTGGAACACCGCTCGCTCGCCCGCCGCCATGCTCACCACCGTCCCCGGGTCGTCGATCGGCGAGGACGTGATGAGGTGCAGGACGCCGTTCGCGCTGTTGGGGCCGTACAGCGCCGCGCCCGGGCCGAGCACGATCTCCACCCGCTCCAGATCGAGGTTCGTCGCGGGGATGAAGTTGTATGCGTTGACGCGCAGCGACGGCACCTGCGCGTAGCGATAGTCCGACATCACCAGCAGCGCGCCCGAGAAGATGTTGTTGAATCCGCGCGCGACGACGTTGGATTGGGACAGCCCGGTCTGGGCGACGTCGACCCCGGCCTCACCCTTGACGTGATCGATCACGGTGGGCGCGGCCCGCTCGCGAATCTCCTCCTTCTCGACCGTCTCCACCGCCGCCGGCGCGTCCAGCCGCTTCTGGGGACGCCGCGACGCCGATACGACGATCGGGTTGAGCTCGATCGCCTCCGCCACAAGCGCGATCGACATCGGCTCGCCGCCCCCTGCCGCCACTGTAGTGTCGATCGTGCGGGTGGCGAAGCCCAGCGACGTGACCTCGACCTCGTAGGCTCCCGGCGGAACCTGGAGCGCGAACCTCCCGTCGGAATCCGTCAGGTCGCCCGCGACCTCCTGCCCGCCGGGTTGGAGGACGCGGACCACTGCGTTGGCGATCGTCTCCCCGGTCTCGGCGTCCATCACGAGTCCAGAGAGGGTGCCTGTCTGGGCCCAGGCCGGCGCCGCGGCCAGAGCGATGAATGCGATGGCCGCGACGAGTCTGCGGGTGGTCGCGAGCATGGAGGTCTCCTGTCCGAAGAAGGCCCGGAAAGCGTCAGCTGTCGACGGGGTATCTCGATCTATCTCTGGACGCGGTCAGCCGTTTGTCAAGCGAGCGGCTTCGGCCTCGACGGCCTCGACCAGCGCGCGCGTGGATTCGACGGCGAAGGGGTTGAGCTTGAGGATGTCCTCGTAGAGCTCGTCGGTGTCGGCCGCGGTCATGTTGAGCGCCGACCAGACGCGGCGCTCCGACGGCGTCCCGTACTGCGATCCGTCGAGGCCCGCCGATTCGAGCGCGCGCGCGATCAGGAAGACCAGCGCCTGCGACCGTGCCATTTCGCGGTCGTGCGTTTCCGGATCCAGCCGGATCGACTCGAGGCCGAGCCGCCGCGCGATGACCTCGATCGAGCGGGCGGCCGGTGCGTACCCGTCCGCTTCGCAGATCACGATGCGCTGACCGCGGATGTTCCGCTCCGGCGCGCTCTCGGGTCCGAACAGGGGATGGGTGCCGACGCGGGACACGCTGGACGGCAGGAGCTCGGCCATCCAGCGCATCGGCTCGACTTTCACGGAGGCCATGTCCACCACGGTGGCGCCCTCCGGGAGGTGGGGCGCGATGGCCTGGAGGACCTCGGGGAGCGTCCGGACCGGGACCGCGAGGAGCACGGTCGGGCGGGAGGCGCAGGCGGGGAGATCGCCCCACGCCACGCCCCGCGCCGTCGCCTGTGTCGAGAGGTCCCGGACGTCGGTGACCATGACCTGAAAGTCCGTCTCCAGGACCTCCGCCGCCAGCTGCCCGCAACGGCCGTATCCGATGATTCCGAGCTCGGGCCTCATCTCATTCGCCCAGCTTCTGGCCGAGCTGTTCGACGAGCTCCCGCTCCTCGTCGGTCAGCTTCTCCGGCACCTTGACCTGTATCTCCACGATCTGGTCTCCCTTCTCGCCGTCGCGAACGAGGCCCTGGCCCCTCAGCCTCAGCCGGGTCCCGCTCTGGGTGCCCGGCGGAACCCGCACCTCGACCTTCTTCCCATGAATCGTGCGCACCCGGATCTTCGCGCCCAGCATCGCCTGCACGATCGTGATCGGCACCGTGCAGTGGATGTCGAGCCCCTCGCGCCGGAAGAAGCGATCGGGCTTGACCCGACCGCTGAGCACCAGGTCTCCCGGCGGCCCGCCGGCGGGCCCCGGCTCCCCCTGCCCGCGCATCCGGATGCGATCGCCGTCCTCGGTCAGCGGCGGGATCCGCACCTTGACCC
>DASSBK010000193.1:0-33429 GCA_035698825.1 Gemmatimonadota bacterium
GCACGAACTGCGGCTTCCACGATCGCGCCGACAGCTCCTTCCGCAGGAGCTCGGGCGCGTCCTCCTTCACGAAAATCTTGGTCTCGAAGTCGAGCCCTGGTGAGAGATCAAGGTATTCATGGAAGGGACGAGCAAAACACCACACGCATCCATGTTCGCATCCTCTATACGGGTTGATGCTCGCCTCGAATCCCACGTCCGGGCTGTCGTTCGTAGCGATGATCGTGCGGGTGGGATCGCGGTAGAAGCGGGTGCGGGGTGCGGGGTCCTCGGCCTCTACCCACTCCTCCCGCTCGACCTCGATCTCGTGGAACCGGTTCTTCGGATTGAGCGCGACGCCGCGCCCCTGGATGGTGGGATGGCCCATGGCCGTGTCCTTTCGACGGGTCGGAGGATGGGCCTCGTATCTTCGGGTATTTTTCGGGTTCTGTCAAGTGGCTACATTCCCGCCATGTGCGCGCACGTTCCGACCCTGCCGACACTCCGCACCGAGCGTCTGACGCTCGTCGCGTTGACGCCGGAAGCGTATACCGCCTGGGCGGCAGGAGACGCGAAGGCGCTCTCGGCCGCCACCGGAATCCCCTTCGTCGACGCCGCGGCGCCACCGCTCCTCGCGGAGGACCTCCCGAAGATCCGCGACCTCGCGGCGGCGAAGTGGGACTCCGACGCCTTCGGCTGGTGGGGCTGGCTCGCGACGCTGACGGAGACCGGGGAGCCGGTCGGGTCGGTCGGGTTCGCCGGGCGGCCCGACGACGGCGTGGCGACGATCGGCTACACGGTCTACGAGCGCCACCAGGGCCGCGGGTACGGCACGGAGGCGACCGCCGCCGCCGTGAACTGGGCACTCTCCCACGACGGTGTCGACGGCGTGCGCGCTACGATCCCGGACTGGAACAAGCCCTCGGTCCGGATGGCGGAGAAGATCGGCTTCGTGATGACCGGAACGGCGGAGGATCCGGAGGTCGGCGAGGTCCTGGTCTACGAGATCGGCAGGCCCTAGCCGCGCACGTCGCGATGCCGCTGGAGCGAACGCGGCGGGTTCAGGTCGTCAACCCCGCGGCGATGGGATCGAAGTGCACGCGCTCGCCGAGGAAGAGCCGCCGTGCGGGGTCCCACGGGAAGAAGATCACGACCTGGAAGTCGATCCCACGCCCGGTGGCGGGGAACTCCAGCCAGTCCCGCTCGTGTGTCCCGGTCAGCCGCGCCTCCTCGCATACTCCCTGCGGGCCGATCACGATGTCCGTGAGCTCGAACTTCACGTCCGGGAACGCGCCCAGCAGCGCGCGGTAGAAACTCCGCGCGCCGTCGTGGCCCTCCCAGCGATGGCCCGTCGGCACGACCTCGTACCCGCAATCCTCCGTCAGCGTCGCGATCAGTCCCTCGAGGTCGCGCGCGTCCTCGGCCAGCGAGTGGGCCTTCCACAGTTGGCGCACCGCGTCGTATTCCTCGCGCGTGAACTCGCGCCTCAGCTTCTCGCGCACGTCTGCGCTCATGGCTTCTCTCGCACGTCCCCGCTCATCGCTCCCTCCCGCTCGTCCGCGTTCCCGGACGCCGAACGTCACGGTTGACCGGCGGCCCGCATCGGTTCACCGTATGCGCACGATGGCCACAACGCATTGGCTGATCAAGTCCGAGCCGGGGACTTACTCGATCGAGGACCTCGAGCGTGACGGCACGACCGAGTGGTCGGGTGTCCGGAACTACAAGGCGAGGAGCTACATGCGCGATGAGATGCGACCCGGCCACGGACTCCTCTTCTACCATTCCAGCACCGACGTGCTCGGGGTCTACGGGATCGCCGAGGTGGCATCCGACGCGCATCCGGACTCCACCCAGTTCAAGGAGGGCGATCACTACTTCGATCCCGACTCGGATCCGGACAATCCCCGCTGGTGGTGCGTGGACGTCCGCCACGTGGAGACGTTTCCGGCTCCCGTCACCCGGGAGGAGATGAAGGAAACCCCCGGACTCGAGAGCATGGCGGTGCTCAAGCGCGGCATGCGGCTCTCGGTCATGCGGGTCACGCCGGAGGAGTTCGAGATCGTGCGATCGTTGGGCCGCCGCGGCGGCTGATCGGCTTGCCGCGCCCGGTGGCCGATCCTAGACTGCGTTCGACGTTGCGGGGGCCGAACCGTTCTCCATGGAGGTGAGCGATGAAGTGGATCTCAGGGTTGAAGACGGGTTGGGCGCTCGCCGCGGCGCTGCTGCTGCTGGCGACGGCCGCGCGGGCCCAGCAGGCTGCGCCGCAGGAAGTGGACGAGCCCGTCGCGGTCGCCATGCAGACCGGCGAGGAGGCCGACAGGGAGGCCCTGCGCCGGTTCGTCGCCCGGGAGGACGTGCAGAAGATCGCCCGCATGGCGGACCTCGACCTGGAGGACGCCTCCGCCGGGATCCTGGCGCTGGAGGGCGAACGCCTCTCGCACGCCGCAGATCAGGCCCGCGCTCTCGAGAGCCACATGGGGGCGCAGGACACGATCACCATCTCCGCGACCACGCTGATCATCATCCTCCTCCTCGTACTCCTGATCATCGTCGTCGCCCGCTGAACCGCTCCCGTCCGGAGGCCATCGTACCGGTGGCCTCCGGGCCCGGCATCGGTTGCATCCCTTGCGGCAGAGCGTAGTATGGGGAAGCCCATGACCCGACCAGCCTCTTTCTTCCTCGCGGCCGCTCTCCTGGCCGCGGCGCCGCTCTCCGCGCAGGAGCCCGCCCCTCCGTCGCCGGCGGATTCGATGGTCCTCGCGCACGCCCGGGAAATCATGCGCACGATCCCGCTGATCGACGGCCACAACGATCTGCCCTTCGAGCTCCGCGACCGGGTGGACGGGAACCTCGATTCGCTCGATATCTCCCAACCGCAGGACTCGCTCATGACCGACATCGCGCGGCTTCGCGAGGGCCAGGTCGGCGCGCAGTTCTTCGCCGCCTACGTGCCGTCCGATCTCATCGGATACGGCGCCGCGAGGTTCGCGCTCATGCAGATCGACCTGATCCACCGTCTGGCGGAGCGCTATCCCGATACGTTCGAGTTCGCCCGTACGGCGGAGGACATCCGCCGGATCTTCGATCAGGGGAAGATCGCGGCCCTGATCGGGATCGAGGGCGGGCACGCGATCGAGGGCTCGCTGGACCTGCTCCGCACGTACTACGACCTCGGCGTCCGCTACATGACGCTGACCCACTGGGCGACCACCGACTGGGCCGACGCCGCTACCGATGACCCCGAGTGGCAGGGTCTGCGCCCGGGGTTCGGCGAGGACGTGATCCGCGAGATGAACCGGCTCGGGATGCTGGTCGACCTGTCGCACGTCTCCGATTCGACGATGGTAGACGCGATGCGGATCTCGCGGGCGCCGGTCATCTACTCGCACTCCTCCGCGCGTGCGATCGATCACCACGTGCGGAACGTTCCCGATGACATCCTGCGCATTCTCGGCACGAACGGGGGCGTGATCATGACGAACTTCGCGCCCGACTACGTGAGCGAGGATCTCCGGCTCTGGTCCGAGCGCGCGGACAGCGTACGCGGTTCGCTCCGGGAGAGCTTCGAGGACGACACGGCGGGCATGCGGGCCGCATACCGGGCGTGGAGCGAGGCGAACCCCGACCCCCAGGCCACCCTTTCGCAGGTGGCCGACCATATCGACCACCTCGTCGCCACGGCGGGGATCGACCACGTGGGGATCGGATCGGATTTCGACGGAATTGGCTCCACGCCGGTGGGGCTGGAAGATGTCTCCACCTTCCCGGACCTCATCGCCGAGCTCGTCCGGCGCGGATACCCCGACGAAGACATCCGCAAGATTCTCGGAGGGAATCTCCTGCGCGCGCTGGACCGCGCGGAGGAAGTCGCCGCCCAGATGAAGCAGGAGACCGGCCCGTACGTGGGCACGCTTCCTTCCCCCTACGGAGAGCCTCCGGAGGAAGAGTAGCTCCGCGCATGACCCCTCGTACCCGATGACCTCTTCCTCCCGCTTCGCCGACATCGATCGCCTCTGCGTCGACGCTATCCGCGCTCTCTCCATCGATCAGCCGCAGGCCGCGAACTCCGGCCATCCGGGTCTGCCCCTCGGCGCCGCGCCCATGGCCTACGTCGTCTGGCAGCGGTACCTGAAGCACGACCCGAGCGACCCGACGTGGCCCGACCGTGACCGCTTCGTGCTCTCGGGCGGCCACGGCTCGGCGCTCCTCTACTCGCTCCTCAACCTGACCGGCTACGACCTGCCGATGTCCGAGCTGCGGAACTTCCGCCAGTGGGAGTCGAAGACCCCGGGACATCCCGAATCGACGCTGACGCCGGGCGTCGAAGCCACGACCGGGCCCCTGGGCCAGGGGATCTCGAACGCCGTGGGAATGGCGATCGCCGAGCGCTGGCTCGCCAACCGCTACAACCGGCCGGGCGGTCAGATCGTCGATCACTGGACGTACGTGATCGCTTCGGACGGCGATCTCATGGAGGGCGTCGCGCAGGAGGCGAGCGCGATCGCGGGCTTCTACAAGCTCGGGCGCCTGATCGTCCTCTACGACTCCAACCGCGTCACACTCGACGGGCCACTCGCCCAGTCGACCGACGAGGACACCGCCGCCCGCTACGAGGCGTACGGCTGGCAGGTGCTCGAGGTCGAGAAAGGGGACACCGACCTCGACGCGATCGACGACGCCGTGGCCGCCGCTCGCGCCGACACCGCTCGCCCGTCGCTGATCGTCGTCCACACCACGATCGGGTACGGGTCGCCGAACAAGGCCAACACGTCCAAGGCGCACGGATCGCCGCTCGGGGAGGAGGAGGTCGTCCTCACGAAGGGTGCGCTCGGCTGGCCGTATCCGAACCGGACGTTCTACGTGCCGGCCGAGGTACGGGAGCACCTGGACGCCTCGGCCCGCGGCCGCGAAGCCCATGCGCAATGGAAGGCGCTGCACGAAGGATGGGCCGGCGAGCACAAAGAGCTCGCGGAGGAATGGCGGCTCTCGTGGGCGAACGAGCTGCCGCGCGGATGGGACGCGGACCTCCCGACATGGAAGGCCGGGGACAAGCTCGCCACCCGCAACGCGGCCGGCGACACGCTGCGCGCGATCGCGAAGACGGTGCCGTGGCTGATCGGGGGCGACGCCGACCTCGCCGAGTCGACGATGAACGTCATCGAAGGTGCGGGCGCGTTCAACGGCCAGACCGGCGAGGGCCGGAACTTCCACTACGGCGTCCGCGAGCACGGGATGGGCGCGATCACGAACGGCATGGCGTATCACGGCGGCGTGCGCCCCTTCTGCGCGACGTTCTTCGTGTTCAGCGACTACATGCGGCCCGCGGTGCGGCTGTCCGCGCTGTCCGAGCTGCCGGTCGTCTACCAGTGGACGCACGACTCGATCGGGCTGGGTGAGGACGGACCCACGCATCAGCCGGTCGAGCACCTCGCCTCGCTGCGGGCGATGCCGAACTTCACCCTCTTCCGTCCGGCCGACGCCGCGGAGGCGACGGAGTCCTGGCGCTTCGCGATGACGAACGTGCATGGACCGACGGCCATCGTCTGCTCGCGCCAGAAGCTCCCCGTGCTCGACCGCGAGACGCTGGCCGGTGCGGATGGCACACTGCGGGGGGCGTACGTGCTCGCCGACGCCGAGGGAGGCGACCCGGACGCGATCCTGATCGCGACGGGCAGCGAGGTCGAGAAGGCGCTCGAGGCGCGGGCCCTGCTCGCCGAGGAAGGCGTCGACGCTCGGGTCGTGTCGATGCCGTCGTGGGAGGTCTTCGCCGCGCAGGACGAGTCGTATCGCGAGCAGGTCCTGCCGCCGGCGATCACCGCGCGGGTCTCGATCGAGGCCGCCGCCACGTTCGGCTGGGAGCGCTGGATCGGCGACCGCGGGATCGCGATCGGCGTCGACCGCTTCGGCGCCAGCGCCCCCGGCGAGGTGAACATGCGCGAGTACGGCATCACCGCACGGGCCGCGGCGGGTGCCGTCCGCCGGCTCGTGGGAGAAGCCGCCCCGCGCTGAAGCGCTATACTCGGAGGCATGGGCGCTCTGGGATCCCTGGGTCACGCGCTCGCCTTCGCCGTCGGCGCCGGGATCAACCTCTACGCCACCGTGCTCATCCTCGGGCTGGCCGCCCGCTACGACTGGGTGGCTCTGCCCGATTCGCTCGAGGCCCTGGGCAGTCTCTGGGTGATCGCCATCGCCGGCGCGCTCTACCTCGTCGAGTTCCTCGCCGACAAGATCCCCTGGCTGGACTCCGTCTGGGACGGGATCCACACGCTCGTCCGTCCGCTGGGCGCCGCGGTGATCGCCGTGGCCGCGCTGGGACCTGCATCCCCCGGGATGGAGGTCGCCGCCGGTCTTCTCGGCGCGGCCATCGGCGCTTCGACGCATGCCGCCAAGGCCGGCACCAGGCTCGCCGTCAACGCCTCGCCCGAGCCCGCGTCCAACATCGCGCTCAGCCTCGCCGAGGACGGCTTCGTCATCGGCCTGGTGGTGCTTCTCCTCACCCATCCGCTGATCGGCCTCGCGCTGGCCGCGCTCGCGCTCCTCATCGTCTTCGCGCTGCTCATCGTCCTCCTGCGCTTCGTCCGCCGACGCCGCGCGAGGCGTGGGTCCACGCCATGATCGTCGCGCTCGGATGCGATCACGCCGGTTATCCCCTCAAAGGCCGTGTCGTCCGCGCGATCGAGGAGGCCGGACACGAGGTCCTCGACTGCGGCGCCTTCGCGCTCGACCCAGGCGACGACTACCCCGACTTCGCGCGCGCGGTCGGTGTCGCGATCATCGAGCGGCGCGCCGAACGAGGCGTGCTGGTCTGCGGCAGCGGAGTCGGCGTGGCAGTGGCAGCGTGTAAGCTCCCGAACGTGCGAGCCGCAATGGCCCACGATACCTTCAGCGCTCGGCAGGGCGTCGAGGATGACGACCTGAACGTGCTAACCCTGGGCGCCCGCGTGATCGGCCCCGAGCTCGCGGCCGAGGTGGTGGGCGTATTCCTCTCCGCCCGGTTCTCGGGCGCCGAGCGTCACGTGCGCAGAAGCGCCAAGATCGACGCTCTGGAGCGTGACGCGAGAGCCGGCGCGTTCGACGCGCGCGGAGCCGGCCAGTGACTTCAGCCATCCCGGAAGGAGACCGCCCGTGCCGAACCCCCTGAACCGACTCCACGACCTCGGACAGAGCATCTGGCTCGACTACCTGCGCCGCGACATGCTGGAGGACGGCACCCAGGCCCGGCTGATCCGGGACGATGATCTATCCGGCCAGACATCGAATCCCTCGATCTTCCAAAAAGCGATCGCGGAGAGCGAGCTCTACGACGACGACATCCGCGCCGCCGGATCGGGTACGGACCCCAGCAGCATCCTGGACTCGATCATGATCGAGGACATCCGAACGGCGGCGGCTCTATTCCGTCCGGTCTACGACCGGACCTCGGGGGAGGACGGCTTCATCTCGGTCGAGGTAAGCCCGGATATCGCATGGGATACCGAGGCTTCCGTCGCCGAGGCGCGCCGTCTCTGGAATGCGATCGACCGCCCGAACCTCATGGTGAAGATCCCCGGCACCGCCGCGGGACTTCCCGCCATCCGCGATTGCCTGGCGGAGGGGATCAACATCAACATCACGCTCCTGTTCTCCGTGGATCGCTATCAAGAGGTGATGGACGCGTGGTTCGAGGCCATGGAGCGTCGGGTGGAGCGGGGCCAGCCGATCGATCGCCTCGCCTCGGTGGCGAGCTTCTTCGTCAGTCGCGTCGACACGAAGGTCGACCAGCGGATCGGAGAGCGCCTCGCCAGGGTTACGGACGACGAGCGCGCGCGGCTCGAGGCTCTCGAGGGCAGGATCGGCATCGACAACGCGCGGATCGCGTTCGAGGCCTACGAAGACCGCTTCGGAGACGAGCGCTTCGCCGCCCTGGCCGCGCGCGGAGCGCGCCCCCAGAAGCCGCTCTGGGCGTCGACCTCCACCAAGAACCCGGAATACCCCGATGTCTACTACGTCGAGGCCCTGCTGGCGCCCGGCACGGTGAACACGCTGCCGCCGGAGACGCTGGAGGCCTACCGCGACCACGGCGATCCCGCGGTCCGGATCCACGAGGACCTGGACGGAGCCCATCGCCGCCTCGCGGAGCTAGGCGAGCTGGGCATCGACTTCCAGGTCGTGCTCGAGGAGCTCGAGAAGGAGGGCGTGGAGAAGTTCTCGAAGTCCTACCACGAGCTCCTGGATGCGATCGAGGAGAAGCAGCGACAGGTTCAACCTGCCTGACGGAATCGTGATCGATCGCGCGGCCTTCGGCCTGATCGGGATCGGCACCATGGGGTCGAACCTCGCGCTGAATCTCGAGGACCACGGCATCTCGGTCGCGTTCTGGAACCGGGAGCAGGAGAAAAGCCGCTCCTTCGCCGCCGCCAATCCGGACCGCGACTTCCTCGCGACGACCACGTTTGCCGAGCTCGTCGCCGCGATCGAGCGCCCGCGCCGGATCCTGATGATGATCCCCGCCGGCGCTCCCGTGGACCAGACCCTCACACAGCTCGTGCCGCTCCTCGAAGAGGGCGACGTCGTGATCGACGGGGGGAACTCCCTGTTCCACGACACGCGGCGCCGGGTCGTCGACCTCGCTTCCCGGGGCCTCCACTTCTACGGCGTCGGGGTATCCGGAGGGTCGGAGGGGGCGCGCCACGGACCCTCGCTCATGCCCGGCGGCCCCGCCGAGGCGTATCCCATCATCGCGCCGGCGCTGGAGTCGATCGCCGCCCGGACCGAGACCGGCCCGTGCGTGGGCTGGCTCGGGCCCGACGGCGCGGGCCACTTCGTCAAGATGGTCCACAACGGCATCGAGTACGCGGACATGCAGGCGATCGCCGAGGCGTACGACCTGCTGTCCCGCGGGCTCGGATTCGACGCCGAGCGGATCGCGGACACGATGGCGGAGTGGAACCGCGGGCCACTCGGATCGTACCTGATCGAGATCACCGTCGACATCCTGCGGTTCGAAGACCCCGCGACCGGCCGGCCGCTGATCGAGTCGATCCTCGACGAGGCGGAGCAGAAGGGCACCGGGCGGTGGACAGTGGTGACGGCGTTCGAGCTGGGCGTGCCCGTGCCCACGATCGGCGCGGCCGTCGACGCGCGGGTGCTCTCGAGCCGCCGCGCGGAACGCCTGGCGGCCAGCGGGCGCATCGAAGGCCCGTCGCCCTTCGACCCGGCCGACCGCGACGCGCTCGTCTCCGCCGCCGGGGACGCGCTCTACGCCTCGCGCATCGCCGCCTTCGCCCAGGGGATGGATCTCATCGGCGCCGCATCGCGCGAGTACGGCTGGTCGGTCGACCGCGCGGAGGTCGCCCGGGTGTGGACGGGAGGCTGCATCATCCGCTCGCGGCTCCTGGATCCCGTGCGGCGGGCCTTCCTGGAGCGGCCGGACCTGCCGAACCTGCTCCTGGACGCCGAGATCGGCTCGCGCTTCGAGCGCGCGCAGGCCGGGCTGCGGCGCGCCCTCGGCGAGGCCCAGCGGCGCGGCATTCCCGCGCCCTGCATGGGCGCCTCGCTGGCCTACGTCGACGCCTACCGCACCGCGCGGCTCCCCCAGAGCCTGACCCAGGCCCAGCGGGACTACTTCGGGGGGCACACGTACCGCCGGATCGACTCCCCCGACTCGCCTCCCGTCCACACGGACTGGGCCGAGCTCGCGCGCGGTGCCGGGGAGACCGCCCGGTGATCGAGCGCGTCGTCCGCGCGGCCCCCGAGACGGAGGCTGCCGCGAAGGGCGCCGGCCGCGTGCCGCTGCCCAAAGCGGGCGGCTGCGCGCTCGTGATCTTCGGCGCGACCGGCGACCTGTCGCGCCGCAAGCTCATGCCCGCGCTGTGGCGTCTCCAGCGGCAGCGCTGCTTCGACGACTGCTTCTCGATCCTCGGGATCGGACGCGACGATCTGGGCGACGAGGGGTTCCAGGGCGCGATGCGGGACGCGCTCGAGGAGTTCTCCGACGATCCTCCCACCGACGAGGAGTGGGCCGCATTCGTCGGCCGGCTCGGCTATCTCGCCGCCGATCTGACCGAGGACGACGCCTATTCCCGGCTCGCCGACCGGCTGAAGTCGCTGGGAGAGGACGAATCGTCCCTTGGGAACCACCTGTTCTATCTCGCCGTCCCGCCCTCGCTAGCGCCGCGGATCGTGCGCGGCCTGGAATCGGTCGACCTCACCGGCGACGACCGCGGCTGGACGCGGATCGTCGTCGAGAAGCCATTCGGCCGCGACCTCGAGTCCGCGCACGCTCTCAACGAAGAGATCCGACAGGTGTTCGACGAGACCCAGGTGTACCGCATCGATCATTTCCTCGGGAAGGAGACGGTCCAGAACATCCTGGCGCTCCGTTTCGGGAACATGCTGTTCGAGCCCCTCTGGAACCGGAACTACATCGAGTACGTGGAGATCACGGCGGCCGAGACGATCGGCGTGGAGGACCGCGCCGTTTTCTATGACGCGACGGGTGCCCTGCGCGACATGATCGCCAACCATCTGCTCCAGCTCCTGACGCTGACCGCGATGGAGCCCCCCGTGGCGTACGATTCCGAATCGGTGCGGGAGGAGAAGGTCCAGGTGCTGCGCTCGATCGCACCGCTGTCTCCCGAGGAGGTGGAGCAGCGGGTCGTTCGCGGGCAGCACGGATCCGGGAAGGTGGAGGGCGAGCCGGTCCCGGGCTATCGCGAGATCGACGGAATCGCTCGCGATTCGACGACCGAGACCTTCGTTGCGCTGGAGCTCCGGATCGAGAACTGGCGCTGGGCCGGCGTGCCGTTCTTCCTCCGGACGGGGAAGCGGCTCGAGCGGAGCGTCACCGAGATCGCGGTCCACTTCAAGCGCACGCCGCACTCGATCTTCCGCCAGAGCGACGAGTCCGTGGCGCCGAACGAGATCATCCTGCGGTTCAAGCCCGACGAGGGCATCCGGGTGACGTTCTCGGCCAAGGTCCCGGGCGAGGGCATGCGGACGTCGCGTGTCCGGATGGACTTCGACTACGAGGCCGCGTTCGGAGTCGAGCTGCCCGACGCGTACGAGACCCTGCTGCTCGACGCCATGCAGGGCGATCCGATGCTGTTCACGCGCGCCGACGAGGTCGAGGCCCAGTGGCGGGTCGTGCAGCCGATCCTCGAAGCCTGGGAGTCCGGGGAAGCGCCCGAGCTCCCCAACTACGCCGCGGGAAGCTCGGGGCCAGAGGCGGCGGCGCGCCTGATCGCGCGGCGCGGATACGCGTGGCGCGAGCTGGCCTGAGCCGCGCCGGCCGCGCCCGCCCCGCCGTGCACGCCGACCTCGCGTCGCTGGCGGCCGATGCCGCCGAGCGGTTCGCCTCCGCGTCCGAGGCTTCCCGAGGTCCCCGCTTCGACGTGATCCTGACCGGCGGATCCACGGCGCCGGCGGTCTACCGGCTCCTGGCGGGCGAGCCCTTCTCGCCGCGGATCGACTGGGAGCGTGTCCACGTCTGGTGGACGGACGAGCGCTGCGTCCCGCCCGACGACCCGCGCAGCAACTACGGCGTGGCGCGGGAGGCGCTCCTCGACCGGGTACCCATCCCCTGCGCGCAGATCCACCGGATGCGCGGAGAGGACCAGAACCCGGAGCGCGAGGCCGTCCGGCACGAGGCGGCCCTCCGCACGGAGCAGGCGCTGGCGCGCGGCGAGCCGCCGCGGTTCGACTTCGCCTTCCTCGGGATGGGAGCCGACGCGCACGTCGCCTCGCTGTTCCCCGGATCCGCGGCGCTCGGGCTCACCGACCGGCTGGTCGCTGCGGTCCGGAAGGGCGAGGCCGCGACGCCCGATCCCGTGGTCGACCGCCTGACCCTCACGCTCCCCGCGCTCAACGGGGCGCGCGCGGCCGTGTTCGTCGTGGCGGGAGAGGACAAGGCGGTCGCCCTGCGTGCGGTGCTCGAGGAGCCGGGCGATGCCGCACTCCGACCTGCCCAGGGGATCCATCCGGCTGGCGGCCCTCCGGCCTGGCTGGTCGACCGGCGAGCGGCGTCGCTTCTGTCCGGCGCGAGGTGATGGGCCGCGCCGATCGACGACGGGCGATCCCGAACGGCCACGATCGACGACGGGCGATCCCGAAGGACGTGCGGACTCCGCTCCTGATCGTGGGCGCGGGCCCGTTCGGGCTAGCCATGGCCGCCGAGGCGCAGGATTGCGGCATCCCCCACATCGTCATCGGCGAGCCGATGTCGTTCTGGCGGAGTCACATGCCCGCGGGAATGCTGCTCCGCTCGGCCTGCGACTGGCACCTGGATCCTGCCGGGGACGCCACGATCGCGCGCTTCCTCGCGACCCGCGGGCAGGCGCCCGCGGACGTCGAGCCGCTCGCCCTGGACACGTATCTGGAGTACGCCGGCTGGTTCGAGGAGACGAAGGGGATCCGCGCGCGGCGGGCGAAGGCGGTCCGGCTCGATCGGCGCGAGGACCGCTTCGTCGCCATGCTCGACGACGGCTCGGCGGTGACGGCGGAGCGGGTGGTCCTCGCGCTCGGCTACGCGTGCTTCGCGCACGTATCCGTGGAGCTCGCGGAGCGCGTGCCCGGGACGAGGAGCTCTCACACCTGCGACTTCGTGGCGCCGGATCGCTTCGCGGGACGGCGGGTCCTGATCGTCGGCGGCCGGCAGAGCGCCCTGGAATCGGCCGCGCTCCTCGCCGAGGCGGGCGCCGCCGAGATCCATGTCTGCCACCGGCACGCGACGCCGGCCTTCGCTCCATCGGAATGGTCCTGGGTCGAGCCCGCGCTCGACCGGATCGCCGACGAGCCCTCCTGGTATCGCAGAATGCCGGAGACCGAGCGCGCGGAGCTGAACGCCCGCTTCTTCGCCGAGGGGCGTCTCAAGCTCGAGCCCTGGCTGGAGCCCCGGGTGCGTCGTCCCGAGATCCGGATCCGGCCGCACACGCGAATCGAAACCAGCGAGCTCCGCGACGACGCGCTCGTGGTGCGGCTCGACGCCGGCGACTCGATCGCGGTCGATCACGTGCTCTATGCGACCGGCTACAAGGTCGACCTGGAGCGCGTCCCATTCCTCAGGGCGGGGAACCTGCTTCCGCGAATCGAACGGCGCGACGGCTCCCCCGTCCTCGACGACTTCCTCCAGTCGAGCGTGCCGGGCCTGTTCATCACGAGCCTTCCCGCCACGCGCGAGTTCGGCTCGTTCTTCGGCTTCACCGTGGCGGTGCGGGGCTCGGCTCGGATGGTGAGCCGGGCGATCGCGCGGAATCGAGTGGCGTAGCGCGCTAGCGGGCAGCCAGCCGGTGGGCGCCCGTGTCGTGCGCCAGCACGCGGCGTACCCATTCGATCACCCGCGGGCGCTCGTCCTCGATCCCGAAGTGCTCGTCGAAGAACCGGTAGATGGCGCTCTCGGCGACGAATTCCCGCGGGGGCGCGGCGGGGATCAGTATGCAGGCCAGGATCACGTCGTACATCGACATCGATTCGCCGACGAGCCAAGCCCTGCGCGAGAGTCGGTGCTCGAGGCGCTCGAGCGCTTCGACCAGCGCCCCGCGCCCGCCCGCGATCCGGCCCGCGTCACGCTCCTCCGGCGACTTCGAGATCTCGCCCTGCACGCTCCACTGTGCGCGCCCGATCTGGGGCAGCAGGTTGGCGAGCAGCGTCTCGGCGGCGAGGATGTCGTCCCGCGAATCGGGCGTCAGCGAGGGCGCGTCCCGGTAGTTCGCCTCCAGATAGTGGAGGATCGCCGAAGAGTCGCGCATCGCGACCCCGCCGTCGAGCAGGATCGGCACGAGCGGCCAGCCTCCCGCCCGCACGATCGGCTCGCGATCGGCGGAGAACATCTCCTCGGTCTCGTATTCGAGCCCCTTGAACTCGAGGGCGATCCGGACCTTGACGGAGTTCGGCGAGCGATGGAACTCGAGGAGCCTGCGCATGCCAGCAAGCTACCCGCCGGCGCCGCCCTCGTCGCCCCTCGAAACGGGATCGGCGCGGCTGGCAGACCTCCCGGCCGGCCCTTACAATCTCGGGCCATGGACGACCACCGACTGACGCTCACGCAGCACCTCCTCCGCGAGGTCGAGGGGCACACGCCCGGAGGCGGACCCGTGGCCTCGATCCTGGCCCAGGTCGCCACCGCCTGCAAGGAGATCCGCGCCGAGCTCGCCGAGGTGGGTCTCGGTGCGCTGGCCGGCATGCAGGGCGGCGTCAACGTGCAGGGCGAATCCGTCCACAAGCTCGACTGGTTCGCCAACGAAGTGTTCACCAAGCACTTCCGCGGCTCGGGACTCCTCTGCACGCTGATCAGCGAGGAGATGGAGGACATCTTCCATCTCGACGAGGATTGCCCGCGCGCCCAGCACGTCCTGTGCTACGATCCGATGGACGGCTCGTCCAACCTCGACGTCGACGGGGCGGTCGGGACGATCTTCAGCGTCCGTCGCAAATCGACCGGGAAGACCCATGGAAAGCCGGAGGAGGTGTTCGAGCCCGGCACCGAGCAGGTGGCCGCGGGCTACGTGCTCTACGGTCCCCAGTGCATGCTCGTCTACGCGGTCGGTGAGAACGTGCACGGCTTCACGCTCGACACCGCCGTCGGTGAGTTCTTCCTGAGCCATCCGAACATCCGGATGCCCGAGCAGGGCAAGGAATTTTCCGCCAACATGGCTCGGCTCGACGCCTGGGATCCGGCGTTCCGCGAGTTCGTGACCAGCCATTCGCACGGCGGCAGCGCCGGGCGATCGTATTCCCTGCGCTACATCGGGGCGCTGGTGGCGGACTTCCATCGGGCGCTCCTGCGCGGCGGTGTCTTCTTCTATCCCGGCGACGCCAGGAACCCGAACGGCAAGCTGCGCCTCCTCTACGAGGCCGCTCCGCTCGCGTTCCTCGCGGAAGCCGCGGGGGGCGCCGCCTCCAACGGACGAGAGCGGATCCTGTCCATCGTTCCCGACGGCCTCCATGTCCGGACGCCGCTCATCATCGGCAGCCGCTACGAGGTATCGGCCATCGAGGGCCTGCTGGCCGGCGAGCGCCGGACCGCCATCACCGCTTAGGAGGTCCACGACCTCCGGAAAGGAGCGACCCCTTTGAGCCGTAACGACCACGGCACCGCCACCGCCGAGCCGCTCGCGTCTGGCGCCATGACGGCTCGCGTGAGCGAGATCCTCTCCTACTATCCCAGCGACAACTCGTCCGTGAAGGCGAACCTGGCGCGGCTGCTCGCCCAGGGACGGCTGGGCGGCACGGGCCGGCTCGTAATCCTTCCCGTCGACCAGGGCTTCGAGCACGGCCCCGATCGGTCGTTCGCGGTGAACCCGCCGGCGTACGATCCGGAGTACCATCCGCGCTTCGCGCTTGCGGCCGGCATGTCGGGATACGCCGCGCCGCTCGGGTTCATCGAGGCCGTGGCCGGAAACTTCGCGGGCCAGCTGCCGCTCATCCTCAAGCTCAACAACCACGACCTGCTGTGGTCGGACGACGACCCGATCCCCGCCGTGACGGGATCCGTCGAGGCGGCCGTGCGGCTGGGCTGCGTGGGCATCGGCTACACGATCTACCCGGGCTCGGCGAATCGGCAGGAGATGTACGAGAACCTCCAGTTCATCGCCGAGCAGGCCAAGTCCGCGGGCCTTGCGGTCGTGGTGTGGTCCTACCCGCGGGGCTCGGGAATCGAAGACACCGCCGGGGAGACCGCGCTCGACGTCTGCGCGTACGCCGCCCACCTGGCCTGCCAGATGGGAGCGCACATCGTCAAGGTCAAACTGCCCTCCGATCACCTGTACGAGGACAAGGCCAGGAAGATCTACGAGGAGCTCGACATCCCGAGATCCACCGTGGCCGACCGCGTGCGGCACGTCGTGCAGGCGGCGTTCGCCGGCAAGCGGATCGTGATCTTCAGCGGCGGATCGAAGACGAGCTCGGAGGCCTTCTACGACGACATCCGGGGAATCCGTGACGGCGGAGGGTTCGGGTCGATCATCGGGCGGAACACGTTCCAGCGCCCGTGGGACGAGTCGCTGGAGTTCATCGACAAGGTGATCTCGATCTACGCCGACGTGGATCGCTGATTCCCTGAGCGGGCGACTGCTCCAGGTCCTCGGCGTCGCCTTCGGCCTGGCCGTCATCGTCGGAAACACGATCGGGGTCGGCATCCTGCGCACGCCCGGAGCGGTGGCGGCGCAGCTTCCATCCGTTCCTCTGTTCCTCGTCGCCTGGGTCGCGGGAGGGCTCTACGCTCTCCTCGGCGCGATCTCGCTCAGCGAACTGGGCGCGATGATCCCCCTCTCGGGCGGCCAGTTCGTCTTCGTCCGCCGCGCTCTGGGTCGATTCCCGGGGTTCCTCGTGGGATGGTCCGACTGGATCTCCACCTGCGGAACCACCGCGGCGGTGTCGATCGTCATCGGGGAGTACGCCGGGCCGCTGATCCCGCCTCTCGAAGGCCACTCCGCCCTCGTGGCCTCGGGCGTGGTCCTGACCTTCGCCCTCCTCCAGTGGCGCGGGATCCGGGTCGGGGACGCGGCTCAGCAGCTCACCAGCCTCCTCAAGGCCCTCGCGCTCCTCGGACTCGTGGCCGCGATCCTGATCCTTCCCTTCGACTCCTCGCAGGCGACTCCCGCCGGGTCGTTGCCCGCGGGTTTCGCTCTCCTGACCGCTTTCGTGATCGCCTTCCAGGCCGTGATCTTCACGTACGACGGCTGGACGGGGGCGATCTATTTCGGCGAGGAGATGAAGGACCCCGGACGCAGCATCCCGCGCGCGACGATCGGCGGCGTCCTTCTCGTCATGGGCCTGTATCTCGCGCTCAACGTCGCGTTCCTTCGCGCGGTCCCGATCGGCCGCATGGCGGGAGATCCGTTCGTCGCGGCCACCGCCGCGACGGTCGTCTTCGGCGCGCAGGGGGACACCGTCATCCGGATCCTCATGATCGTGTCGCTGCTCGCGGCCGCGAACGCGAACCAGCTCATCGCCTCACGCGTGCCGCTCGCGCTCGGCAGGGATCGCCTGCTCCCTCCCGCGGCGACCCGGGTCAACGCCGGGGGCACGCCGACGACCGCACTGTTCCTGGGAACGGGCTTGGCGCTCCTCCTGATCGCGACCAACACCTTCGACACCATCCTCGCCCTGCTCGCGTTCTTCTTCGTCGCCAACTACGCCCTGTCGTTCGCTTCCGTGTTCGTCCTGCGCCGACGCGAGCCGTCTACCCCGCGCCCGTTCCGCGCGATGGGCTACCCGTGGACGACCGGGGTCGCTCTGGCCGGGTCGATCGCGTTCCTGGTGGCGTCCATCGTCGGCGATCGGAGCAACAGTCTCCGATCCCTGCTCCTGCTCGCGGCCAGTGTGCCGGTATTCCTGCTGGTGCGGGGTCGAGGATCGAACGAGGGGGGATGAGCGCCTGGACCGTGCGTGCGATATCGGGAGGGAAGCCGGCGGAGGGCGCGCTCAGCCGGGGAATCGCATCCAGCCGTTCCCCGGCCCGCCCGCAGGGCCGTGACACAGGATCTGGAAGAGGGCGATTCCCAGGAACGCGAAGACGAGCACGCCGAGAAACGCCAGGAGGGTCCCGCAATTGATCCAGCGGGACACCTCAGCGTCCCGTGCCTGCGCTCACCGCTTCGGGGCGGCCGACTTGTTCAGCTTCTTGGCGCCGGGCTTTCGGCGGCGTCGGCCCGTCAGGATGTAGTTCACGTCCAGGCCCGCGTCCGCCGACAGCTCCGCGAGGAACCAGAAGGCCTTCGGCACGCGTCCGCTCTCGTAGCGGCTGATCATCTGCTGGGTGTACTTCGTGATCTCCGCGAGCTGCGCCTGCGTCAGCTCGCCACGAGCTCCCTTGAGACGATCGGCCACCCCCTTCTTGAATTCCTTGAACGTCTGCTCCATCACGCCCTCCCGTATGTGTGCTATGCGCCATGAGATCGAAGTCGGGCAAGCATACCCACGACCCGGATCGAAGCGCAACCGTCCCGGCAACACTCAGCAGCCCCAGTAGTACCCCTCATAAATACGTTCGTACCGCCCGCCGCGTTCGATCCAGATCTCGAGGTGCGCGCCCTCGAACTCGAGCGCTTCGAGGAGGAGAATGGTCGGGAAGTCCGAGGGGCCGGTGGCGAAGGCGCCTACCGGTCTCCAGCCGGGAGTCGGGATCTCCGCACTCGACGGAGACGGTCCCAGGGCGGCGACCCGTTCCCACCCGCTCGGGCCGCGCCGGAAGAGGACGGCCGACGCGAGCTGCGCGCGTCCCGTCGGGGGGTCCACGGCTGGCCACGACAGCGACGCCCACGCGGATTCTTCTCCCAGCGCGGCCCATTCCACCGACGCGGCTTCCGGGTCCGAGCCCGGCGGCGCCACCTCCCGCGCCGCGGCCCCCAGGAGCCCCCTCAGCTCGGCGCCGGGATCGAGCGGCCCCAACGCCAGCCGCCGGGTCGTGGGACGGCTTCCGGACGGCGTCACCAGCCGGCCCTCCTCGAGGCGCGGGAGGTCTCCGCCGACGAAGGGTGCGTCCAGAATGCCGAACCGATGAAGCTCGCCGCTGCAGATGTCCTCGAGGGAGTCGATCGCGGTGACCCTCGTGCCGAGCGCGGAATCTCCCACGAGCCATGCCGTCGACGCGGGTGTGATTCCCGGCGTCCCCAGCGGCGCCTCGACGGCCCAGACGCCGCCTTCGACCGGATACGCGACGCGGACCAGTGTCGGCGCAATCCCTCCTAGAGCCTGGCCGTAGTGCGCCCATTGCGACTGCTCCATCAGGCGCGAGACCGGGATCCATCCGCGGCGATCGTCCCACGTGGCGACCCGAACCCAGCCCGTCTCGGCCGGGCCCTCGGGAACGACATCGAGGATCGCGCCGGCCTGCACGTCCAGGACGCCGGGGGATGCGGGGTCGGGCTCGAGATGGAGCGGCCCGGCGGTCAGGACGACGAGCCGCTCGCGCGGAACGGAATCCGGCGGCGACGCGGCGTCCTCCGCGCTCTCGGAGCCCGGCCCGCACGCCAGCGCGGATGCGAGAAGCAAGAGGAGCAGGAGGATCGGCGGCCGCCGCACGTCCGGATTCTCGGCCCACCGACCCGGCCCGTCAAATCGATGGCCTGACCCCGGCTCCGGTGAACCTCTATCTTGCGGCCCCATGACCGACTCGATCCTCGATCTCCTCGCCGCGCTCCGTCCGCTGACCATCGAAGTGAACCGCGCGTGGTGGGACGCGGCGGTCACCGGCCGCGAGGACGACTACCGGCGGCTCGAAGAGCTGCGAAACCGCATCGACCGCCGGTATCGCCAACCCCATCTCTTCGAAGAGATCCGGCGGGCGCGCGAGGCGCCGTCCGGTGATCCGATCGCAGACCGGACCGTCGATCTCCTCTACCTGGAGGCCCTTCCGCGCCAGGTCGACCAGGCGCTCGGCGAGCGGATCAACCGGCTCTCCACCGGGATCGAGCGCGACTTCTCCACCTTCCGGCCGGTGGTCGGCGGCGAGCGGCGGACGTTCAACGATCTCGAGATCGCCCTGTCCACGGCGCGCGATCCCGCCGTACTCGAGGCCTCCTGGGAGGGCCTCAAGTCCGTCGGTCCCGTCGTGGCGGGCAGGCTGGACGAGCTGGTCGGACTCCGCAACGAGGCCGCCCGCGCCGTGGGGTACGCCGACTACTATCACATGAAGCTGGGGATCGGCGAGCAGGAGCCCGCGTCGATCGACCGCCTCTTCGACCGGCTGGTGGCGCTCACCGACTCGGCGTTCGGCGAGCTCAAGGATGAAATCGACGGGAAGCTCTCGGAGCTCCACGGCGTGGAACAGACGGGACTCCGGCCCTGGCACTACCAGAACGGGTTCTTCCAGGAGATGCCTTCGATCTACGGCATCGACCTCGACGCGGTGTATCGCGAGCGGGACCTCGTGGACATCGCCCGCCGCTTCTACGCCGGCATCGGCTTGCCCGTCGAGGGAATCCTCGAGCGCTCGAGCCTGTACGAGGAGGAGGGCAAGGACCAGCACGCCTTCGCCACCGACATCGATCGCGAAGGCGACGTCCGGATTCTCCTGAACCTGCGTCCCAACGAGCGCTGGATGGGAACCACGCTCCACGAGCTGGGGCACGCCGTCTACGACGAAGGCATCTCCCGGGATCTGCCCTGGGATCTGCGCCGCCCCGCGCACACGCTGACGACCGAGGCGATCGCGATGCTGTTCGGCAGGCTCTCCCGGGATCCGGACTGGCTGCGCGTGATGGCCGTGGTCGACGCCGGCGCGAGCGGCGATCTGCGGGAACCGGCGGTCCGGCAGACGAGGGGCCAGATGCTCGTCTTCTCGCGCTGGGCGATGGTCATGCGCGGCTTCGAGAAGGAGCTCTACGCCGATCCCGGCCAGGACCTGAACGCGCTGTGGTGGAAGCTGGTCGAGCGGTTCCAGGGGCTCGCCGCCCCCGAGCGGCCCGCGGGCGCGGCCGACTATGCGGCGAAGATCCACGTGGTCAGCGCGCCCGTCTACTACCACAACTACATGCTGGGCGAGTGCTTCGCCTCCCAGATCGACGAGCGGCTGCGTGTGGACGTCCTGGACGGCCGGCCGACGTACTGTGGCGAGACGGGGGTCGGGGACTGGCTGCTGGAGAGTATCTTCCGACCCGGCGCCACGTGGCACTACGACGAGCTCGCCGAGCGCGCGACCGGCTCCCCCGTGGGCCCCGAGGCGTTCGCCGCGCAGTTCCTGACAGCCGTCGCCGAGGGCTAGGTCCCCGGGCCAGCGGTTTCGGAGTCCCGCAGCTCCTCGAAGCGGGTCACCAGGTCCGCGCGGCCCGCGCTCCTGAGGGCGGGGAACAGGACCTGGATCGGAAGCGCCACCCGCTTCGCGTCTCCGCCCGGCGGCTCGGGGTTGAACAGGACGAGCCCCACCACTAGCGCGGCATCGGCGCTCAGCTCGTCGAGATCCGCTTCGCGGAGCTCCGCCGTCGACGCCGCCGCCAGAACCCACGCCCGCTCCCCTGCCAGCCACGCTCGCCCGCGCTCGTCGAGCGATAGATCGCCGCCGCCGGGGACGATGGCACGCAGCGCCTCGGACACCGCTTCCCGGAAGGGTTTCGCGACGGGATCGCCGGGGACCGGCCGCCTCCGTTTCGGATCGAACCACTGATCGCCCGGCACGCGATCCACGTCCTCTCCGGTCAGCACGCGCAGCGCCTCCCGTCGATTCGCGTCGTACGCTCTGCTCGCGCCGTACCGAGGTCCCTCTCCTTTCCGCAGAAGGACCAGCACGAAGATCATTCCCGCGAGCAGGGCCGCGGAGAGTGCGAGCGCCACGATCGAGAGCGCGCCTGTCATGTCGCCAGGGTATCGGGGGCGGGCGGTCTTGCCAAGCGGGAAGTGCGGATTTAGCCTGGCCCTCCATGCGCGCGCAGGTCCTCGCCCGGCTGATCCCCATCCGTCCCTGGATCGCGCTCGGCAGCTTCCTGCTGGGAGCCATAATCACGGTGCCGGCCTTCATCGGCCACGACCTCTACCTGGCCCTCGCGGGCGCGGTCTTCCTGGGCGGGGCCCTCTTCACGCTGCTGATTCCGCTGCCCTACCCCCGCTAGCTCGTCAGACCCCGTACCGCGCCTCCGCCTCGGGAACGGTATCCTCTCTCCGATGCGAATCCACTCCGGACTTCTCGGCCTCGGGATGTCGGTCGTGGCCGCCTGCGCCGAGGACTCGACGACGGGTCCCGACGGGATCGTGGTCTTCGAGACCTCGTTCGAGTCCGGCTTCGACGACTTCGTTGCGGACGGCACGGACCTCGACGACCCGCCGATCGAATGGTCGATCGAGCGGACCCAGGAAGCGGCCGACGACGGTGCGTGGTCGGTCCGGCTGGACCTGGACAACCTGAACGACGCCGGGAAGATCTGGATCGAGCGCGCCTTCGATCTCGAGCCCGGAGTGACGTATGACGTCGAGGTCACGTATGCCTTCGGAACGTCGGACTTCGGCGACGTCAACACGTGGACGATCATCGCCGGCGTCGATCCCGAAAACCCAGAGCTGGCGGGCGACCTGACCTTCCAGGGCGACACGTCGACCGGCGAGGACGAGGAGAGCGGCGTCGTGTGGCTGGACAAGACCCATTCCTTTACGGCCACGGCCGGCGCGGGCGGCGAGCTGTGGGTCTCGCTCGGAGTGTGGGGCACCTCCGAGTTCCCGCGCACCTACTACATCGACGACGTCCGCATCGAGTTCACCCCCCGCTAGCCCCGTCGCCTTTCTCACCGACGCGGGAGGCAGCCCCCGAAATGACGCTGGTCTAGCGCGCGCGGGGCCTCCTGCCCACTTGTCGTCAGTGCGCGTGCTCGGCCGAATCCATCGGCTTCGGGCGCAAGCGGAAGAAGATCTGGAGACCGGTCGGACTCCGCGAGCCGTAAAAGGACTCGAGCCCGGCCGGAATCCGGGCCAGCGTCACGCCCGCGCCCAGACCGGGCGCCAGCCCGGCTACCGGAGCCAGCTGTCGCACGTATCCCAACCCCATCTTGCCGACCGTGAACCGCCGCGCTTCGAAATCTTCGGGGAGGACCAGGTCCGTCCCGGTCTTTTCGACGACTTCGAGGCGGCCGTAGAATACGTCGCGCTCGGCCAGATTGACCTCCGTCTCCAGGAGAAAGGCCTGCGTGGCGTTGCCTCCTTCGCGGTTCCGTCCCCACGCCATCGTGTTCGCCCACAGGCCACTGCGAGCGAGGGGGCGGTGGTATGTGGCCGACATCGTCACGCGCGTCAGGGCGCTACGCGGACCGCCGACTTCGTGGACGGCCACGTCGTTCAGGCGGCCGGCGGATATCTGGAGCGCCCAACCCTCGGTAGGCAGCAACCACAGTCGACCCGCATAGGAGTCGAGAGCGTCGAGATCCAGATCGAAGCGGTCCCCATCGGGCTCGCGGCCGTTGAAGAGCGACGCCTCGGCCTTCCATGTCCGTCCGTAGACGCCCGCTGTCGCGACGCCGAACGCGATGTGGGTGGAGTCGAGCCAGTGATGACCGATGGGAGCGATGGGATTGGGGAACGAAGAGATCCTGTGCGGGAAGGCGACGGGTCCCAGCGCCGGCTCACCCACCGGGCCGGCATAGAGCTGGACCGCGAGGTTCCCGGCCACCGCGCGCTCGTAAACGGCGGTCAGCTCCATGAACACGTCGTGGGGATGCTGTTCGTCGTGGAGCGGCTCGTCGTCGCAGAACTCGCCCGTGGCGAGCAGGTCCGGGTAGCCGCACTCGTCCGAGGTCACCGGGTCCGCGCTCAGCATCGCGCGCAGGGTCATGTCTCCCCCCAGAACCGGCCGACGCGCCATCCCCATGGCCCAGTTCGTGGACCCGAACTGCTCCCTGCCGCGGTCGCCCCCGTCGTCGAGGTAGTGGACGTAGAGACTGCCGTGGAGCATGAGCTCCCAACCCGCCCCCTGGCCGTGCAGGGCGTGCATGGGGCTGGCATCGGGGAGCCAGGCCGTCCCCGAGCTCTCGCGATTGCGTGGTTCGCCGATCGGACCCGGCCGCATCGCAGCCATCCTGCCAGCAGTGGATATCGGGACCGAATCTCCGGCCACCGAGTCGACTCCTGCGTGCTCGTGTTCTTGTGCCGTCAGCGTACCTTGTACAAATATAAGCGTTAGGACCAATACGAACGATGGACGTGTCACACGGTCGTACCTCCGCGGGGCGACGTTCCCAGGAAGAACCAAAGCTCGAAGCCGATGAGTGCCGCGCATGTCAGCGTGACGATCCAGTCGGTGGGGCTCACGGCGTTTCCAGTCGTGCGGTGCGAAGCTTGAGCGAGTTTCCCATGACGGTGACGTCGGAGAGCACCATCGCCAGCGCCCCGACCCACGGGGCCATCAGGACTCCCGTCCAGGGCCACAGCACTCCAGCCGCGATCGGGATGCCGACGACGTTGTATACGAACGCCAGGAACAGGTTCTGCTTGATCGTCCGCATCGTGCGGGCCGAGAGCGCGATCGCCTGCGCGACCCCGCGGAGATCGGGCCGGATCAGCGTGATGTCGCCGGCTTCGATCGCCACGTCCGTGCCGGTGCCGATCGCGATCCCGATGTCGGCCTGGGCGAGAGCGGGCGCGTCGTTGATGCCGTCGCCGACCATCGCCACCCGCTTGCCGGAGTCCTGGAGCTCGCGGACCCGCGCGGCCTTCTCCTCCGGCTGTACTTCCGCCAGCACGGAGTCGATCCCCACCCGCTTCGCGATCGCCTCGGCCGTCCGCCGGCCGTCCCCGGTCAGCATGACGACCTCGAGGCCGCGCCGCCTGAGCGCGCGCACGGCTTCCGCAGATCCCTCCTGCACGGTATCGGCGACCGCGAGGAAGCCCACCGGGCTGCCTTCCACCGCTACCCACGCGAGACTCTTGCCCTCGAGGGCGAGCTGCCCGGCACGTTCCCGCTCCCCTTCGGCGGCGGATTCCACGCCGTGAATCGCCAGCATGTCCGCCGTGCCGATGACGATCCTCCGCCCCCCGACCTCCGCTTCGACGCCCCGGCCGGCCAGCGCCGCGAACTCCGTCGCGCGCGGGACCGCGAGTCCCCGGGCTTCGGCCTCCCGCACGATCGCCTCGCCGATCGGGTGCTCGGAGCCGCGCTCGGCGGCGGCGGCGATCGCCAGGAGCTCGTCCGCCGTCATCCCCTCGACCGGCACGACGTCGGTCACCGACGGCTCTCCGCGCGTGACCGTACCGGTCTTGTCGAGGACGATCACGTCCACCGACTGCACGACCTCCAGGCTCTCGGCGTCCTTGATCAGGATTCCCATGGACGCTCCCCTGCCCGTCCCGACCATGATCGCCGTCGGCGTCGCCAGGCCGAGGGCACACGGACAGGCGATGATGAGCACGGCCACGGAGGCGACGATCGCGTAGGTCAGCGAAGGCTCCGGGCCGAGGACGAACCAGATCGCGAACGTGGCGAGCGCGACCGCGATGACGATCGGCACGAACCAGCCGGCGACCAGGTCGGCCAGCCGCTGCACCGGGGCCTTCGATCCCTGCGCCTCGCGGACGAGGCGCACGATCCTGGCGAGCGCCGTGTCGGACCCCACGCGCGTGGCGCGGAAGGCAAACGATCCCGCGCGATTCATCGTCGCGCCGATCACGGCGTCGCCCGGCCGCTTCTCGATCGGCATGGACTCCCCGGTCAACATCGACTCGTCGACCGCGGATCGACCTTCGATCACCTCGCCGTCGACGGGCACCCGCTCGCCCGGCCGCACGACGAGGACGTCCCCGACCTTCACCTGCTCGACGGGCACCTCGACCTCGACGCCGCCGCGTCGCACGCGGGCCGCCTCCGGCTGGAGGCCCAGGAGCTCCCGGATCGCCTCGCCCGTCCGGCCCTTGGCGCGCACCTCGAGCCACGCGCCGAGCAGGATCAGGGTCACGATCGTCGCCGCGGCCTCGAAGTAGACGTGCGGCTCGATGCCGGCCGACCGGAACACGTCGGGCGCCAGGGTGGCGGCGGCGCTGTACGCGTACGCGGCCCCCGTGCCGGTCGCGACCAGCGTGTTCATGTCCGCGGAACGGTGCTTCACGCCCTTCCAGGCGCCGACGAAGAAGTGCCGGCCGCTGTAGGCCAGGATCGGCGTCGCGAGGACGAGCTGGAGCCAGGGCGGAAGGGCCGGCCAGCCGTGGACCGGAACGCCGGCCAGCATCAGGAGGTGCGGAACCATCTCGAAGATCCCGAACGGGATCCAGAGAGCGAAGGCGACGAGCCAGCGGCGGCGGAGCGACGCCAGCTCGGACGAGCGCGACGCCTCCCGCTCCGCTTCCGCGAGCCCGGCGTCGCCGATCTCGCGCGCCTCGTATCCCGCGCGCTCCAACGCACCGAGGAGGTCTCCGGTCTCGACGGCGCCGGGGACCGTGCGGACGCGCGCGGTCTCTGCGGCGAGGTTCACGGTAGCGGCAAGGACGCCCGGCAGCGCGGCTAGCTCGCGCTCGACCTTCTGCACGCAGGACGCGCAGTGCATCCCCTCGATCGCGAGCTCGACCTCCCGCTCTCGAACCCGGTACCCCAGGTCCCGCACCCTGGCTGCGAGGTCGGGGGCGGCTCCCGGAGCGAGCGTGATCGTCGCCTCCTCGGCGGCGAAGTTGACCGCCGCGCGATCGACGCCCGGCACGGCGGCGAGCGCGCGCTCGATCTTCGCCGCGCAGCTCGCGCAGTCCATCCCCTGGATCGGGAGACGCACCGAGCGGCCGGCCGAGCGGGCCGAAGAAATGGTCCGGTTCATTTCGCGGACCGGCGATACTTCCTGAGCAACGTCACTACCTCGTCGACCTTCTCGCGCCGCGCGCCGACGTCCCGTCCCTTGAGCGCGTCCGCCACGCAGTGCTGGAGATGGGACTCCAGGATCCGGTCCTGCACGCGTGCGAGCGCAGCGGCAGCGGCGTCGATCTGGGTCATGATCTCCACGCAGTAGCGGCCCTCCTCGACCATCTTCTGGATCCCGCGCACCTGTCCTTCAATGCGCCGCAGGCGATGGATCAGCTTTCCCCGGCTCTCTGATCGGAGGTAGCCCGGGATGTCCGGGAGTCCGATTGGCGAATCGGCTCTCATGCGTCATAATATACCCCTCAGGGGTATTCAGAGCCATCATGTCGGGGGCATCCCCCGGCCGTATCTTGGCTTCCGGGCCGATTCGAACATTCAGCCGAAGGAACCCTATGCAGCGACCTTACTGGCTCCCTCTCGTTCTCGTCCTCGCCGTGCTCGCCACGCCTCGCTTCGCGGCCGCCCAGGAGCAGGAGGGCCAGCCGCAAGGCGAGCAGGCCTGTCCCGCGGGCCAGACCTGCCCCATGCCGCGGGATCACGAAGCGATGAAGGAGCGCCACGAGGCGATGATGCAGCAGCACGAGCAGGACGCCGCGCGCCTCCAGGAGCTCCAGGACGAGATGCACGCCGCGACAGGGGACGCGAAGGTCGACGCGATCGCCGCCCTCCTCGACGAGATGCTCGCCCAGCATCGCGCGATGCACCAGATGATGATGGACGTGCACGGACCGGGGGGAGACCACGAAGGCATGAAGCGGGAGGCCGATCCCGACAGCGGCCGCTGACCGCGTACGACGCGGCCATCGTGGGGGGCGGCCCGGCGGGGCTCGCCGCGGCTCTCGCGACGTCGCGCATGAACCGGCGCGCGATCTGCCTCGAGGCCGGCACCCCGCGCACCGCGCACGCGCCCTGCTACCACAACTACCTCGGGTTCCCGGATGGAATCTCCGGCGAGGAGCTCCTCCGGCTGGGGCGCGAGCAGGCGGAGCGCTGGGGCGCGGCCATGGTCGACGCCGCCGTGACCGCGGTCGAGATCGACCCGGACGGCCCGCCGGGATTCGTCCTCGCCACGACCGAGGGTCCCGTGCGGGCGAGGGGCGTCGTGTTCGCGACCGGCGTCAAGGACCGGCAGCTCCGCTGCGGCAATCTCTACGGCGAGACTCGCCACGGAGTCCATTACTGCGTGATATGCGACGGGCTCGAGGTGCGGGGGCATCGCGTTGCCGTCGTCGGATCCGGAGAGCACGCGGTCGAGACGATCGAGGCGCTCCGCGACTTCACCTTGGACCTCCACCTCCTTCTCGACGGCGAGCCGCCCCCCCGAGGCTCCCACGCCGAGCGGCTCGAGGCGTGGGGCGTCCGCATCTACCGGGCCCCGCTCGAGGAATACCACTGCGGCGCGGACGGCGTCCGATTCGCGTCGGCCGACGACCCGGCGCCCTTCCCGCACGTCTTCATCGCCACCGGCGTGCTCCCCCGGACAGACGTGGCCGCGGCACTGGGCTGCCGTCTGGATCGGGACGGCTACATCGTCACGGACGAGCGGCAGGCGACGAGCGTTTCCTTCGTGTACGCGGCGGGCGATTGCGACGGTGGGCGCAAGCAGGTGACCCAGGCGATGGCCGAGGGGGAGACCGCGGGGATCGAGCTGGCGCGCCGCCTGCGCGATGCGGGAGTGACCGCGTCGGGCCCGCGGTCCGCGGACTGAGCGCCGGGATCCCCTACAGCCGCGTCCGGCGCAGCAACTGCGCGTTGAGGGCGACGATCACGGTGCTCGCCGACATCAGGATCGCTGCGACCGCCGGATGGAGCAGGAATCCCCGGCCGGCGAGCACTCCCGCCGCCAGCGGGATCGCCACCACGTTGTAGCCGACCGCCCACCCGAGGTTCTGCACCATCTTGCGATAGCTCGCCTTCGACAGCGCGATCGCACGCGGGACGTCCCGAGGATCGCTCCGGACGAGGACGATGTCGCCGGCCTCCACCGCGACACCCGTCCCCGCGCCGATCGCGATTCCGACGTCGGCGGTGAGAAGTGCCGGGGCGTCGTTCACTCCGTCGCCGACCATCGCGATCCGTCCGCCGAACGCCTTGAGCTCCCGGATCCGCTCGACCTTCTCGCCGGGAGACACCTCCGCGAAGACCACGTCGATCCCCAACTCTTTCCCCACCGACTCGGCCACCGTCTGCGAATCTCCCGTCAGCATCGCCACGTCGATCCCCTGAGCCTGGAGACGACGCACCGCCTCGCGCGACTCCGGCCGGATCTCATCGGCCACGGCGAGGGCCGCCAGCGCGCGGTTCCCCTCGAGGAGGTACACGACCGTGCGGCCCTCGGACGCGGAATCCGCCGCCGCAGCGGCGAGCTCCGGGGGCAGCTCGACCCCGTGCGCGCTGAGTAGCCCCGGGCCGCCGACCAGAAGCTCCCGGCTCTCCACGCGCGCCCGCGCTCCCTTCCCGGGAATCGCCAGGAACCCCGTGGCGCGCGGCACCTCGAGTCCCCGCTCCTGCGCGCTCCGCACGATGCCGCGGGCGATCGTGTGCTCCGAGTCGTGCTCGACGGCGGCGGCGAGCGCCAGCGCTTCGTCCTCCGCGATCCCCGCGACGGCGATCCCCACGACCCGGAACTCCCCCCGCGTCAGCGTGCCGGTCTTGTCGAACACGACCATGTCGAGCTCGCGCGCGAGCTCGAGGCCCCGACGGTCCCGCACGAGGAGCCCACCGCGCGCGGCGAGCATGGTCGAGATCGCGATGACGAGCGGGATCGCGAGTCCCAGCGCGTGGGGACAGGCGACGACGAGGACGCTCACGAGGCGCTCGACCGCGAAGGCCGCCTCCGATCCGCGGACGAGCCACGCCACGAGCGTCACGAGCCCGGCCCCGAGCGCGACGACGGTCAACCAGAACGCCGCCCGGTCCGCCAGATCCTGCGCGTGACTCCGCGACTTCTGCGCCTCCCCGACGAGCCGCAGGATCCCGGCGAGCGCGGTCTCCTCCCCGATCTTCGTGACCTCGACCCGGAGCGAGCCCGAGCCGTTCATCGTTCCGGCGATGACCGCGTCCCCGGCGGCCTTCTCCACCGGCCGGGACTCCCCCGTGATCAGGGCCTCGTCGACCTCGCTCGCTCCCTCGCGCACGACGCCGTCGGCGGGGATCGACGCGCCCGGCCGGACGAGCACGAGGTCTCCCTCGCGGAGCGCGTCGACGGGGACCTCTTCGGTGCCCTCGCCCGTGATCCGGACGGCGGTGTCGGGCACGAGCTTCGCCAGCTCCGCGAGCGCCCCGCGGGCGTGCGCGATCGACCGCATCTCGATCCAGTGTCCGAGGAGCATGATCGTCACCAGCGTCGCCAGCTCCTCCCAGAGCGGCATCCCCGGAAAGCCGAGCGTGACCGCCAGGCTGAAGCCGAAGGCGACGGCGATCGCCAGCGAGATCAGCGTCATCATGCCGGGGAGGCGACGCCCCCACTCGCGCCACGCGCCCTCGAGGAACACCCACCCGCCGTAGAGGAAGACCGCCGTCCCGAAGACCGGCGCGATCCACTGCGAGCCCGGGAACGCGGGCGCCCGGAGGCCGAGCAGGGGAGCCAGCATGTGCCCCCACACGAGGGTGGGGATCGTCAACGCCAGTGAGACCCAGAACTTCCGCCGGAACATCGCCACGCTGTGACCGGCGTGCGCGCCCGGATCGCCGCCTGCGTGCGCTTCGTGCGGGCCCGAATCGCCGCCTGCGTGCGCTACGTGTCCGTGCGCCGGAGGCGCGGCGTGGAGATCGCCCGCGCCACTACCGACGGGCGAAGCATCCCCTTCGACAATCGGCTTTCGGTGCTCGTGATGGGTGTGCACCGCCGCGACTCCTTCGTGAGGTCGAGCGGGGATTGTACCTCCGGCCGCGCGTCCGCGCGCGACACGCGGGCGATTGCTGCCGGCACCGCACGCGCGTTAGCGTTGCCTCCGATGATCGGCAGGCGCTCCCTCGCACCGCTTTGCCTCGCCGCGGCGATCGGGATCTCCGCATGCGAGCGCGGCGATACCCCGCCGCCCGGCGCCGGGCCGCAGGCGCCCGTCGAATCGCTCACCGTGCGGGGGATCTTCGCTCCTCCCGGCCCCGACGGGGAGGTGCTTCGCGAGATCACCTGGCGGCCGGACGGGAGCGCGGTCGCCTTCCTGGCCCCCGCCTCGCGCGATTCGCTGACGGGGGACGAGGTGCTCGCCCTCTGGCTGGCGGACCCGGCGACCGGTGAGCGCCGGCGCCTTCTCGGAATCGAGGACCTGCTGGGCGGCGAGCGCCAGACGTTCGGCGAAGCCGAGGAGGCGCTGCGGGAGCGCCTGCGCCTCTCGGCCCGGGGCATCACGTCCTACCAGTGGTCCCCCGACGGCAGCCGGATCCTCGTCCCCGTCTCGGGCGACCTCTACGAGCACGACACGGCGGCGGGCACGACGCGGCGTCTGACCGACACTCCGGAGCCCGAGTTCGACCCCCGCTATTCCCCCGACGGAACGCGGATCGCGTTCGTGCGGGACGGCGACCTGTGGCTCCTGGACGTGCAGACGCGGGCGGCGCGCCGCCTGACGACCGGGGCGAGCGACACCGTGTCGTACGGCGTCGCGGAATTCATCGCGCAGGAGGAGCTCGGGCGGAGGCGAGGGCACTGGTGGTCGCCGGACGGCAGGCGGATCGCGTTCGCGGAGGTCGACGAGGCCGATGTTCCGGTCTTCGCGCTCACGGATTATCGCGACGCCCACGGCGGTCTCAGCCGTCAGCGATACCCACGCCCGGGAGACCCGAACGCGACCGTGCGGCTGTGGGTGGCGCGCGTGGACTCCCTGGCGCCCTCCGACTCGGCGGCGCCCGCCGTCCGCATCGACGTGCCCTCGGGTCCCGACTGGTACCTGGCGAGAGTCGCGTGGCGGCCGGACGGAAAACGGCTGGTCGTCCAGGTCCTGCCCCGGAGCCAGAACGAGCTGCGGGTTCTCGACGTGGACGCGGCGACCGGCGCGGCGCGCACGCTGTTCGTCGAGCGGGACGACCAGTGGGTCGGCATCGGGGATGACCCGATCTGGCTTCCGGACGGCGGCTTCCTGTGGACGAGCGAGCGCTCGGGGCGCGAGCACGTGTATCGATACGACGCCGGCGGACGACTCCAGTATCCGGTCACCGCCGGAGACTGGTCGGTGGCCTCGATCGCGCACGTGGACGCCGAGGGGGGCTGGCTCTACATCACCGGCCACGTCTCAGGGCCGTTCGAGCGGCATCTGTACCGGGCGCGCCTGGACGGGTCGGCTGCGCGAGAAGGATCCACCGCGGGCGGCACGGAGGCTCGCGCCGGGTCCCCGCCGCTTCAGCGCGTCAGCCGGGAGCCCGGCTGGCATCAGGTTACCTTCGCGCCCGGCAGCGACCGCTACGTCGACACCTGGTCCACGGCGACCCGAGCGCCCTCCGTGTCCACGCGGGACGCGGACACCGGCGAGCGGCTGGCGTGGATCGAAGAGAACGGTCCCGGGCGCCTTGCGGAATACGGCCTGGTGCGGCCCGAGTTCCTGTGGGTGCGCCCGATCGACGACGACGGCGACATGCGCGAGGATTCGCTGCCCGCGATGCTCTATCGGCCGCGGGACTTCGACCCGGAGCGCCGCTACCCGGTGCTCGTCTATACCTATGGGGGTCCCGGCTCGCAGACGGTCGTCGACGACTGGCTGTCGCGCGGCCGGGGGCTGTGGCACCAGCTCATGGTGCAGAGGGGGTTCCTCGTGTGGTCCTGCGACGGGCGCGGTACGGGGGCGCGCGGCAAGGCCTGGGTGGAGCTCGTGCACGAGCGGCTCGGGATCCTGGAGAGCGAGGACCAGGCCGCGTGCGTGCGCGCGCTCTGGCGGAACGAGCCTGCCGCCGACTCGACCCGCACGGGGATCTGGGGCTGGTCGTACGGCGGCTTCATGGCCGCCCGCGCGCTCGTTCAGGAGCCGGAGGCGTGGGCTGCGGCGGCGGCCGTCGCGCCGGTCAGCGACTGGCGCGACTACGACACAGCGTACACCGAGCGCTACATGGAGCTGCCGTCAGAGAACGAGGAGGGGTACGAGGAGACGTCCGTGCTGCCGGCCATCGAGGCCATGACCGACCCGTTCTTCCTCGCGTGGGGGACGACCGACGACAACGTCCACCCGGTGCACAGCGAACGCCTGGTGGATGCGCTCATTGCCGTCGGCCACCCGCCCGAGGTCCACGTGTTCCCCGGCCGCGGCCACGCGATCGGCGATTCGCCCGCCCGGATCGCGCTGTTCGGCGCGCTGACCGACTTCTTCACCCGCCATCTCGGCGCGCCCGCCGCCCCCGCTTCCGCCTCCGACCGGGAGTGAGCCGGACCAGGCGAGGCGACCATGATCGAGGGAGCGGAGGCCGCCTACGTCACGGCCGTGACGATCGGCGCGCTGCATGGAACGGAGCCCGGCCACGGTTGGCCCGTGGCGGCGGCGTATGCACTGGGTCGGCGACGCCCCTGGTTCGAGGGAACGCTGGCGGGGCTCCTGATCGGGGGGGCCCACCTCGTCTCCTCCTTCGCCGTGGTCGCCCTCTTCGCGCTGCTCGACCGATGGGTGGACCTCACGGACACCGCCTGGGTCGGTCCGATCGCCGGCGCCGTCCTGATCGTCATGGGGGTCGTACAGTGGCGGCGCGGTGGCCATTCGCATGCCGATTCCGATGGCAACGGGCAGCGCGATGCAAGGGGCCGTGATGGCCTCTGGGGGATCGCGGCCTTCGCCTTCGTGCTGGGCTTCGCGCACGAGGAGGAGTTCGCGATCGTCGCTCTGTGTGCGGGACGAGCCAGCTGCTGGGGCGTCATGGGGGCGTACGCGCTCACGGTCGGAGCGGCGATCCTCGCGCTGACGCTGCTCTCCATCGCGGCACTCGGAAGGCTCGGTGAGCGCGTGGAACGCTGGCATCACGCTCTGCCGCGGATCAGCGCGGCGATTCTGATCGCGATGGGGATCGCCTACCTGAGCGGCGTACTCTGACGCGCGGGATCGGCGACGGGATCCTCAGAACCGGCGAGTGAGATAGAGGCCCGCGCCGGTCGCGCTGAACGCGCCGGTCACCGAGCGCACGTTGTCGAGGTAGGCAGCGCGCGCCACCAGCGACCAGTCGGTGGTGATGCCGAACGTCGCCTCGGCGGCGAGCTCGGCGCTGCGCTCGAAGTCCTCGATCTCGTCGTCCCGGAATGC